>CAYGRQ010000001.1:0-36629 GCA_964352325.1 uncultured Pseudomonadales bacterium
GTCTTTTGACAATCTCAACAGTTCCATCTTGTGAATGATTGTCGACAACAATTACTTCTATTATCCTCTCTGACTCGCTTAATACAGACTGTAAACACCTCCCTATGTGTTTTTCAGAATTATAAGTAAGGACTACCACAGAAGTATTTCTTTTGGGGCTTGACATTTATTTTTTACAGTAGAAAGATAGTATAAGTGATTTTCAAACTGCTCAAGAGGATTGTTTTCGTATTGATTTTCCTTTTTATTTTCTCTCGAGTCAACCGTGCATATGCCGTTTCTTCGCTCGATGAGGAATTTGGTTCAACTCCCAGCTCACAACTATGGGTATCAGAAAAAAATAATGGCAACATTGAATCTCTTGATGGCTCACTTAAACTATCTGCTCCTCCAGGAAGTACTTATCCGTATCTTTATTTAGAAAATGGTCCTGAGTACTTGAATGGTAACTTTGTTTTTGAAACTAGATTTAAATTTTACGGATTTCAGAATTATGGTTACGGTATCATCTTGGCTGACAAATTATTATTAAATGGGACGTCCATCCCCTTAGGGTTAAGCGATTTTATTTTTGCTTTATGGCCCTTAGGAGAAAGTACTCGTTCTTTTTCGTTGACTACGATTCTTTGTTCTAGTTCGTCTACCACCTGTAATGACTACAGTCTTGCGGCAACAGCAAGCTGGGATTCATGGCATATTCTTAAGATCATCCGTTCCGGACAAATTTATTTTGCTTATTTAGATGGAGGTTTCATTTTTGAATCCAAACCAACAGCAAAAATTATTTCTCAATTGTGGTTGGGCAACCCACAGCGTACTGGTGGCATAATCTGGGGAAATTTACTAGTTGATTACATCAAAATTAACGTTTCGACACCCACTCCTACCCCCACTCCATCACCGACGCCGGAGCCGTTGAGGCCGATCATTATTCTCCCGGGACTGGGCGGGAGCTGGGATTATGGAGCAATATTGAGCGGGACGGCGGGGACAAATTGGCAGGTTCCCTCTTTCATAACCCTGTATAAAAACTTAATTGATTCGTTGAAAAATGCTGGTTACGTAGAGGGCACTAATTTGTTTGTCTTCGGCTACGATTGGCGGAAAGGATTGACTGACCTGGCGGGGGACTTGAATAACTACGTAAACGGTTTGGGTTTGACCGGAAAAATAGATTTCATTGGCCATAGCTATGGCGGATTGGTGGCCCGAACCTACGGACAAAATATCGGAATAGGAAAGATCGATAAGATCATTACTGCTGGCAGTCCACATCAGGGTGTCATCGACGCTTATGGTCTTTGGGAAGGAGCAACTGTTTGGAAAAATGTTTGGTGGCAGAGAGCGGCACTGGAATTAATGACAAAATTGAACCAACAACCAGGAGAAAATCGGGTCGATACCGTCCGAAGACTGGCGCCTGGGATAAAAGATACGTTACCAACTTTTGATTTTCTAAAGAAAAATGATCTTCTGTTGTCTTCTAGTTCCCTACTCCAAAAAAATGTCGTGCTCGGCAACCTGAATGGAAACACCGCCACGATTGATGGTCTTTTGTGGGCAAACGGTGGAAATAATAACCAGACGGATCGATTTCTGAAAGTTGTGAACCGAGGTTGGTTAGAGAAAACCCAGGGGCTGTGGGAGGACGGAAAACCGATTGGGTCGCCTTTTGAAACAACCAATGAGGGCGATGGGGCGGTTTTAACCCTTAGTTCGACAAATGCGTTCAGCCAGAAGGCTCTTCTGACAGCCAACCATGAACAGATTATTGGCAGCAAAGAATCAATCGAAAAGATTTTTGAAGAACTGGGATTAGACACAAACAAGGTGATCACGGACGTTACCCCCGACTCTCAAAAAAGCGTTTTTATTGCCTCTCTGCGATCTCCAGGAACGCTGCGTGTTTGCGCCGAAACGGTTTGTGACGGAAATTTAGGCATTTATCTGCCTGATCAAAAATTGTTTTTCCTACCCGGGTACAATAACCAGACCCTAACAGCTAGTGTAGACGCCGCTGGAGAAACCGGCAGTTATCAGCTCTACGTCGGCGATATGGATGAGGGACAGACGAATTGGAGAGACCAAAAGGGAAACCTCATTACATCGAGTCAGGTAGATACCTACCAGGTTACTTCCAGTGACGGAGAGTTTGACATCTCCGGAGACAGTCAAACTTCTAGCCGCTCCTTCGATGAGAACCTGTCCGTTCTTAATGGATTGCTCCCCAACTGGGATAAAAAGAACCTGGTTTCGGTGATGAGGTCTGAATCACAGCCGCGAAACAAAAGGATTGTGGCGATAAGACAGCTCAGAGAACAGCTGTCAAGATTGGTGATCAAGGCGCATAAAAATAACCGCTCGGACCAGATCGAAGCCATAATAAATGTCTGGACGGATATTGATGATCTCGCAGAAACTGTGATTGGAAGTGGAAATAGTACGAAGGGGGTTTTTTTGAATGCCAACATCGCCCAGGTCGAAGCTTATAAAATTTTGGGCGATAATCTTCTGCGAAATAGTACCAGCTACTACGCCGGCGTATTCTATACTCTCTTTACCGAGCGATTCGATGAAGCAAAGGAGATAAAGACTACACGGCGTGATTTGTCGTTGGATAAAACACTCTCGGCACGTTACCTACTCCTCACTGCCTTGGGGATTAAATAGTCAAAAGGTAGTGGTTTGTCTTCAGCCACTTGATGTGCATTTTGTAGTCAGGGTCGAGACTTTTGACTAGATCCCAAAAACTTTGGCGGTGGTGATGATGGATCAAATGACAAACCTCGTGGATGATGACATAGTCGACGACTTTGTGGGGGGCCATGATGAGCTTGCGGTTGAAGTTGAGATTGTTTTTGCGTGAACAACTACCCCAGATGGAGGAAACTTTCTTCAGGACAATGCGGTTATGGGAAATGTTGAGTAGCTTGGTGAAGAAGTTAACCTTTTCGGTGATGATCCTCTTGCCGTTGTCGAGATACCAGCGGAGCATGGCTTCTTCCAGACCCTTTCTTTGTTTATGCGGAGGATGATGGGCGGGGACTTTGGCTTCAAAACAGTTGTAGAGAAATTGTAACCTGGGAGTAGCGATACCGACAGTCGGAATGACGGCAAGGGGGTACTCTTCGCCGAAATAGAGGTGCTTTTCACCGTCGGTGTATTGTTTCGCTTTTGGATGTGGCTGGGCGCCGAGCCGAGCGAGAGTTTTTCTAATCCAGTCGGCTTTTGCCCGCACTATTTCTTCGATAGCCGAAAGAGATACCCAGGGAGGAACGGAAACTACCACTCCCCTCTCGGGTGTGATTGAGATTGATGAAGAAAGGCGGCGGCGGGAACTGCGAACGACTTTATAATTAATCATGGTGGACCCGGAAGGTCTCGAACCTTCGACCTCCCCGATGTGACCGGGGCGCTCTAACCAGCTGAGCTACGGGTCCTTAATGATAAGGTGTATTTTACAATTAGATCTTTAATTTGCCTACCAAACCCAGATTTATAAAACTTTTCCCGAAGAATGGCGTCTTTTTTGCAGAAATAATTTTCGGAATAAATTAACTCAAATGGAGCGTTTAGCTTAGTGAAAGAATTACTTCCATTGTTGTGTTCAACCAAGCGTGTCTCTGGATTTTTTGACGTACTACCAACATACACCTTTTCATTTTTCAAACTTTTTAGAAAATATATGTAAAACATATTTAATCTGCGCTCTAACCTCCGCCATAGGCGGATCAGCCTTTGGCTGAAACTGCGCTACGGGTCCTTTTGGGCTTGCCCGACGATTCGTCGGGCTTGAATTATTATACCAAGAGCCTTAAGCTTAAAGATGTGGCTAGGATAGTGAAAAAGTTCTTGGGTCTGTTGTACGAAATGGTGGAGGTGTTCGTGGTTTCGGCCTCGATTTTTGTGGTGGTTTATCTTTTTTTGATGCAGCCGCATCAGGTAAAGGGTAGTTCGATGTTTCCCACCTTTCACGACGGCGAGTATGTTCTGACCGACAAAGTGACTTTTCGGACCAGGGCACCAAAATGGGGTGACGTGATCGTTTTTAGAGCACCGGTGAATGAAAATTTTGATTTCATCAAGCGGGTCATCGCCGTTCCCGGTGACAGAATCATGGTTTCCGGAGGCAAAGTCTATGTCAATGGCCAACCCCTTGATGAGTTCTACCTCCCCCCTGAATACACAACCGCGGCCGGGCAGTTTTTAAGAGAGGGAACGGAATATACAATTCCAGGAGGCTCGGTTTTTGCCGTCGGTGATAATCGTGGCCATTCTTCGGATAGTCGCGACTGGGGGCCAGTCCCCTACCAAAACATTGTCGGGAAAGCGTTTTTCCGCTACTGGCCGGGAGATAAAGTGGGTTTGATCGTTAACCCGGTGGAAAATCAATAATCCTCGAATTCGTCTTTGGGGGAGTCGATCGGAAGAATTGGTTCGAAGGGATTATTGAAGGCCGGGGCGGCATTGGCGGCGGCGGTTTCGGGAATGGTTTCTTCAGCAACTTCATTGGTGACCTCACCAGTGGAGAGGGCGATACAAATCTTTTTTAGCTGCTGTTCGGTTTCTTCCGGTTTCCCACGAAGAACGATACTGATGGCGGTCTCAATGCGGGAGCGGCGCATTTTGACCTTGGCATTTTTGCCAATTGAAGTCTGAATCTGATTGCTTAGCTGATCAATCAAGTCATTAATCGACTTGTTGGCGACATCATCGATAGCAACTTTGGTTTTGCCCCCCATTTGTTTCTTGAAGCGGCGGGCCAGTTCCTCGGCGCGACGGACGGAGCCGCCTTCACGCAGGATAATCTTGTAGGCTTCGATCATGGCCTGAGTTTCGGGGATGGCGGACAGAGCCCGAGCGTGGCCTTCGCTAATGACACCAGAAATCAGACCGTCTTTTAAGGCGTCGGGGAGTTCCAAAAGACGAAGTGAGTTGCTGACATAGGAGGGACTTTTGCCGGTGCGGGTGGCGATATCGAGATTGGTCAGGCTGAACTCCCGCATCAAGCGGTCGAAGGAATTGGCCCGGTCGATCGCGTTGAGATCACTGCGCTGAACGTTTTCGACGATGGCCATCTCGAGCATCCCCTGGGGCGAAGTTTGGATGATTTTGACCGGAACGTGAATCAAACCGGCCAAACGGGCAGCGCGCCAACGGCGTTCACCGGCGATGATTTGGTAGCCGGCCGGAGTGTGGGCGATGACGAGAGGTTGAATAAGGCCGTGGGTTTTGATGGAGTCAACCAGCTCGGCGAGAGACTCGGGAGTGATGACACCCCGGGGTTGCAAAGGATTGGGCTGAAGTTGATCTATCGGGAGTTGTTCGATGACGTCGGCCATTTACTTTTGAGGCAGGACTTCGACGTAATTGGTACCTTGTTTGATTTTGAAGTTAACGGTGCCGTTAACGAGAGCGGAGAGGGTGAAATCGCGGCCGCGCTCGACGTTTTCCCCGGCGTGGAAGTTAGCGCCGCGCTGACGGACGATGATTTGGCCGGCCTTGATCGCCTGACCACCGTACATCTTGACGCCGAGGCGTTTGCCGGCTCGTTGCGCATGTTGTCTGGTGGCTCCTCCTGATTTAACGTGGGCCATAAAATTTCTATTTCTTTTCTAGGACGACGATTTCTCGTCTAACTTTCGCTTCCGGCTGGCTATACATCAAGCCTCGAGCAACGGTATTGTAGCCGATAAGCTTTGGATCGTCAATGACGGCGCTGGTTTTATATTGGCGACCTTGGTATTCAAAAACCGGAAAAATCATGGCGATGCGGCCACTGGTTTTTAGGAATTTAAACCAATCCTTGAGGCAGCCGAGATAAAGTTTCATCAAACCCTTGGCCAGGTCAGGCAGGCGGTCGACGCGCGTCCCCGGCCGGCCCATGTATGATTCCGTAGCAATAAAATCAATTTCTTCTTTGAGGTGATCGGACAGAGCGGTGGCTTCGTAGGCCATGAGTTTCGAGCCGTAGCCAAAAAAATCGAGGTTTCGCCTGGCACCAGCGGTCTGGACCGGATCCAGATCGTTACCGATGAGATTCATCTTCATCACCCCCGCTTCTATAAGAATGGTGCCCGAGCCGCAAAAAGGATCGAGAAGGGTCTGGCCTTCAGGGTCGTCGACGCCCACGGCCAGGTTGACGAGGATACGGGCAATTTTGGGAGGGAGCAGGCCTTTGTGACGATCGGAGTAGGGCTTAGTGCGATCGCGCTTGAACCAGGCTTTGGCGCTGTGGCGCCAGACCATTTTGCCGGTAGCGTCCGCGACCTCGACCAGGCCACCCAAACGATTGGCTAAATAGTTCATTCGGGAAAGTCCGTCAAGATGAACTTGGTATTGATGATCCCCCGTTTTTTGCGGATTTTGACCGGAAACCTGGATTAGTTCCATGAGGGCCAGTTCTTCAGAAAAACCCAAGGTAAAAAGAAAGTCCATTGCCTATTTTAGTTTGATGCCGGTGACAGTCAGATGACTCTCGATTTGGCGATGGCCAGTGGAGCGGCGATAGCGGGATTTGGCGCGGAATTTTCGAATCTCAATTTTTTCGCCAGGGGCGGTTTTATCGAGAGACAGTTCAACTGAGGCCCCTTCCACATAAGGGGTACCGACCTTAACGTCGGCGGCGGTGGAAACGAGAAGAACAGCGTCTACTTTTACTTTTTCACCATCTTTGGCGTCAAGTTTTTCGGCTGTGATTTTGTCTCCTTCCTTGACCAGGTATTGCTTACCGGAAAGCTCGATGACAGCTAGAGTACTGGTAGGTATCTTTTTGGTTGCCATAGCAGGTGTCGATTATATCTGATGCGCGGGTGTTAATTCAAGCAGTCGGGCGCTCATACCCAAAAGGGCCATGAACGATAGGAGCGAGCTGCCGCCATAAGAAAAGAGCGGCAAGGTAATGCCGGTGACCGGTATAATACCCAGATTCATGCCGATATTGACGACCGTTTGAAAAAGAAAGATAGCGATGATACCCACCCCGAGGAGGCGGTGTTCCTGTTCTTTTAGCTTTTCGACGGTGGATAACAAGAGGGACAAGAGACTGAAATAGGCGATCAAGGTGAGACTGATGCCCAGAAGGCCGAATTCTTCAGCAAAGGAGGCAAAAATAAAATCGGTATGCCGCTCGGGCAGGAAATTGAGATGAGACTGGGTGCCGAGACGGACTCCCTTGCCAAAAATGCCGCCGGAGCCGATGGCAATGACCGATTGAATGACGTTGTAGCCCCGGCCGCGGGGGTCGTGGTAGGGGTTAATAAATGACTCGAGCCGGTCGAGTTGATAACCCTTGAGAAAATAAGGCGACAAGGGAACAAGCAGGAGAAGAAAGAGTAAAAAGATGATAATTTTTTTAGGCGAGAGACCGCTAAAGACAGCCATGAAAGTGGCTAAAGCGGTGAGAACGAGGGCACTGCCCAAATCCGGCTGGATTTTGACCAAGATCACCGGAATCAGGGCCATGACGATAAAAAGAAGCAGATTCTTGAGTTTATCGAGCTTGTGTTTAACTAAGAAACCGGCATAGGCCAAAATCAATAGCGGCTTGACGACTTCTGATGTCTGGATACCAAGAAACCACCTGGTGGTCCCTCGAACCGATGGGGCAAAAAAGAGGGTCAAAATCAACAAGAGGAGACAGAAGATATAGATGAAATTCGAGGCGCCAAAGGCGACAGTCAGGTCAAGTTTGTAAAAAACAAAGGCAATCAGCAATCCTATCCCAAGAAACGAGAACTGGACCCAAAAAAGGTCGGGGACGGTACTCCAGATGGTGGTTAAGCCAAAACTAACGAGCAGACCGACGGAAATAAGAAGCCTTAGTTTTTTATTCACTTACGAACAACGGTGAGGGTTGCCCCTTTGGTAATTTGTTTTACTAGTGTTTGTTGTTTGAGATAGTCTTCGAATTCAGTTGGCCAGTCGGGAAGGATGACGTCGATAACTTCATCGAGACGACAGGCGGCCGCTTTCCTGGCTTCCTGAATGGCCCGGACCAGTTCCCTGGCCTGACCTTTTTTGGTGAGATGATCGGTCAGTTTGGTGTCGAAATCAACAGCCAGTTGTTCCCCAGCGACAAACCTTACCTCTTCGACATTGAGTTCGTCCTTGATCAGGGCCACCAGGTCGCTATCGGTGGCGATGTCTTCAAAATTACCTTTGACGGTCAGGGAAGCAAGCGGTTGTTTGACGGCGATGGTGTTGGTCTTGCGGAAGGCATGACCGGCTTCGACAATCCGACGCACTTGGGCCATGGCGGTGATTAAATTTTGGTCGATAACTTCAGGAGTAGCGACAGCCGGCCAGTCAGTCAGGTGGACCGATGCCTCTCCGGTCAGATGCCGATAGATATATTCGGAAATAAAAGGAATGATCGGTGAAACAGCCTGTGAGAAGACGGCAAAGACGGTCCGGAGGGTGGTGTAGGCCAGGTCACGGTCGGTTTTATCAACCGCAGTCGGCCCGACGCGATCGCGGGAGCGCCTGATATACCAAGTGGAGAGATCGGAAACAAATGGTCTGATTGTGGCAACGGCCTTTGGTATCTGATAGCCAGCGAGTTGTTTGTCGATTTCCAGAACGGTTTCGTTGAGGCGGGAAAGGATCCAGAGGTCGAGTTTGGTGGGGACTTGCGCCATTTCAATCTTTGGTTCCCAGTTATCAAGCGCGGCATAGTTAATGAAGAATTTATAGGAGTTCCAGAGTGTCATCAGAGTCGTTTTCAAGTGTTCCTGCCAATCGGTTTCAGAAATAATGATGTCCTGGCCAACCATGATCGGACTACCCATGAGGTAAAGACGGAGAGAGTCGGCACCATATTTGACAATATAATCCTTCGGGTCGGGGTAATTGCCATAGTTCTTGCTCATTTTCCGACCGTCGTTGCCCATGATGACACCCTGGACGATGACGTTTTTGAAGCAGTTGGTTTTAAAAAGGGCGTTACTAATGACGTGCATGACATAAAACCAAGCCCGAAGTTGGCCGGTATACTCGGTAATGAAGTCAGCCGGAAAATTAGCCAGAAATTCTTTTTCGTTTTCAAAGGGATAATGCCGCTGCCCATACGGCATCGAGGCGGCTTCGACCCAACTATCAAGAACTTCCGGGACACGATGGGCAACCCCGTCGCACTTGATACATTTAATGGTCACCTTGTCGATGTCCGGGCGGTGAAGATCGGTAATCTTTTGGCCCGACCAGTCTTCCAAATCCTTGATTGAACTGGGGACAAAAATTTCACCACAGGAACATTCCCAAACGGGAATGGGGGCGCCCCAGTAACGGGTGCGGCTGATACACCAATCGGGAGCAGAGTCGATGCCGAGTTCAAAACGGCCGTGCTTGAAGTGACCGGGAACCCAGTTAATGTTTTTGTTGGTCGCTTTCATCTGCTGCTTGAGTGAAGCGACGTCGAGATACCAAGCTTTTTGAACTTTGTAGATCAGAGGTGTCTCACAGCGATGACAGTGAGGATAGCTATGGATGATTGATTCCAGTTTGAAGACCAGGTTGTGGCTTTGGAGATCGGCCAGAATCAATTTATCGGCTGATTTGAAAAACTTGCCGGCGGCGACGGTAACTTTCGGGTCAAGTTTCCCTTCTTCGTCGACCGATTCGGCCATGGTGAGATCGTGTTCTTTGCCAAGGGCGGTGTCGTCCTCACCGAAACCGGGAGCAATGTGGACAATGCCGGTGCCGTCCTCCAGGGAGACGAAGTCGGCGGCGTAGACTTGGTGGTCCTGGGGCTTGGCCGCATAATAGGCATAGAGGGGCTCGTATGATAGACCGACCAATTTTTGACCCTTGAATCCGTCTTTTTCCTCGTATTTTTTGTCAGCAAAAACGGCTTTCACGCGGGACTGGGCCAAAATGTAGCGCTCCCCGGCCGACTCGACTTCGACATAATCCTCGTCGGGGGCGACACCAAGGGCGAAGTTGGTCGGCAGGGTCCAGGGGGTAGTCGTCCAGGCGAGCAAATATTTATCTTCACCTTTGACTTTGAATTTGGCGAAGACAGAAGGGTCGGTGACATCTTTGTAGGAGTTGTCCATGGCGACCTCGAAGTTAGAAATCGGGGTGGAACAGCGAGGACAAAAGAGCGAGACGCGTTTGCCTTTGTAGATTAGTTTTTTGTCGTAGAGCTTATGGAAAACCCAGATGACCGACTCCATATAGTCGGTATCCATGGTCTTGTAGGCGTTTTTGAAATCAACCCAACGGCCGATGTGGTCGACGTACCACTCCCACTCAGCGCTGACGTTGCCAACATAATCCTTGCAGGCGGCGATGAATTTATCGATGCCCAGGGTCTCGATTTCTTTCTTGCTGTTGATGCCCAGTTGTTTCTCGACTTTGTTTTCGGCGGGGAGACCGTGACAGTCCCAACCCCAAACGCGTCTGACGCGCTTGCCCTTCATGGTCTGGTAACGGGGAATGACGTCTTTGACGATACTACCCAAGAGGTGGCCATAATGGGGTAAACCGGTGATGAAGGGTGGGCCGTCGTAGAAACTGTAAGAGTCTTTTTCCGGTCGCATCTGGACTGACTTCTCAAAGATTTCGTTTTTCTTCCAGTACGCCAAAACCTCCTCCTCGACCTGGTTAGGAACGTAATTGGTCTCGATTGGCTTTAGTTTGTGTTTGGCCATTTTATTCTTTTTTATAACATTAGTCGGCCTTGATGTAGCGGAATTGTTCGTAGCGACGACCCTCTTTCTCTGGAGCAAAGTAATCGGCTGCTCCCTTGGCTTTTTCTTCGCTATATTGGGATTTGTGACTTGCGATGGCGTTTATTTTCTGATCGAAAAAATTGGTTATATCAAAATAAACTAGGTCAGGATCTCCCCAGAAATCAGCGAAAAGAAACTCTTTTACTATATGTGGCGACAATCCTTCTTCGATCTGTTTGGGGAAAAATAAATTGTCTCGAGAGTAAGGGTAGGCGGCGTCAACTGCTGATATGGCTGTATTTCGATGATCTCGATGATTTAAATAAAACTCTCCAAAATCATCTTTGATAATTACTTTCTCTGGATTATGGGTGACGATTAGATCCGGCCTAAAAGTACGGATTTGCTTGACGATTTTTTCGATGTTATCAAGATTATTTTCGATTTGACCGTCGCCTAAATTTAGATTGACGCTGTTTTTTGGAGCAAGACCCAAAATCTCTAAACCAGCTTCATCCTCGGTCTCTCGGATGTTTGCTAGATCGGACTCGGTATATTTATCTTGGCGTGAGCCTTTGTTTCCTTTGGTCGTTTTGACATGTAAGACCTCGATCCCTTCTTTGACCAGCCTAGCTATAAGTCCACCGGAATACATCTCCGCGTCGTCGGGATGAGCATAAACAAACATCACCTTTTTCTTACTGGAAAAAATTTCCGAGAATGAATCTTTTACCATGTTGTTCATTTTACTATATTTATGAGCGTCGCTTTCCTGCAGGGTCTGACCCCGTAGGTGATTGGGGTGCTATGCTGGAGTAGAAGTGCCTGGCAAAAACATAATCAAGATTTACGATGAAAACGGTTATTATCATATTTACAATCGTGGAGTGGAGAAACGGAATATCTTTCTTGATCAGCAGGACCATTCGGTATTTCTTTCGTATCTGATGATATATTTGTCACCCGTTGATCAAAATCAAAAAATTTCTCCTTCGAAGAGGCTTAAAAACTATTTTGGAATTGTTGACCTGCTTTGTTATTGCCTAATGCCCAATCACTTTCATCTACTGATAAAGCAACATGTTTCTACGGGGATTGCTGATTTTGTCCAATCAGTCTCGACGAAGTATGCGATGTATTTTAATAAGAAATATCAAAGGTCCGGACATCTCTTTCAGGGAGCCTATCGGGCGGTAACGATTGATTCTGAAGCCCAATTGCTCCAGTTGTCTCGTTATATTCATCGTAACCCCGACCCTGCAAGGTCTGACCCTGCAGGTTTGCTGGAGTATCGATATTCGAGCCTACCGATTTATCTAGGGAAATTTAATCAGTCGTGGGTTAGAAACCAGGAGATATCGTGCTTATTTTCTAAAGGTGACGTTCTAAATTCGTACAAATCATTTGTGCTCGAGTCCGTGGATCTCTCGGACATGAGTTCTCTGTTGATTGATTACGATTAGGCCTGCAGGGTCTGACCCCGTAGGTGTTACTGGCGCTTGCGGAGGAAGGTGGGAATGTCGAGGTCGTCTTCGATCGTAACCTCGCGGTGCTTGATATGTAGTCTATCCCTCAAGCTGATTGGTTGTTCCGCGGAAATCTCCTCGACGGCGGGCTCGAGGGCCAACTCGGGCGCCTCTTCCTCAGCAAACTCTGCCGGTTCTGGCTGGGCGGCTGGGCGGGAGAAGTAATTAGGGTTAACGCGGCTAACGAAACTTTGCATCCGGCGGCGGTTTTCATCGAAGCCAGTAGCGATGACGGAAATCTTGATGTCCTCACCCAGATCTTCTCTGATGGTGGCACCAAAAATAATGTTGGCGTCGGGATCGGCGGCGGCGGAGATGATATTGGCGGCATCATTGACCTCGTTCATGGTCAGGCTTTTGCCGGCGCTGATATTAAAGAGAATGCCGCGGGCGCCATCGATACTAATTTCCAGCAGCGGCGAGCTGACGGCTTGTTTGGCGGCGGTGACGGCGCGCTTGTCGCCGCTGGCGGTTCCGATACCCATGAGGGCAGAACCGGCGTTACACATAACTGTCTTGACGTCGGCGAAATCGACGTTGATCAGCCCTGGAATGGTGATCAGATCAGAAATACTTTGGACACCCTGAGAAAGAACCGAGTCGGCCATTCGGAAAGCATTAAGAAGGGTGTCTTCTTTTCTGATGACATCGAGAATTCTTTGGTTAGGAATGACGATCAAGGTGTCGACTTCTTTTTTCAGTTTTTCGATCCCCTCTTCGGCCTGGACCATGCGCCGGGTACCTTCAAAAAGAAATGGTTTGGTGACGACGGCGACGGTGAGGGCGCCGACTTCTTTGGCGACGGAGGCGATGATCGGAGCGGCGCCGCTACCGGTTCCTCCACCTTCACCGGCAGTGATGAAAACCATGTCGGTGCCGGCAAGCAGATCGCGGATTTTGTCGCGGCTTTCTTCGGCAGCGGCTTGACCGATTTCCGGATTGGCACCCGACCCCAGACCCTTGGTGACCCGCTCACCAATTTGGAGTTTGATATCGGCGTTGTTGGCCAACAGCGCCTGGAGGTCGGTATTGATGGCGATGAACTCAACACCCTGGATCTTGCTATCGGAAATCATGGAATTGAGGGCATTGTTTCCCCCACCGCCGACACCGAGAACTTTGATCTTGGCAAATGAATTAATATCAGGTTTGACTAAAGCCATGTTAGATTTATTTTGGCGTCATTGTACATAATGGGGCAGGAGATAACAAGAAGGCGGGCGGCTCAGGGCAGAAACGATTTGACGAACTCAAACGCCTTGTCCAGAAAGCCCTTGAGTGGCAGTTTTTTTGTCAGTTGATCGAAAACGGATTTTTTGCTGCCGCCATATTCATTCTTTTTGCCGGCGCCATACAAGATAAGACCGACGGTGGCGGCGTAAGCGGGCGAACCGATTTCTTCGACGAGCCCGGAAAGACCGGCGGGGCTACCAACACGAGTTGGCAGTTGGAGAACGCGTTTACAGGCCGAAGCGGCGTCAACGGTCATCGAACCGCCGCCGCAGAGAACGATGCCGGCTGGGGCTTGACCGGCATAACCGGATTTTTTGATCGCTGTCCCAACCATGGTAAAAATTTCATTGAGACGAGGTCGAATAATGCCGTCGACAATGGTTTTGCGGCTGATGGTTTTGGTTTCTTCCTTCAGGCCCAAGCGGTTTAGATTGACTTCATCGGTTTTCTCGGCTGTTCCTTCCGGTGCGCTACTGAGATAATGTTTAATTTTTTCGGCGGACTCGAGACTAACCATCAGACCGATAGCGAGATCGTCAGTGACCTTTTTGGCACCGACAGGAATAACAGTTGAGTAGGCACAAGCGCCTTC
This sequence comes from uncultured Pseudomonadales bacterium, assembly GCA_964352325.1. Classification (GTDB taxonomy): domain Bacteria; phylum Patescibacteriota; class Microgenomatia; order UBA1400; family MFAQ01; genus 2-01-FULL-50-23. Next base: position 14,025 of record CAYGRQ010000001.1, read on the forward strand.
GATATAAATGGAAAGACTGGTCGTACCCCCACCGATATCAACCAGGACAACTCCCAACTCCTTTTCAGTCTCTGTCAAGACAGAGTAACTGCCGGCTAAACCGGTATAGACCATGCCGCTGACGTCGATACCGATCTCAGTGACGCACTTGGCCATGTTCTTCATGGCGACCGAAGAACAGGTGATCAGATGAGCGTCGGTCTCCAAACGAACGCCGGCCATGCCGATGGGATCTTTGATCCCCCGTTGGGAATCGACAATATATTCACGAGGCAGAACGTGAAGAATCTCGCGGCTGTTGGGGAGTGAAACAGCCCGAGCGGCCTCGACAACGCGATAGACATCCTCCTCCCCGATTTCCCCTTCGGGTTGGGTAATAGCAACGACGCCCTTACTGTTTTGGGACTGAATATGTTCACCGGAAATAGAAACATAGGCGTTGTTGATCGAGAAACCGGTCATTCTTTCGGCCGCTTCGACGCAGTCGGTGATGGCGGAGACGGCCTCGTCAATGTCGACGATCTGACCCTTCCTGACGCCCCGGCTCGGAGTAGTGGCGACACCAACGACATTAATCTTGTCAGAATCGCTACTCTCTACGGTAATAAGACAACTGATTTTGCTACTGCCAACGTCAATGGCGTTCATGGAGGTTGTTTTGGCCATTATTATTTCAGTATAGGGTTACTGTATCTAAAATCAATAACACTAAGCTCGTTTATTGTAACGGCCATGAGGAGACGTTGTAAAGCCATGAGAGTTGGCGGTGGGTCGGAAGCAAAACTAAAGAGGTAGTCCGGTTGGTCTGTGACTTTGACAACGAGCAGGTGGGGTAGGAGATAAATGGCCTCGGTCGGCAACTTGGCGTCAGCAATCGCCTTGAGCCAGGAAAAAGCAGCCAGTAGGTAATCTGACTTAGGGATTTCGGAAGCAATTAGATAGATTGTCGTTTCGTTCTCGCTTTGGTCAAGAATGCCGCCAGGCAGGAGGCGAAAAGTTTTTCCGTTTGAGGCGGCGACAAAACGAGCCAATTCAATCGACGGGGCAATGATTTCTGTCAGGGAGGGAGTGCCAAAAATGGCTTTTAAGTAAAAGCTAGTTGCCGGCGGGGTCAGAGCGATCACTAACCGGCCGGGAAGCCGGACCGAAATCTTTGCCTGATCGGCCAAACCGGAGGCGACAATTTCCCGCGCTAACTGGCGCTGACGAAGCAATAAAAGAGATCGACCTTGGTATCTTTCGGCCAGATTTTGAATCGCTTCGGGACAAGGTGAATTATCAGCCCGGCAAACAATGGTGCTGATTTTCAAGAAACGCTGGTTAATCAAAATCAGGCCGGCAATAACGGCTAGAGAGCTAGCTTTGAAGGTATTCATGAATAACGGCGAGTATTTTGTTAGTGGCGGCAAAGGGGTCGGCTTTAACTTTGACCCTTGGTTTCATCTTTTCAACTTTTTCGATCGCGGCCAATAGGGACTCCGGGGTCAGCTCGCTTTCGGCAAGAATAACGGCCGGGGCGACTTTGGCCGCTTCAACTGCGTTTAGCAGCTGCTCGTTATGGGAAACCCACGAGATGGGAATAAAGACGGTCCGTTTTTGAAGTAAAGACAATTCGTAGGTGAGGTGGGCGCCGGCGCGGCTGACGACGACAGCGGCTGACTGGAGATAGCTGGCCGCTTCGCGGGCAAAGAAGTAAGGGGCGTAGTGATAACGACCGGCAAGGTCGCCAAGAGGTTCCCTGAGACGCCTGGCTTTGTCAAGGTCGCGGTTGATAGTACTGGCGCCGGTTTGGTGAACGATGGTGAATCTCTTCACCAACTGGGGAATGATCGGAAAGAGGGTCTGGTTGATAAGGTGCGAGCCTTGTTTACCACAAGAGACATAGAGGAGTTTGGGGGTAAATTTCTTTTTCAGACTGGGGTCGAAAAGGGCAGGCCGCAAGGGCAGGCCGACGACCAGTGATTTTTTCTTTGGGTAACTGGACAGAGACGAAGCGTGGGTCAAAAAGATTTTGTCGACAAAGGGAGCAATGGCGCGGTTGGCCCAACCGGCGACGACGGTTTGCTCATGAGTGAGGCTGGGGATTCTTAGCAGCCAGCCGGCGAGAACAACCGGGACGGCCAGGTAACCGCCAAAAGAAACGATCAACCTTGGTCGGAGACGGAGGAGGTAGGAAAAGGCTTGGAGGAACCCGAAAAGTGTTTTGATGTGGGTGAAGGGATTGAGCTGACGGTAAAACTTGCCGGTTTTTAACTCGTAAAAAGGAATTTGGGCGGCGGTGACTTCCTGGTATTCGGCCGAAACGTTTTTGTCTCCTCCGGCGGCGAACTTATGGCCAATCCAAGTGATCTGCCAACCTTCTCTTTTTAGTTGCTCGGCAATGACGAGGGCGGAATTATGATGACCACCGGTGAAAACAATGGTTTTTTTCATAGGTTGCGGGCGACACTTGCTAGTATACCAAGGGCGGCAAATGTCGTGACCAAAGCAGAACCGCCGTAAGAAATGAGCGGTAGGGGTATGCCGGTCAGGGGGACGATGGCTACCATTGAAGCCAGGTTGACGAAGGTCTGGGCCGAAAAGAGGATGGCAACGCCGGCCGCCAGGAGCCGGCTGTGTTGGTCTCTCGCCGAAAAAGCGATGCGGAAAGCCAGGAGAGACAAGGATAGAAGTAGACCGATCAGAACCAAGCCGCCGACAAAACCCAGTTCTTCGCCGATAATGGCGAAAATTGAGTCGGTGGTCGCTTCGGGCAGGTAGGCATATTTCTGACGGGAACGCCCCAAGCCCACGCCGGACAAACCCCCCGAACCCAAACCCAAAAGAACTTGGTTAATGTGATAGGAACGGCCGAGCGGGTCAGCCGTTGGCTCGATGAAAGTCTTTAACCGCTCGAGCCGGTAGGAGGAACTGAAAATGAGAAACAGACCGGCAAAGACTAAGGTCGAAACGACGAGCAGAAGGTCGCGGGCCTTGGCGCCGGAGACATAAAAAAGGCCGAAACCAATCATGGCGACAACAACGGCGGTTCCCAGGTCGGGCTGGAGCATGACGAGCCCCAAACAGACCGCCAGCAAGAGAGTTAGTTTTTTCATCTCCCGATTCGACGTCAGCCAACTGGCCAGGTAAACAACGAGGCCAACTTTAAGGAGCTCCGAGGGTTGAAACCGAAAAAAACCAAGTGAGAGCCAGCGCCGCGCGCCCTGTAAACGCAGCCCCAAACCGGGGATCAACACCAGGATCATGGACAAGAGAGCCACGACGAAAAAAGGCAGGGCGATTTTTTTGTAAAACCTAGGCGACAAACTTGAGGCGACAAAATAGATGACAAGACCCAGGAGGAGCCAGGTGGCTTGTTGTTTAACGAAATAGTATTTGTCGTGAAAGTTGTTAAAAGCCTCGACGACGGAGGCGTTGTAAACGGCAACCAGGCCGATCAACGAAATGAAAAGAGCGAGTCCGGTTAGGAGGGTAAAATAGGGATGCCGCTTCATATGACCGCTAGCCAGAGGCCAAAAACAACAACCATAATGCCGGCCAACCAAGCCCGCTGGACGATTTTCGGTTCGGTCCAGCCAATTTTCAGGAGCCAATAATGAATCGGAGCGATGGGGAACAGGCGTTTACCCGTCAGTTTTACCGAAGCAATTTGGAGAAGACTGCTGGCGCCATCGACCAGGAAGGGCGCGCCAACGACCAATAGGGCAATTGTTTTCCCCAAAAGCAAACCGATGACGGCCAAGGTGGCGCCAAAGGCCATCGCCCCGGCATCTCCCATAAAAATACGGGCAGGATAAACGTTGAAATAGAGGAAGGCAATTAGGCCGCCCAGCCAGAGGGCAATGAAGATTGAGATGGGGGTATCGAGAACGGAAACGGAAAGCATCAGAAAGCCGAAGAGGCCGATCATGAGTAAGCCCCCAGCTAGGCCGTCCATGCCATCGGTGATATTGACGGCATTGGCAAAAGTTATGACCACAAAGGCGGCAACAGGAATAAACCAAAAGCCCAGGTTCATGACACCAATGAATGGGATATTGATAATACTGATATGCAGATTGAAGTACATCAAGGAACCAATAATTAGGCCTAGGACAGTCTGAATGGCGAATTTGTTTCTGGTTTTTAGACCGGCATAGCCCAAATCCCGGTCCAGTTCAAAGTACTTGACGATGTCATCGTAGAGGCCAAGAAGACCGAAGGCCAAAAAAGTGAAGAAAATGACGTTAATTTCCTCATTGATCGGGTAGACGTGGGTGATGTTGACGCCCAGGAGTTTAAAAAGTGGTAGCAGAGCGGCAAAAATGAGACTAGTGATGACGATGATGAGCAGGCCGCCGCCCTCCGGGGTTCTGGATTTGGACCGAATATGGACCGAGGCGGTGTCAGTCATACTGGCGATGACGGCGGTTTTCCTTTTGAAAAACTTAACCCGGTAGAGGAGGTTAATGAAAGGAACAACGGCGGTGGCGTGGATGATGAAGGAGATGAGTATGATTCCTAGAAGGATCGATATTGATGACATGATCGCTAGAGCTTTCCGCCAAAGGCGAATTGGCCTTTGGCCAAGGCTGTTAACAGATAGGGTAGAAAAACAAGCAGGCCGGTGATGACCGCCATGGCGGCAGTCGTCAGGACCATGCCGGCGGAAACATCCTTGGCGACTCTGGCTAGCTCATGAAATTTTTCGGTATGGAGGTCGACTACCGACTCAATGCTGGTATTGATCATCTCGGTGATAAAAACCAGACCGATGATGAAAACGATAACTGACCACTCGGCCGAAGTGAGGTTGAAATAAAAGCCGGCGCTGATGGCGATGATGGCCGCAATTAAATGAACGCGAAAGTTGGGTTGGGTTTTGATGGTATAGCTGACGCCGTCGAGGGCGTGCTTAAAGGAGATAGTATGCCGCTGGTTCGGTGACACAGTTTGATTTTAACCTGTTTGACTAGCGGGCGCCACCAAGGAGCAATAGTTGGTTAGCGATGGCAAACCAGAGCGGAGCGGCCGTTTCCGATCCCCAAGGGGATGTTTGAGGTTCGGTCAGGCTGACCAGCATGGTGTATTGAGGTTGCCGGGCCGGAAAAAAACCGATAAAACTGGCAATCGTTTTTTCGGGATCATAATGGCCGGCGATCGGAATCTGGGCGGTACCGGTCTTACCGGCGATTTCGATATTTTTCGGCTTGGCCCATTTGGCTTCCCCCCGGTCAACCGCGGCAATCATCATATCGCGAATTTGGATGGCCGTTTCCGGTTCGATCACCTTTTTTTTTGTAGCTTGAGGAAGGCTAACTTCTTTGTCGCCACTTTTTATTTTTTCGACAATTGTCGGCTGAACCAGGACGCCCTGGTTGGCAACGGCGTTGACGGCCGCGAGCATCTGGATGGGGGTGACGGCGATTCCCTGACCGAAAGAATTGGTGGCTAAATCAATATCTTTCAGGTCGGCTTGAAGTTTTTTGGAACCGGCGGCCTCCTCCTGAAGTTCGATGCCGGTTAACTGGCCGATACCGAAATCAGATAAGTAACGGGCGAATTTTTCTTTACCTAAGCGGCGGGCAACAAAAACCATACCGATATTGTTGGAGTGAACGATGACGTCGGTAAGGGTGCTGTTCGGGTAATATTTTTCATCCCAGGTTTTGATGGTGTATTGACCGATGTGGATAGGACCGGCGCAAATGTCGCAGATGGTAGTCGGGGTAACCACTTTTTCATTGAGGGCGGCGGCCATGACGAGGACTTTGAAGATTGAACCCGGTTCAAAAAGGTCGGCGACGCTGGGGTTTTGGTAGGTAGATTTGTCGAAATCGGCAAAATGACCGGGGTCATAGTTGGGATAGGCGGCCATGGCTAGGATTTTGCCGGTAGTGCTCTCCATGATAATGACATTACCGGCTTTGGCCTGATAGCGGTCCAGGCCCTCGCGCAGAAGTGATTCGACCAGAAACTGGGTTTGTTTATTGATAGTCGTGATGATTGACCGGCCGGTGATGTTGGCAAGCAGGTTATAACGGCCGATGAGGATTGGGTTGCCGAAAGCATCTTTCTCGCTTCTGATCTTTCCTTCCCGGCCGCGCATTTGGCGATCAAAGTAGCCCTCCAAACCGAAATAACCCTGGGGTTCCCCGGCAAGGTCGCTACCAACGAAGCCGAGGACTTGGGCGGCCAGACTGGCTTCGGGATAGAAACGGGTGAATTCGTCCTCGAAACCCAGGCCTTTGAGGTTTAGGGCCTCAATTTTTTTCTTTTGATCGGGGGTTAGGTAGTGCTTCAATGAGACCCAGTTGCTGGTAAGGTTAAAGCGGTCGAGAAGCTGGGAGCGAGTTTGATCGAGCACGCCCGCGGTAGTGGCGAGAACGGGCGCGAGAAGATCGATAACTTCGGCTTTGGACTTCTCCAGTTGAGGTTTGTAGACAAAAAGGTGATAGAGGTTCTGACTGCCCGCTAAAAGCTGGCCCGAAGAATCCAAAATATCGCCTCGCTGGCTAGCCAAAATGACGACGTCCTGGTGCTGGCGGTCGGCGCGCTCGGCTAGTCCCGGTCCCCGAATGATCTGCCAATAAAAAAGGCGGCTGACGATGACAAGAGCAAAAAAAGGAATCAGGAAAAAAATAACCCGCAAGCGAAAATGGGTAATCATCGTTATCTAACTGCCGCCAACGCCTCGTCTCCCGAAATTATTAAATTGGTCTTCACCCTGACGAAACCCAGGTCGGAAGCCGCAGATTGAATATTGCTCAAGTTGGCTTTTTTGCCAATTTCGACCGTCAGGATTTGGTTTTCTTTGTTTAATTTTCCTGTTTCGGATAGTACGTAGTCGAGAACAACACCTTGGGTGGCCAGGGCGTTAGTACCAATGAGGTTAGCGAGGGCCAAAACAGCCACCAAGCCGAAGACCAGACCGACGAGGTTGTTGACTAAGCTAAATTTTTTGAGCCAGACGGAGTTTGGCACTTCTGACTTTTGGATTAATTTGTAATTCTTTTTCATTTGGTTTTAGTGGTTTAACGTTAATAACGCGGAGGATGCTTGTCTTTTTCTTTTCTTTGATGAAGCGCTTGACGAGTCGGTCTTCGCCGGAGTGGAAACTGATTACCCCCAAGATGCCGCCTTGGGCGAGTAAATTCGGCGTCGCGGCGAGCATGTCCCGAAGGGCTTCCCGTTCGAGATTGACGGCCATACGCAAAGCCATGAAAGTCTTGGTGGCGGGGTGAATTTTTTTGGCCGTCGGCCGCTTTGCCTGACTCACGATTTCGGCCAGTTCACTTGTGGTTGTGACTGGAGCATTTTTTCTGGCCCGAGCGATAGCCCGAGCGATTATTTTGGCTTGGTATTCATCGGCCAAAAGGAACAACTCTGCCAATTCTCTTTCAGAAAGGGCATTGACCAGGTCGGCGGCGGACAGACCAAGGCGTTGATCGAGGCGCATATCGAGCGGGCCCTCCAGGTTGAAACTGAAGCCTCTTGGCGCCTCTGCTAACTGATATTGGGAAGTCCCCAGATCGGCAAGAATGGCCTTGAAGAGGGGCAGGTTGAGTTGGGCCGCTACTTCTCCCGCTTTGGCAAAATTGGTGTGAACGATGAGCCAGGTGAAGTCGGCCGGTGGTGCAATGGCCATTTCCGGGCGGACAATGATGGGCGTGTATTTGCCGGAGAGGAAGTTGGTGGCCCGACTGATTGCCTGCTCATCGACATCAAAGCTGACGACCCGGGCGCCGGCATCAAGGGCTTCCTGGGTGTGTCCCCCGTCACCAAGGGTGAGATCTAGGAACAGATCCCCGGGCTGGAGGTGAAAAAGGTCCTTTATTTGACCGGCAAAGGCGGGTAGATGTCTCATATGTTTAAATCTTTTAGTCCCGATTCCCAATCGGGATTTTCCTGCGTTACTAAGTTAAGGTGCTGGTGATAGCGGTCACGATCCCAGATTTCAATTCTGGTTAGGGCGCCGGCGATCACCACTTGTTTTTTTAGTGAAGCGCTTTCCTTTAAGTAGTCCGGGATTAAGGTCCTCCCCTGTGAGTCGAGAACCAGATCCACGGCTGATTGAACCAAGACCCTGGTAAATTGACGGCCGGTCCGGTTCGTCAGGGGTAGGGACGCCAGCTTGCTGCAGAGCTCTTGCCAATATGAGTTGGGGAAAAGAAATAGGCAGCCATCCAGCCCGATGGTGATGACGCCACCAGATGTTAGTTTTTCGCGGAATACCGCCGGAATCGCCAACCTCCCCTTGGCTTCGAGGTTGTGATAATGGCGAGAGATAAACATAGTGCATAGGACAGGTTTGGTAACTAGTTACTATTATAATGGTAATTCACCACTTGTCACCACCCCCCAGTATCGTGAAAAGAAACTGCCCTGTCAAGGGGTAACCCGAGGCTAAAAAGGAGTTTATTTGATGAGGACGATGGGGCCGAGAAGGTAGAGCTGGGCCGTTTCGGCTTCCCCTCCCGACTTACCCAATTAGTACGGGAAAACGATTACTCGTGGTCAATTTACATGGGATACGTCCTTCTTTGTCATCCCGACCAAGCGTACTCGCGAGTGGAGGGATCTTCCTAGACTGCATAGCCTACAATTAACATTAGATGATTCGAAGTCAGAGATACTTCTTCGTATATATCTTAAGTAATTTCAAACGAAACGTCCTTTATACAGGCATCACCAGCAACTTGCTCCGTCGTGTTTGGGAACATAAGGAGGGGGTTGTGGAAGGATTTACAAATGATTATCAAGTTCACGACCTCCTCTACTTTGAAACATACGATGATCCTCAAACAGCTATCGCCAGAGAAAAACAAATTAAGAAATGGTCCAGAAGAAAGAAAAATGTGCTCATCGCAAAACAAAATCCAACACTAAAGGATCTTTATCCAACCCTTGTTTAGACCCCGAAGATCCCTCCACTCGCGAGTACGCTCGGTCGGGATGACATGGTCTTTTTCCCCAACTTACCCAATTAGTACGGGGAAACGATTACTCGTGGTCAATTTACATGGGATATATCAATTACCTAGTTTTCAGTGTTGGTAGTTTGGGTAAGTCGGGAAGAAACTGCCCTGTCAAGGGGTAACCCGAGGCTAAAAAGGAGTTTATTTGATGAGGACGATGGGGCCGAGAAGGTAGAGCTGGGCCGTTTCGGCTTCCCCTTTGAGGTCGTCGCGAACAATGTTGGCGGCTTTGTTCCAGGGAAGTTGGTTGAGGCTGACTTCAACTGAGTCAGCCGTGATATTGACCTTGAGCGGTTGGAAGTTGGCCCCGTCGTAGATCAGGACCGATTTAACTCCCGAGACTCTAAAAGTCAGCTGGCCGCTAATTTTCGCATCACCAACGGCACTAATGGCAATCGGGGCATAGGCCAACTCGCCTTCGATCGCCTTGGGTAGTCCTTGAGTGTCCAAAAGAATTTGGTCTTTTTGTTTGGCACTACTTGGGGTATAAGTGACCCGCCCATCGGTAGTAGTTACCTCGCCCTTGACGACGAAAACAAAATCGCTTTTGAGGACGTTCATGACATCACTGCCGTCATCGAGTTTGTTCTTGATGGTGCCGGAAATGAGGTCGGTATCAAAGGAACATTTACCTCCGGAAGAGCAACTGCCGAGCAGAAAAGCTTGAGCGTAGGGAAGGCTTTTAGGAAAATCGATGGTGGTCCGACCCCCCTTGAGGGAGTTGCCAGAGAGATATTCGAGATCAACGGATGACTGTTTGTACTTGGTGTCAACCCGATCGAGATAGATGGTCAGGAGTTTACCGGTAGTGTGGGGAAAGACAACCAGAAAGGGGCGCTCCCCCACCGGCAGAGCGTTGATTAGTTGGCGGGGCTGTTTGGTGGTCTGACTAGGACCAGCTTTTTTTGCTCCGCAGGCGGATAACAGCAGGGCGGCGCCAAGGATAAGACCAAATTTTTTAAACATTAGTTTTAAGTATTTAGAAATGAGATTAGTTTGTCAACACTGACGCGCTCCTGAATGGCGGTATCGCGATCGCGGACGGTGACGGTGTCGTCCTGAAGGGTTTGGAAATCGATCGTGACACAGGCCGGGGTGCCGATTTCATCCTGACGTCGATAGCATTTACCAATATTGCCCGAATTGTCGTATTCAGCTCGGAAAGCCCACTTGAGTGAATCAAAAATCTGTTTGGCCTTTTGTGTCAATTCCGGCTTATTTCTGGCCAATGGGATGACGGCCACCTGCACTGGGGCAAGAGTTTTCTGTAATTTGAGGAAGATTCTTTTTTCGCTATTTTTCTCATCTTCAGAGTAAGCGTCACATAGAATGGCCAGAACCAATCTACCTACCCCGGAAGAAGATTCAATAATGTGTGGCATGAATTTTTGACCTGAGTTCGGGTCGACATACGACAGATCGGTTCCGGAGAATTTACTATGTTGTGATAGGTCGTAGTCACCTCGGGCATGAACTCCTTCAAGTTCGTCGAAACCCCACGGGAAATCATATTCAATGTCGTATGCCTCTTTGGCATAAAAAACGAGATTTTCGTGTTTTTTCCAACGGAGGTTTGTCATATTAAAACCGAGAGCTTTGTAATACTCCCAGCGTTCCTGTCTGAGCTTTTCGTATTGGATCATCTCCTCTTCAGGAGAAGTAAAAAACTGCATTTCCATCTGTTCAAATTCCCTGGTACGGAAAATAAAGCGTCTGGCTGTAATCTCGTTCCTGAAAGCTTTGCCAATTTGGGCAATACCGAAAGGAATTTTGACACGACTTGAGTCTAAAACGGACTTAAAGTTGACGTAGATTCCCTGACAGGTTTCGCCTCTCAAATAAACCGGATTTTCGGTCATGTCCTCAGTAAAGTTGCCGAAGTTTGATTTAACAAGTAGGTTAAATTTTTTGGCGTGGGAAAAGTCATTGGTCCCGCACTGCGGACACTTAATTTTGTCTTTGTTTTGGACAATTAGGCGATTAATTTCTTCGATACTAATTTTCTCGTCTGCTTCGACTCCTATCTCATTAAGCATTTTATCGGCTCTTGAACGAGTGTGACATTTTTTGCATTCGACAAGTGGATCTGAAAAACCGCCCACATGACCACTGGCTTCCCAAATCCTTGGGTGCATAAAAATGGCTGAATCTAAACCAACGATATCCTCGCGAGCTTGGACCATATGGAGCCACCAAAAACGCTTGATCGCGTTTTCAAGTTCTACACCGTAAGGTCCAAAATCATAAACCGCGGCAAAGCCGCCATAGATTTCAGATGATGGGTAGACAAAACCACGCCTTTTGGCGAGAGAGATGACTTTATCAAGGAGTTCTTGGTCGGCCATGAGGTTATTTTAGCCTATTTTTATCCGGGCGGACACCAGCGGACGATCGATCAGGGACTCGAAGTAGGAAACGAGAGCGGAGGGCTCGTTACTTTTGGGTGGGGGGAAACCGAGGCGGTTGATCAGGTAATGCTGAAACTCAATCGCCAGGTGGCGGCAGGCCGACTCGGCGGACAGATTTAGATCCTCAAGAAATTTTTTCAAGGCGGAGAAAAGCGCTTCATCGGGTTCGCCTTCGGCCAGGGTCCGATGAAGAATCTCGGTCAGGTAAAAACAGGTCCGGGTTTTTTTGAGGTCGGCTTTGATTTCGGAGAAGGCGTTAACGGTTTCCACTTGAGAGAGATATTGAGGGATGTCGCCTCTGTTGGTCTGAAATTTGATCAGATTAAGATTGTCCAGGTGGGGTGATTTTTTCGAGGTCAGGCGGCGGGCCCCTTTGCCGACAACTTTAATAAGGCCGTGGTGCCAACTAAAGATAAAGACAAATTTATCGGCCTCACCAAAACGGACCTGGTGAATAATGATACCCAAATCGGAAATGGAAGCGGTCATACTCCCCTATTCTAGAACAAGCTCGATGTCGCGGGTGAGATCAATGGTGGTCGGCCTGCCGTCGAGGGTGATCGCGTGTTTGACGCTACTTAAACCCGGCTGTTTTTGGATTAAGATCCGATAAGGAGAGAGGTTAAGAGATGGCAGTTCATAGGTAAAGACGAGTTTGCTGCTGCTTTCCGGGCGCATGGTAAAGAAAGCGTCAAAGACGGTCTTGCCGAGGTCCTCGAAGGTGCTTTCTTTGACTTCACTGCCGATGACGCTGACTAATTTACTGCCCTTAGGAACATAGAGACGAACATAGTCACGATAAACACCATTTAAGCAGAGTTGACCGGCTTCGAGATTGCAGTTACTGCCCTTTCTGGGGTTGGTGTAGGTGATGGTCACTTTTTTCGTCACTTTATCGCCTGCGGTTTCAATTTCCTGTTCGACCTCGCGTTTGATAAAGAGGTCGGACTTGGCGCCGCCGAAGTTGCTGTCGTTGACGTGCAGATAGTCGTAATCGTAGTCCCTGATCCGGCCGGCGGCATTGAAGCTTTCGGCCGCTTTTTGGTTGGCCTCTTCAAAGAAGTAGAAGAGGACGTGCTTCTGGTTGATCGCTTCGAGGACAATGTTCAGAAACTTTGGCCACTTGGCCTTGGGGCTACCCATGGCGTTAGCCAAAATCGAGTGCATCAGGGGACCGAGAACGGCCTTGCGGTCGACGCGGACGCCGGGAACGGGCTTACTGATGATATCTTCGAGAATGTAAACGACCTGGGGACAGTCACAGCGGGGGTCATTTGCCGCCGAGAAGTTACCCCAGCCGCCGACGCCGATGGGGCCCAGTTCTTTGAGAAGAGCGACCGGTAAATAGGTATCGAGGGCGATGATGCCGTCGATGGTGGACAAACCGAGGTCGCGGACATATTTGGAAAAAGTATCCATGGAGATTTTGTAGTCCGGGGAAAAGTTCATATTCCTTAGGTACCAGCGATTTTCGTTGAGGTATTTTTTGATCGGATCGGGGGGGGTGACGTTTTTGTTAAATCTGGCGTCAAGATCGTAGATGTTGAATGAGTTGAGGGGGGTGATTTTGCCCTTGCTCACTTTCAGGTAGGCATAGGCGGTTAAAAAGCCGCCGGTGGGGCGGAGTTCGCCGTCGTTTTGGAAGAGGAGCAGGTAGGTTTTTTCATTGGGGTCGCCGAGGAGGGTGGGCAGAAGATCGATCAGGGGTTTGGCCTGGGAAATGATGACGGCAAAGCTAGTGACGCTGTCTTGGATGCCGACGATTTTGGCCCGGACGGCCTTGCCCATGAATTCTTCGGGATAGCGGGCAGGGTTAATCTGGCCCAGTTCACTTTTGACTTTCTCGATATCGCCGGAAATGGACTCAAGTTGGGGCGAAATCTTGCCGAGGGTATTAACCAGGAAGACAATCCGGTCTTCGATGGACTGGACGGCGGTTAGATTTTTGGCTTCGGTCTTGAAACCGATCAGGTCGGAGTAAGGCTCGATGGCGAGGATCAGTTTATCGAGGGCGTCGATACCGGCGGAAGCGGCATTCAAGCCGTGGTTGCCGTCGCTAACGTAAGCGCCCAAGAAGGGAACGGCGGTAAGTAACTTGACCTGGTTATACTTCCCCTGAATTTCGGTTAATTTTTCCCGGAGTTTGGCCGACGCTTCCTTGGCCTTGATCAAGTCCTGTCCCTGAAAGGCAGTGACGATTTCATTGCCGTTGCCGGCGGCTTCAGTTAATAGGGGTTGGAGTGATTTAGCGAAAACATAAGCATAAAGGCCGGTGCCGCCGAGGAGAAGTACTAAAACCAAGACGGAAAGAAAAACCCACTTTAAAAAGCCGAGTTTTCTCGTTTTAACTTTTTCCGGTTGGGGATCGATTTTTTTTAGTTCCATGGTTCTACCATTTTGAGATCATCGCCAGTGGTGTTTTGAGGGCGATATAAAAATCATACACTAGTGAGCGGCGGTGGGCATAGTCGGCGTCGAGAGCAACGCGCTGGTCCCAGGGGATGACATTTCGACCCGAAACCTGCCAGGGACCAGTCAGGCCGGGCTTAGCCATCAGGCTTTCCTTGATGAGGGGGGTGATTTTTTGGCCGTAGCGTTTGACGGCATCGTCGATTTCCGGTTTGACATAGGCCCGCGGCCCAATTAAACTCATGTCGCCTTTGAGAATGTTAAAAACTTGAGGGAATTCGTCAATGCTGGTTTGCCGCAGTATTTTCCCCAAGCGGGTGATGCGCGGGTCTTCCTCGAGGGTTAACTTCCAACCGGCTGTTTTGTATTTTTCGAAAAGTTCCCGGTTGTATTTCCAAAACTCGACGGCGTGAACTTCCTGGCCGTTAATCTCAAACATCTTCATCGAGCGGAATTTGAGCATTTTGAAGGGTAGACCGTAGCGGCCAACGCGCTCGGGAGAATAAAAAACGGTGCCCCTGGATTCAAGTTTGATCAGAATAGGAACAATCAGCCAGATGGGAAGAAAAAGAATGATCAAAATAAGGGCGGCGAGAATGTCGATGACGCGTTTGCTGATTTCGTAAAACATTTACAGATATTGGTTAAGCTTTTTTTCTTTGAGTAAGTTTACCAGCTTCTTGACGTCCTGGGTCTTGGTTTTATCACAGATAAGCATGATATCGCCAGCGTCGATAACGACGAGGTTGTTGACCCCGACCAGAGCAAGAGGGTTTTTGCCGGGGATCAAGAGACTATTCGTCGCCCCGAGGCAAAGGATTTTGTTCTTGTCGCCGATGACGACATTGCCGCAATCGTCTTTCTGCTTCAGGGCATAAACGTGGTCCCAAGTACCGACGTCGCTCCAAGTTTCCTCAAGGACGACCATGTAAGTCGCGCCGGTCGTTTTTTCCAGAACCTGGTTGTCGATACTGCTCTCGACAAGCTTCTGGTAGTGGCCTTTCAGTTTTTCTGCCTCCAAACGGGCCGGTAGTCTGAGGTCGCTTTCAATTTGTTCCAAGACCCGACTAGTAGCGGGGTCGTAGAGGGCGATGAGAGACAGCATTTTGGCGACGGTAGTCGTAAAACCGAAGACATGCCAAAAATAATCGCCGGATTCCAAATATTGCTCGGCGGTTTCAAGCGGTGGTTTTTCGTGGAAGGACTTGACCAGATACGAGTCGGCCCCGTTTTTGGTCCGGCTCTCTTTATCTACCTGGACATAGCCATAGCCGGTATTGGGGTCGGCCGGTTTGACGCCATAGATAACGAGCGCGTCCCGGGCAAGCGCAATTTTGGCGGCTTCCTTGAGAGCTTTGGCGTATTTGGTCTCGTCTTTGAGGTAATCGTCAGCAGCGATAATGTGGAGGACCGCTTCGGGGTTTAGTTGTTTGATGTAGGTGGCAGTGTAACCATAGGCGGCGGTGGTCCCCTTTTTGGCCGGTTCGCCCATGAAGTTCTGCTGGGGAAACTCGGGCAGGTAGTGTTTCAAATACTGCCCGTATTCTTCCGGAGCGACAATAAAAACCCGTTTTTGGGGGGCAACTTTCAGAGCCCGGCGGTAAACCGTCTGAATAAATGACTGATCATCAAAGATGCTTAAAAATTGTTTCGGTCTTTTTTGGCGGGAAAGCGGCCAAAGTCTGGTGCCGGTACCGCCGGCTACAATAATGACATATTCTTCGCGTGCTCTTGCCATAACGCATTAACTTTAGCAGAAAAGGCGGCGCTAAATCCAGCTTCCGAGAATTCCGCCGCTTTTTCGCGGCAACGCTTGGCGCTGATCTGATGACGATGGCTCTCGAAACGGTGGACGACGTTTTCGATGCTGGCTGGTGTCTGTTCGTCAAAAAACAAGCCGGTGTATTTGTCAATGATGGTCTCCAGGGCACCACCCGCCCGGAAAGCCAAGGTTGGGGTGCCGGCGGTGGCGGCTTCGAGCGGGACCAAACCGAAATCTTCAACCTGGGGAAAAATGAGGGCGCGGGCGAGGGCGTACAAACGTCTGAGTTTAACGTCATTGACCTGCCCAACAAACTCAATGGTGTCGCCGGCCATTTTTTTTAGCTTTTTTTCTTCCGAGCCGGTGCCGGCAATGATCAGGGGCAGTTTCAATCGATTAAAGGCCTCGATCACCAGATCGACTTTTTTGTAAGGGACCAAGCGACTGACCAGCAAATAGAAATTACTTTTCTTGTGGCGATGGGGGGCGCTAAAAAAATCGTAGTTGATGGGAGGATATATTACCGTAGAGGGGCGGCCATAATATTCTTTGACCCGCCCGGCGACTTCCCGGCTAATCGACAGGTAGGCGTCAGGCCGACTGGCGTAAATCTGATCGGCGACTTTGGCGCCCGGCAAGTATTTATCAAACAGCCATTTCAGTGGAAAATGGCGACGGTAGAGGGCGGCGCTACTGTAAAGATGGCGAGTCGGGGTAAGACAATAGCAAAGATGGAGCGTCTCCGGCCGGGTAATCACGGCTTTAGCTTGTTGATCGCTGGTGACCGAAATGACGACATCAAATTCCTTGAGATTGAAAGTCTCAAAGGCAAGTGCGGAGAACGGTGCCAGGATTTCGTGGCGGCGGCGGAGGAACTTTATTTTATTAAAGAAAGTTGGAATGACCCTAAATCCTTTGGCCCAGGGAGCGGTTGGTTTATTATAGACGAGGGTGTAAAGAGGGGCGTCGGGGTAAAGTTTTTTTAAGGCCAAAAGGACTCTCTCGGCGCCGCCGAATTTGTTGACCCGGTCATAAACTAAGGCGACTTTCATTGCTGGTAAACAGTTAGTGTTTGGCGGGCGCACTTGGCCCAACTAAACTGTTTGACTCTTTTTCTGCCGGCGGCAATAAGGGAGATCAGCAACTCCTGATCAGAGATTAATCGGGAAAGGGCCCCGACCAACTCATCTTCGTTTCGAGGATCAAAGTAGAGGGCGGCGTCGCCATAAATCTCGGGTAGAACGGTGGCATTACTGGCTAAAACCGGTAAACCGACGGACATCGCCTCCAAGCCGGTCAAACCGAAGCCTTCTATTAGTGAGGGCTGGACCAGAGCCAGGGCTTGAGAGTAAAGAAGGGCCAAGTCGCTGTCGGCAACGAAACCAAGATACTTGACTGTTTCGTCCGGGGTGATGATTTTTTTGAAAGCGTCATCACGACCACAGGCGAGAGCTAGTTGGAGTTTGTGTTCGTGGGAGAGGTTAAAGCGCTTGACCGCCTCGACCAGAAAGGGCACATTTTTGTGGGGATAAAGATTGCCGGTATAAATAACGAAAGGTTTGGACAGACCGTAACGGCTTAAGACCTCAGCGGGCAAACCTTTCGGAGGGGAGGTGGGGGTTTTTGTCGCCGCCTCGTAAGTGACAAAGATTTTGGCGGGTGCAATCGCAAAATGTTTGATGAGGTAATCTTTCCAGAAAAAGGCGGGGGTAATAATGGCGCCAGCGCGGGCTAAATTAACCCGAACCACCAGCCGATAGAGGAGGTGTTTGAGCCAGTATTGATAAAACGGTAGAGTGGTGGTCGCCCGACCGACGGATAAGTGTTTGATCAAATCGTGAAGAGTGATTACCAACGGGCCCGGATAAAAAATCGGGGCATTAAAGTGGGGCACGTGGAGCAGGTCGAGTTTTTCAGAAAGAAATATACCGGGGTTCTTTATCTGTTCGGCGAGTGAGTAGGGCCGGGTTGACAACTTTACCCATTTAAAGTTGGGGTACTTTTCGATTTCGGTTTTTATCTCTTCCCGACCAAAAATGACATACTCGTTTTTCTTGTCAATTTTAGCCAAACTTAAAACGAGGTTTTGGACATAGCGGCCGATGCCGGTATCTCTTGTGCCCCAGTAGCGCGCGTCGATGCCAATCCGCATATCTTTTAGGTTAAGTGATGTTTAATGACCCGGAGCCAACCTTTCAGGGTGATGGCAGAGAGGACCAACCAGGTGACAATGGCGGGATATTTTTTAGAATAGAATTTTTTGTAGAAAATTTTCATCGCTTCGACTGATGATTTGGCCACCCTGATCCGGGTGGCCCGATCGACGGAAACGGTTTTGGCGGTTTCTTGGCGTAGTCCCGATGAGGCCCCTTTGAGGTGGAGGGCGCTGACTTTGGGGTAATAAATGATTTTATAGCCGGCTTCGTTGAGGCGATAGCAAAGATCAATGTCCTCGCCGTAGAAATAGTAAGCTTCGTCCCAGCGGCCGATTTGGTCAAAGACCTTGGCGGGCATCATCAAAAACGAGCCGGCGGCGACGGGGATGGAGTGGATGCGGTTGAGTTTGGCGAGGCCCAAATAATAGGGGTTAAAAATAATCGAGTGGGGAAAAAGTTTGGCTAGATAGGTAAAGTGAGTAAACGAAGCCCAGGGAGTGGGGTAACCGCGGTGATTGTCAATATCGAGCGAGCCGCCGGCGGTCACCAATTTGATGGTGATGGCGCCAACTTTGGGGTGGTTTTTGAGAAACTTCAGGGGTTTGACCAAACTGTAGCGTTTGACCACGGTGTCGGAGTTTAGGAAGAGAAGATATTTCCCCCTGGTAACTTTGTAGCCTTCGTTGTTGGCCCGGGCAAAACCGAGGTTGGCTTTGTTCCTGACTAATTTGACTTGCTTAAACTCCTTGGCCACCATCTGGCTGCTACCGTCTGAGCTATTGTTGTCGACAACAATGACCTCCAGGTCGTTCTTCGGAGCGGCGGCGGCGAAAACCGAGCGGAGGCAGTCGGCCAATAAGTCCTTGGTATTGTAGTTAACAACGATGATCGAAAGATTGGGTTGGATCATTTCTTTTTGGCAAGCGACAAATAAATCTGAGACAGCTTTTCGGCTATTTTCTCATAATCGAACTTTTCTACCACTATTTTCCTAGAATTCATCCCCAATTGCTTGCCCAACTTCGGGGATTTCATTATTCTGACCAGCTGTTTACTGAAGGTTATCGGGTCATCACCGATAAGGACGTCTCTATCCTCAACCGCCCCCAAGCCGGAGATACCGACAGAGGTGGTCACCATGGGCAGCTGACTAGCCATGGCAGCTAGGTTTTTAAGTCTGGTACCACCGGGACCCTTAACGGGTGAGGCGAAAACGGTTGCCTCGGCGTAAGCTTCCGCCGTCCCCGCAATGTCGTCCTCTTGGAGCGAGCGGACTTCGATATCTTGACTGGCATATTTTTTGATACTTTCGGGAATATGTTGGCCGACAATCAAAACCTTGGCTTCGGGAACGTCATTTTTTACCAGTGGGAAGATCTCGTCTAAAAGAATTTTGGCGGCTTCGATGTTTTGTAACCATTTGAAGTTGTTCGAGATGAGAATAATTGGAGGTTGCTTGTTCCAGTTTTCGGTTTTTTTGAAAAAATCCAAATTGACACCGTTGGGAACAATTTCCACATCAATGTTAGGTTCGACCTTGAGCATTTCTTCTTTGTCTTTCTCGGAAACGGCGATGACTTTGTCTGCCTGGCGCCAATAATATCTCTCCCAGTATTTCAGTTTGGCGACATCGACGGCGAGGAGGGGCCGAAGGAAGAAAGGAGCGGTATGTTTGACGTAATGATCATAGACTTGGTACTCGATTGTCTGGTCGACGAGCACTACTGGTAAATTGGTTTTGGGGATATGGGGCATGGCATAAAAAGTTTCAGCGTGGATGAGGTCATAGTGGCCGGTTTTAAGTTCTGCTTCAACCGCTTTTTTTGCCTCCGGGGAGAAATTCCTGACGACCAGGAAGGGGTTCATCGAGAAGCCCGTCCGCAGAATATTTGAAAGCATCCAGGGTTTCTCGGGACGATAAAAGACCCGGACTTTTTTACAGAAGCTTTTTTCCAGAATCGGAATATATTGTTCTTCTTTTTTGTATTTAATCAAGGAGAAGAGAGTAATTTCGTGCTTTTTCTTGAGATGTTTCAATAGGTTCTGGGTCCGAATCTGACCACCGGAGGAATCCGGATAAGGCAGATAGGGGGTGAACATTAGGATTTTCATTTCTTTTTGGCGGTTAGGTCGATAATGATGTAGCGATCGGTCTTTGCTAAAGTGGAATATTGTTTTTCTAGATTTCTCGCTTCGTCATCGTAAACGACCGAAACATAAGCAGTCGCCCCCGCCTTGATTTTTTCGTCGATATAAAAGCCGATGGGCCAACCCGTCCGGTTGGTTTGGAAAAGAAAGGCGGTGTCACCGTTATAAGGGGCAATCACCTTCGCGTCTTTTGGAAGAATTTGATCGGCCTTTCGGCCCGCCTCGACAATCGGCCAGTTGTTGACTTGATAGTAACCGCGGATGGTGTACCAGGAGACAAACAGCGAATAAATCGTGAGACCGCTGATCATAAAAACAACCGTTTTCTTGCCCAAATAATTTCCCGGAAGGTCGATGAGAAAAGCGATCCCCCGACCAATGGCCAGAGCGACAAAAGGCATTAGAAAAAACTGGTAATAATCGTGTTGAACATTGCCGCCGGCAAAAATTGATAAATAAGCGAAAAGACAAACTGCCCAGGTGATATAAAAGAGGCGCGATTTATCTTTCTTGAAAATCCCCAAGATCAGAGGCAGGATACCGGCAACGCCCAAGATCAAGACGCCCAGGCGAACCTCGAACAGCCAGCGAAAGAAGGCGCCCTTGAAACGGATGTTATCTTTGTTGTAAAGCCAGTCGGAAACCGGAATGCCTTCAGGAAAACGAAGAATCCAATTGCGCCAAAGTATAAGCGGCAGGCCGCTAACGCCAATGAGGGCCAGGGAGAAAAAATAGTCTTTGAGTTTGGCCTGCTTGACAAAACAGAGAACCAAGTAGAGAGGGGTAAGAAAAATGGCATAGGGTTTGACCAGGAGGGCCAGAGTCAAACTAAGAAGTGAAAAAAGATAGAAAGATGGGTTTTTCTTCTCGAGCCAAAGAGAAAAGAGGGCCAGGGAAAGAGTGGAAAAAGCCAGAAGAGCCGGCTCGGGAAGAATAGTTCGACTGAAGTAAACCGAATAAGGAAAAATACTAAAAACTACGGCGCCGACCAGTCCGGTCAGGGGTCCACTAAGAGATCGGCCCAATAAGTAAATGGAGACGATGGTGATCAGAGAGAAGAGGACCGAGACCAACCTACCGACCAAAACCTCCTGGGCTTGAAGATGAAGGATTTGGATTAGAGCGGCGGTGGCGCCATTGATGATAGGGAACTCAACCATGCGGTAACCGGCGGGGTTTTCTTTTCCCGACTGAATATTAGAGAGGTCGTGATACTTTGGGACAAGCCAATTTAGACCATGTTTGAGGTACTCCCGGGTGACTGAGGCGGTGTCGGCTTGGCGAAAGGAGTGCCAGTCGGCGACGGGGTTGTCAATTTTGTAAAGCCGCAAGACCAGGGCGAGAACGAGAATCGCGGCTACGAAAAAAAATTCCAGTCGGGGGGTGATGTTTTTCATGATTTTGTGCTCATGGCTAAGCCGGTAAAGGCCCAGAAAAGGATGGCGATTTTGCTGGCTTCAAAAACGTCCAGGAAGATAGCGGAGATGAGAAAGGCGGAAAAGGCCCCCAAAGTACCTAAGGCAATGATCTTGTCGAGATTGCTCCCCGCCTTGAGATAACGATAGTAGAGACCACGACCAAGGGCAATAAGGACGGCGATGAAGGCGGCGAAACCGAGTAACCCAGTTTCACCGAGCGCGCGAAGGTATTCGTTATCGGTTGCCAGAGTAATTGAGGAGTAGCCGGTACCCAAGATAGGATTTTTATAGAATGAGCGCAGGGCACGGGGCCACTCAATGTCGAACCTGATGCTGGTCGAGCGGTCTTGTTGGATTGGCCGGAGCGTTTCGGCGGCGAAAACCGGCCGAATGACTAAACTAGTCTGGACCTTCGATTGAAAAACGCGGAAAAGATTGCCCAGACGCGCCATTAAATTCGGACTGGTTAGAATACTGGCACCGACCAAGAAAACCAGAATAATACCCAGAGCCAGACGTTTTCGTAAGAAACAAATTAAACTAATGGAAAAAACCAGCCCAAAAATGGCGATGCGAGAACCAGTTTGGGTCAGAATCCACAGCAAGGTGATAAAACCAAGGAGCAAACCGGTAAGGTGGATTTTCTTTTTGGTGAAAGTGAGTAGCGATGAAATATAGGCCATGATCATGATGAGGTAGATGGCCAGATCGTAGTGACCGGCGAAAGTACTGGAGAGCATCACGCCTGGTTGAAGCGTCAGGGCGATCCCTTTGGCAAACTCGGTGTTCATGGTGGAGATCACCGGTGCCTGAAAATAGAGCTGGGCGATACCATAGAGAAAGACGCCGATGGCGGGAAGAAGAATCAACTGAAATAGAAAACGGCGTGAACTCCAACTTTCCCGGCCAACGTAATAGGCAAAGAAAAAAACCAGTAGGTATTCCAGGCGTCTGGCCCAATGAAAGATAGTCAGTAGCGGGTTGACATTCTTGGTGATCAGAAGCGCCGACAAGACCGAAAGGGCGCCGATGGCAAGATAAACAAGTACCTGGAAGCCAAGGGGTGGCAACTTGAACTTTCTGGTTAATAATAGGTGAACAACGAGGATAACAGTGGTGAAACCGATTAGAAAATCTTCAGCCCGAATGGCGACGGCAGAACCGGGCAAAAAAAACAGGGGAAACTTTGGGTAAAGAGGGATGAAGATAAAGATGGCCGCGGTCAGGTATTTAAGCAAGCCCGCCGATTTGGCGGACAAGGAGGCGAAGAATCTGGCTATAGGCTTGTCGTGCGGTGGCATTGGCTTTGATTATCCCAAAAATGACATACCTTAGCAATGAACCGAC
>CAYGRQ010000001.1:36729-41763 GCA_964352325.1 uncultured Pseudomonadales bacterium
AAAAATTGCCAGGCGAAGAGACGGCCAAGATTGGGGAAATAGCCGCCCGAAGGTTGATGACTGCCGTCTTTGTTGGTCAGGTTACAGCTGTAGACACCGATATTTTTGTTTTTTTCGATTTCGGCGATACAATGCGGGAGATTGTTTTCGATAAAGAGGGTGTCGGAGTTAAGAAAGAGGAGATATTCCCCCACCGCTTCTTTTGCCCCCAGGTTATTGGCCGGGCCGAAGCCAATATTGGTTGCACTACGAATTAGCTTAAAATTTTTGTGCCCCGGTTCAAATATGGAGAGCATCTCGGCCGAACTGTCGCGACTACTGTTATCGACGACAACGACTTCGTAGTCAAGGCCGGAAGTGAACTGGTAGAGGGAATCCAGACACCGCTTGATAATCTCCTTGGTGTTGAAGCTGACGATAATGACGGAAAGGACCGGCTTATTTTTCATATAACGACTTCTTGAGGGAGAGACGGACAAAATATATGGCTGGGAAGAGTAGGGTCCAGACAATTACCCGACTTGATTCACTGCTCATGACCGGGCGGAGAGTGACTTTGACCGGATAGAAGACGCCCTTGAAGTACATTCTTTGGGAGGCTTGGTCCTTGGGAATGACAAACGGGGACTTGGTTGGCTCCCAGACGTTAATGAAAAGAGACTCGCGTAGTGGGTGGACGACTTCCTCGAGATAGTAGCTTCGGAGCTGATCGCGGACGAGCTCACCAACCTCCTCGGGGCGGTAGTTAAGGCGGTAAGATAAATTTAAATTTCCTAAACTAAATTTTCTTTGAAGTTCACTTAAGATTTCCTGACGATTATTGCGGTTAGTGTAGTAGGCAGATTGGTCGGGGCGCTGGACGGTGTCCCCCGGTTCATCTGAACGGGCGGAGTTAGCCAGGGCCGGTAGGGACGGGGCGGGTAGAGTCAGGTAATGTAGGCCAACTAGGTAGACAAAGAAGGCAACAATAACAAAAAAGTTTTTCATTGAAAGAGGCGGGCGCGCCCCAGACGATAATTTAGATTCTTGATTTCCCGCTGGCCGATTTCTTTGGCCGGGACGCCACCAACGATGGCTTTTTCGGGGACGTCACGGGTGACGACGGCGCCGGCGGCTACGACTGCACCGCGGCCGATGGTAACACCGGGCAGGATGATCACGCGGGGGCCGATGAAAACATAGTCGCCGATCTCGACCGGTTCTTCAATCGCTTTCATGGTCTCGTCGGTCAGATCGTGTTCGGAGTTGTAAATCATCACCTGACTGGCGATATCGACATGGCTGCCGATCTTTAAGGGTGCCCGACCGTCAAGGAAGGCGTGGTCGCCAACCAGAGTATCGTCACCAATGGTGATTTTGTGAGGTAGATAAAAGCGAGCGCCCATATGAAGAGTACTCCCCTGGCCTATTTTCATTCCACAAAGGCGGTAGAAGAAGTTTCTGACCGCATGGGAGGGAAGGTAACCCACACCCCAGAGAAAATAGAGCTGTCCATCAAGAAAGTAGTTGGCGAAACGATTGATGATTTTACCAAGGGCATTATTCAAGGAGAGCTTTCGTCCCTCTTTGTCAAAAAAGTAGATTCCCTGGTCACTAATGTTGAGATTTACGATGCGCATTGATTTTATTGTAGCAAAAGGGTGTGTGGTAGTAGTGGCTAGGCGGTGCTTTTACCTTTTTAGGATTGTTACACCAAAGTTTTTTTGGCAGTTGTATCTTTTTATCTCAAACGCTTTTCCAAAGGTTATAAGTTCACTATAGGATGTTTTTCCGGCTTCAAACTCAGACCCATCCATGACGACCGCCATAATGCTGGCATTCTGACCGGGATCCTCAATATTTCTCACGTCACACCCCTTCTTTTTCATAATAAATCGATGCTCCGGTCCATAGTGATAAGGATGAAAATTTGCTTGGACGGTCATATACATTGGTTCTTTGTAGTCACGACATACTTTTTCGAAGCAAGATTCCATCTGCCCAACGGTTCTTGGCGATGGCATAAAGTATGAAGATATCTGAGTAGGATTAAGATATATCAGGGCCATGGTCCCGATAAGAGGAAGGGAGATCTTTGGTGGGAGAGAGGAGACAAATAAAAATACTAAAGTCATGGTTCCGAAAATATAGTGAGGAAATATCTGCGTTGGTAGAATAATAGAAAGCACCATCGCTAAAAGCCAAAGAATACCCAACTGTTTAGATAACAAGGATGCCTTCTTCGAATACAAAACAAGCACTACGACAATGGATATCAATAAAAATGCCAA
The DNA here is from genome assembly GCA_964352325.1 of uncultured Pseudomonadales bacterium. Classification (GTDB taxonomy): domain Bacteria; phylum Patescibacteriota; class Microgenomatia; order UBA1400; family MFAQ01; genus 2-01-FULL-50-23. The sequence goes on from CAYGRQ010000001.1 coordinate 39,000, forward strand.
TAGGTTTAATTCATTTGAACCAAGTGAGAATCCATAGTTGACGATATTGCTAAATCGTGAATTCAATGAGATGTTTTCTGTTGATTGAATTCTGATACCTCTTTCAAATAAACTTCTTGAGATTAGAAAATTGTGCTTAATTTCAAAAGCAATTGTGGTTAGATTTACAAGTGAAAGAGAAATTATATTGATCCCAACAGCGTTCAATAAGTGTTTTCGTTTAGTAAACACCAAATAAATTATTGTTGCTAACAAAACGGGAGCCGCTGAGTAATTGAATGAGACGGCAAGTGACATCGCAAATGCGTAAACAATAAGAAACCGCAGTTTGCTTTCCTGCAGCCACATAACAAAGGATGTGATCGAGATAACTAAAAACATTCCGACAAAACTTGGGTTTAATACAGTTCTGTTTTGAGTAATGAACTGGGGATGAACGCTGATTAAAAAGAAACTTAATAAAAGTAATATTTGCATTCTTTTCTCTCTTCTAAACCAATATAGCCCGGCAACAAATGATGCTATATAAAATCCGGCCAAAGTATAATTTGCACTAATTGGCTGGGCGTTTAAGAGAAGGAAACCAGGATATAGAAGATAAAAGTACCAAGAACTTTGATTGATCGGGAAGACACTTGTTTGAGGTCCGAGAATGGGGATTTTGCCTAGTTTTTCCCAATCCCACAAGACCAACATGTCTCGACCGGCATCATTTTGAAAGAAAAAAGATTTATTAATATTGTAAAACCTTAACCAAACAAACAGACAAACCAGAAGTACTGCTACACACCAAAGCCACCATCTTTTCAGTCCTCGCATGCCCCAATTGTACAATGTACGTCGAAGTACACACCGCTTGTTAAAAACGGGTCGAGCTAGATGGGCTGGTTACTTTTTGGCAGCGAGCCGGAAAAACCGTGTTTTTCCTCTACAAAAACAAGAATATGATTCCCCTGACTCTTCTTGCACTCCCATTTCGAAATTCCGGGTGCACGACTGATTTTTTCGTATTTTGGATTAGCTTTCCGGGGAGTGCCCCATCTGATAATTTTTCGCATGTTTTGTTACGGATCAAGATTGTAATGATTTGTGTTATACGTCTTGCCATCTTCAGCAGTTATCCGGAATTTCCGGACAACTGACTTTCTATCGTTTGTACTCTTCATACCTCCATTTAAAATCGAGGTATACCCGAAGTCAAGCTACTCGTAAGGTGACATGGCATTCGTTACACGCCTGGTTCCTGTCATTCCGACCAACCCCGCTGCTGCGGGGGCGTGGAGGAATCCCTTTTGACAGTCTAAACTTGAAGTATGGTCAAACGATATTGGATTTACATCATGGCCAGTCGAACAGGGACTTTGTATTTGGGTGTGACCAATGCTTTGGAAAGAAGAATTTATGAACATAAACACGATTCAATCCCCGGTTTTTCTCAAAGATATCAGTGTCATCGCCTGGTCTACCTTGAAGAGTATCTTGATGTTAGACAAGCGATAGAGAGAGAAAAACAACTTAAGAGTTGGAATCGAAGCAAGAAGGAGGCGCCCATCAGGAGATTAAACCCTCATTGGAACGACCTCGCTCGAGAGGGATCCCTCGACTAACGCTCGGGATGACAAGTCAAGGAATCCTTGACCACTGAAACACCAATGTGCATTTTTTGCACATTGCTCTATTTACTATGTTCCAAAATGGAACCACCTGGGCATAGGCGCGGGCTATTTGTCTGCTACTTGACCCTTTTCAGAAGATTAGACTACGGGGGACTGCAGGGTGTGACCCTGCAGGTGGTGCGGCTGGCGACCGATTACTTACCCGCCGCCTGGTGGAGAATGGACAGAAGCTTGGCGGCGGAGAGGTCCCAGTCGAAGCGCTTGGTGTTTTCCTTGCCCACCTCGATGATTGCCTCGCGGTCATTTCTGCCTAGAGTGAGGACCTTTTCCAAGGCTTCTTTAATACTGTCAATGGAATGCGGATCTTCGATATAGATGCCGGAAGCGCCGACAACTTCGGGAAAAGACGACAGGCGGCTGACGACCACCGGAACGCCGACGGCCTGGGCTTCAACCGGGGGCATGCCAAAACCTTCGTAGAGGCTGGGTAGGATATAAGCGACGGCGCCTTTGATGAGACCGGGGAGATCCTCATTGGGAACAAAGCCCAGGAAGAGGACACGGTTTTCCAGTTTTAAACTCTTAACTTGCTCAAAGATCTGGTCATAGAGCCAACCCTTTTTGCCGCCGATGACTAATTTGATCTGTTCGTTTTTCAACTTGGCAAAAGCTTCAACCAGGCGGTTTAAGTTTTTCCGCGGTTGAAGGGTGCCGACGTAAAGCAGATACTTGCCGGTGAGACCATATTTCTTTCTGACCTGACGCTGTTTGGTCATCGGAATTTTGCTGTGATAGGTTTCTTTGTCAAAACCGGGGTAGACGACCGAGATTTTGTCCGGATTGGTGTGATAGAGATTAACGATTTCATTTTTTGAGAACTCGGAAATGGTAAGGACGTGTTTGGCTTTCCTGATGGAAAGAGGCGTCCAGCGTTTGAGCTGGTTAATGTCATAGGCGGTAAAGTAATCGGTGCCAAAACGCTCGTAGGAGAGATCCATCAGGTAAATGACGGCGGGGACACGAGACAGAAGCGGGGTGTAGTGACTGGGTGAAAACAGAACATCGATCTTCGGTTTATTGAAGAACAAACGTTTGGTTAGACCGGTCAGAACCCACGTTTTTTTCGGACCGAAGATCTCGTAGGAGAG
>CAYGRQ010000002.1:0-14679 GCA_964352325.1 uncultured Pseudomonadales bacterium
ACCGGAAATTTTTAACAAAATTGACGGTTGGAATTCTCACGCCTATGGCAACCCTGCTTTTTCCGCTTCCCCCGTCCTCTCCGGGACCAACAAAGCCGACAGTTTCCAGTCCGATCTGACCTTTTTAACCAAGTTCACCCAGAAAAAACTGCCCGTTTTCATCACCGAAGCCGGCTGGAGCCGCGCCAGTCTCGACGACCGCACCATCGCCACTTTTTATAACCACGCTTTCTACAATGCCTGGGCAAATAGGGAAATCGTCGCCGTTACCCCCTTTCTCCTCTTTGCCGGCAGCGGACCTTTCCTAAACTTTTCTCTACTGGTAAAAGATGGTCAGCCCAGCCTCGCTTATCAAGCTATTCAAACCTTCGCCGTCACCGGTTTGCCGCTTATCGAAGATTATTCAACTCCCACCCCGACCGTGACACCCACGGCCAGCCCCCAGGCTGCCGCGATTTTGGGCACTGAAATTACCGCTAACCAGCTTGGTTTGTGGCAAAAAATTGTTAACTTTTTCACTAACTTCTTCAGGAAAAACCAATTTACTCAAACTATCTCTGTTGGCGAAAAAAAATACCAGGTTGAGGTCGTCAGTTCAGCCCCTGATATGGCCCTCGGCCTGGCCAAGTACGACCGGCTCGAAAACGACCAAGGCATGTTGTTTGATTTCCAAACCAAAGCCTCACCGTCTTTTTGGATGAAAAACATGAAGTTTGATATCGATATCGTCTGGATTAGTGACGGTGTTGTCGTCGGCGTCAGCCGGGGTTCTGCCGCCACACCGTTTAGCCTGATTAACCCAGCCTCGCCAATTGACTCCGTCCTGGAGATAAATCCCAATTCTGGTATTAAAATAGGGGATCGGGTTAAGATAAACTTGTAGATGATTATCATTCACGGAGAAGATATCGTTTCCGCCCGCAACCGCTTAAACGAACTGATTGCCACGGCAGGGCAGAAAGGCTTGGGGGTGAAACGCCTCACCGCCAAAGACCTCGATCTCACCACCGCCACCCAAGTTCTCGAAGCCACCACCCTCTTCGGCGACACGCCCCTGATAGTCATCGAGGGACTTTTTTCACTCGTCAAATCCAAAAATAAAGACAGTCTTTTGGAATTTATCTGCCGCTACCAGGACCGCGACCTTATTTTGTTCGAAGACCGCGCCCTCAGTCCGACGGCGCTGGCACCCTTCGCCAAAGCCAAACCTGAAGAATACAAACCGGCCGCCATTATCTTTTCTTTTTTGGATAGCCTGCGACCCGGCGGTGCCGCCAGAAGTCTGAAATTACTTGAACATCTCGAATCCGCCCGCCAACCGGCCGAACTAACGTTCGCCATGTTGGTCCGCCAGGTCCGCCTTCTCATCCAGTCCTTGGAACCAAACACATTAAAAGTTGCCCCTTGGCAGAAAAATAAACTCGTCTCCCAGGCCCGCCTTTTCGGCGAAGGAAAACTCCTAAAGCTTCACCGCGATCTCTATCACCTTGACAAGGGTATCAAGACCGGTGCCAACCCCCTCGACCTCTCCCTCCAGCTAATGAGCCTCATCGCCAACCTCTAACCAACTGTGCACCTGGGGGGTGCACACCAAATCTTCAACCACGAATCAGATATACTCTTAGTTAATGCCCAGTCTTTTTGGGACCTCCGGTATCCGCGGTCCCGCCAATACTCTTTTTACGCCCCAATTTTGCTTCGACATCGGTCGGGCTTTTGCTTTTTTTCTTGACGAACATGGCCAGAAGGGCAGCATCGCCATTGGCATCGATACCCGTACCAGTTCACCCCACCTCGCCCAGAATCTTATTTATGGCCTCCGCCACGCCGGTCGGGAAGTCGTCCATCTCGGCGCCATTCCCGTTCCCGCCGCCTGTTATTCCCTCCAGTCACTGGCCGTCGTCGGAGCGCTCATGGTTACCGGCAGCCATATCGATATCGAGAGCAATGGCGTCAAATTTTTTGCCTTCAAAGAGGAAATCGCCAAAACACACGAACAAGAGATCAGCGATTATTATTACCAGATTCGGGAGCAGGTCAAACCCGAACCGATTTACGGCGTCATTCCTCAAAGCAATGCCGGTCTTAATAACTACCTGGAGATGCTCCTCTCGCTCATCGACCAGCCTCTGTCCAAGCTCAAAATTGTTTTCGACCCCGGCAATGGGGCTCAAACCGAAACCATCGGCACCGTTTTACGCGAGTTGGGGATCGAACACACCGCAATTAATGCCCAGATCCAGGAGCCGCTCATCAGCCGAGACACCGAGATCGAAGGCGTCTTTAGTACCTTACAAGAAAGAGTTAGAGAAGAACACGCCGATTTTGGGGTTGGTTTTGATAGTGATGGCGACCGGGCTGTTTTTGTCGATGAGGCCGGTAATTTCATTCCCGGTGACTACACCGGCACCATCCTGGCCAAATGGCATGCCGCCGATACCGTCGTTTGCCCCATCAACGTCAGTAGTGTCATTAACCATATCGGCAAAGAAGTGGTCCGGACTAAGGTCGGCTCTCCTTATGTCATCGAGAGTATGAAAAAATACGCCGCCAACTTCGGTTTCGAAAGCAACGGCGGCTGTCTCCATGGCGATATTATGTTGACCCGGGACGGTGGCGCCACTTTTGCTAAAATGCTCAATATCCTCAAGTGGTCAAAAAAAAGCCTGGGGGAGTTAGTCGGGGAGTTGCCCAAATTCTATATCCGCCGCGCCAAGTTTGATTGCCCAGTGGACAAATTCGTCCCAGTCCTTACCCAAGCCAAAAAATTCCACCAAGCAATTAATATTGACGAAACCGATGGTGTCAAACTGATTCTCGACGCCAACACCTGGGTCCTCTTCCGACCCTCCGGCAATGCTCCCGAGTTTCGTGTCTTTGTCGAAAGCAACAGTCAGACAAAAGCCAACCAGCTACTCGACCAAGCCCTCATCTTTGCCCAGAAAATCGCTGCCTAAGTTTGCTAAACTGAAACAGAGACTGCCCATGTTCAAATCACTGCTCGATCAGCCGGATAGCTACAAAAAAGACTCTCTGCGGGTCTATGATTCTATTCTTGGCCTAGGTCAGCAGATCGACCAGGCCTGGATTGAGGCCGGCAACCAAACTCTCCATACCAAATGCCACCTGGCCAAAAATATCGTTATTGCCGGCATGGGCGGCTCGGCCCTGCCCGGTCGGATCATTCGGTCCCTCGACCAGTACATCCTCAATTTGCCTCTCGAAGTGGTCAGCAACTACCGTTTGCCCAACTACGTCGACAGGAATACGCTCGTAATTTTAAGCAGTTACTCGGGCAATACCGAAGAAACTCTTTCCTGTGCCCACGACGCGGCCGCCCGCCAAGCCAAGATTTTCATCGTCACCACCGGCGGCAAACTGCTCGACTACGCCAAACACCATCAACTTGACCATTACCACATCGACCCGCGGGCCAACCCCAGCAACCAACCCCGTTTGGGCCTCGGCTACTCCATTACCGCTGTTTTTGCCGTTCTCGCCCGTTGCGGCTTCATCAACTTCGGCGAAAAAGACATCGAGGCCATCAAGGCCTTGCTCGAAAAATTAAACCAAAATTTTCGCCAGGAAACCCCATTTGACCACAACCCGGCCAAGCAGATCGCCGAAAAACTGCGCGATCGGGCTGTTGTTCTGATCTCTGCCAATCACCTTAACGGCACCGTCCACGCGCTCAAAAACATGCTCAACGAAAACAGCAAAGTTTTTGCCACCCAGTTTGATCTGCCGGAACTTTGTCACCATTTTCTCGAAGGCCTAAGTTATCCCAAAGACCTCAAAAACCAGGTCCACTTTGTCCTCCTTAATTCCGATCACTATCCAAAAGCCATCCAGCACCGGCTAACCATCACCCGCCAAATTCTGGACAAACATGGCTTTGCCACCACCGTCATCAAGCCCGAGGCTGACCAGCCCACTCTCCAAGCATTCGAGGTCCTGGCCTTCGGCGCCTTTCTCTCCTTTTATCTGGCCGCCCTCTATCGGATTGACCCCGGCCCCATTCCGTCGGTAGACTATTTAAAGACAGCCCTAGCCAAAATGTCATGAATAAACAAAAGGCCTTAGTCCTTCCCTTCAGCCAAATCGACAAAGAGGATATTCCCCTGGTTGGCGGCAAGGGCGCCAACTTAGGAGAGATGGCCGGCGCCGGTTTTCCCATTCCTGCCGGCTTTTGCGTCACCGCCGAAGCGTATCGAAAATTAATCTCCGAAAACGATCTTGAACCAAAAATCAGAATTCTGCTGGCCGACTTAAACGTCGAAAATACCAAGAAGTTAAACGAGGCCGCCCGAAAGATCCAAAATCTGATGCTTCGGGCCGATATTCCTGATGACATCATCACGCAAGTCTTTAGCCTTTACCGCCATCTCAAACCGGGCAGCAAAAGTCCTCTCGTTGCCGTCCGTTCATCGGCTACTGCCGAGGACCTACCGGACGCCTCCTTTGCCGGCCAGCAGGAAACTTATTTAAACATCAAGGGCGAAGCCAACGTCATTCAGGCGGTCCGGCTGGCCTGGGCCTCGCTCTTTGGCGCCCGGGCGATCTATTACCGTGCCACCAAAGGCTTTGATCATTTCCGCGTCGCCCTCGCCATTCCCATTCAGTTGATGGTCCAGTCCGAGGTTTCCGGTGTCATGTTTTCCGTCAATCCGGTCACCAACGACAAACAGCAAATCGTCATCGAGGCGGCTTGGGGTTTGGGCGACTATATTGTCCAGGGTGTCGTCACTCCCGATCACTACGTCGTCAAAAAAGACGGTTTTACCATTCACTCTCGCCTTGTTTCTGACCAAACGGTGATGGAAGTTTACAAGTATCCCAGCGGCGTCAAGAAAGTAAAGGTTAAACCAGCTTTAGTTAATAAAGCCAAACTTACCGACGACCAAATCATCAAATTGGCCAGAATCGGCGCCGCCATCCAAAAGCACTACTACTTCCCCCAGGACATGGAATGGGCCTTGGAGGACGGCGCTCTCTACATCGTCCAGAGCCGGCCCATTACCACCCTCAATCTCCACCCCGAAAAAGAAAAAACGGTTGATCCCAAATCGCTGGACGCCATGAAGCAAATTTTAGCCGGCGCCCCGGCTTCACCCGGCATCGCTTTCGGCCCAGTCGCTCGCATCTTGGAGCTTTCTCATCTTGACGAGGTCAAAGAAGGGGCTGTTTTGGTGACCGACATGACCTCGCCCGACTTTGTCCCAGCCATGAAACGCGCCGCCGGCATCATCACCGACAAGGGCGGCCAAACCAGCCACGCCGCCATCGTCAGCCGCGAACTCGGCGTTCCGGCCGTCGTTGGCACAAAGACCGCCACTAAAATTTTAAAGAATGGCGACCAAGTCACACTCGACGGGGCCAGCGGCAACATTTACGCTGGCTTTCCAAAATTAACGATGCTGGCGCGCAAATTGGTGGCTGAAATTCCGGTCACCGCCACTAAAGTCTACGTCAACTTGGGTGAACCCGATCTGGCCCCAACCGTCGCCCAGGGGAACGCCGACGGCGTTGGTCTTTTGCGGGCGGAATTCATGATTGCCCAAATTGGTATCCATCCGAAAAAGTTAATTCATGATCACCGCGAAGAAATCTTTGTCAATAAATTAACCCAAGGGTTGGCCAAATTTACCAGTAGTTTCGGCGACCGGCCGGTGGTCTATCGGGCCACCGACTTCAAGACAAACGAGTATCGCAATCTCATTGGCGGGGCCGCCTATGAACCCCAGGAACCCAATCCGATGCTCGGCTACCGCGGCGCTTATCGCTACATCTTCGACGAATCGGTTTTCCGGCTCGAACTTGAGGCCATCAAAAACGTCAGAAACAAGTTGGGCTACAAAAACCTCTGGCTGATGATTCCCTTCGTCAGGACCAAGGAACAAATGGCCAAGGTCAAACAGATTGTCGCCAGTCACGGTTTGTCCCGCTCCAATAGCTTCAAGCTCTGGATGATGGTCGAGATCCCCAGCAACGTCATTCTCCTAGACGACTTCATCTCCGTCGGTATCGACGGCATCAGTATCGGCAGTAACGATCTGACCATGCTCATTTTGGGTACCGACCGCGACAACGAGACAGTCGCACCGGTCTACAACGAACGCGACCCGGCGGTGATGTGGGCCTTCGAGAAAATAATCAAAACCGCCCACAAACATAACATTACCTGTAGCATTTGCGGCCAGGCGCCGAGCGTCTATTCCGACCTGACCGAAAAACTGGTTGAGTGGGGGATTACCAGTATTTCCGTTTCACCCGACGCCATCGACCGGACTCGAAGGATCGTTTATGAAGCCGAAAAAAGACTCTTAAGACATGGCTAAAATCAAAGCACTTCACGCCCGGGAAATTCTGGACTCCCGGGGCAACCCCACCGTCGAAACGACCGTTTGGTCCGACGACGACCACGGCGCCATCACCTCGATCCCTTCCGGTGCCTCAACCGGACGGCTCGAAGCTCTCGAACTACGTGACGGCGACCCGGCTCGCTTTAACGGTCTGGGGGTTATGAAAGCCGTCGCTAATGTCAATAACATCATCAGTAAATATGTCGTTGGCCAGGACCCAACCAAACAAAACACCATCGACCAAATCCTTATCAATCTTGACGGCACCACTAACAAAAGCAAACTCGGCAGCAACGCCGTCCTTTCCGTTTCCCAAAGCGTCTGCGAACTGGGCGCCCAAGTAGCCAACCTCCAAACTTACGACTATCTGGCCCAAAAATATGGTTTGGTCGCGCCGTCATCGAAACGCCTGCCGACACCCATCTTCAATCTGATCAACGGCGGCAAGCACGGCGCCGGCAATCTTGATTTTCAGGAATTTCATCTCATTCCCAGCAGCCAGATGAATTTTAAAAAGGCGCTTGAAGTCGGAGATATGATTTACCAGGCGTTGAAAAAAATCCTCACCGCTAAAAAAGCAATTCATTCCGTCGGCGACGAAGGCGGCTTTGCTCCCAATCTCTATACCAATGTCGATGCCCTGGAACTGCTGTCGGAAGCCGTCGCCGCCACCATCTACAAGGCCAACCAAGACGTCTATTTTGGTCTCGATGTCGCCGCCAGTTCCTTTTACAAGAACGGCAAGTATCAAATCAAAGACCGCCAGGAAGCCTACGCACCCCAGGAGTTTGCCAAGTATTTAATTGATCTCAAGAAACAATACAATCTCCTCTCAATCGAAGATCCTTTTGACCAGGACGAATGGAAACACTGGGTCGCTCTTTACCAGGAACTCGGTCAGGAAACTATGATTGTCGGGGACGATCTGCTGGTCACCAATCCGGGCTTACTCACCAAAGCGATTCAGTCACACGCCTGCAACGCCGTTCTCGTCAAACCCAACCAAATTGGCACCATTTCCGAAACGGTGCAAGTGGTCAAACTGGCCAAAGCCAACAATTTTTCAGTGGTTGTCTCTCATCGTTCCGGCGATACCGACGAGGACTTCATCGCTGATTTTGCCGTCGGCATCGGTGCCGACTATGCCAAGTTCGGCGCCCCCAATCGGATGGAACGGGTCACCAAGTATAACCGGCTCTCCTTCATTCAGGAATATCTCTCCGCCCAAGGAAAATGAGCAAACGCGTCATACTTTGTATCATGGACGGTTGGGGCATCGCTCCCCCCGGACCCGGTAACGGTATTACCCTGGCCGAACCGCAAACTTTTAAATTTTTAAACGCCAACTATCCCCACAGTCAACTCGAAGCTTCCGGTATTGCCGTCGGACTGCCGGCCGAGCAGGACGGTAACACCGAAACTGGGCACCTGAACATCGGCGCCGGCCGCATCGTCTACCAGGACCTGGCCCGGATCAACATGAGCATCGCCGAAGGTTCTTTCTTCACCAATCACGCCTTACTTTCGGCTATTAATCACGCCAAAACCAATAATTCGGCTCTTCACTTGCTCGGCCTGATCGGTTCCTCGGGGGTTCACGCCGCGAACGATCACCTCTGTGCCCTAATTATGCTGGCCGCCCAGCACAAGATTGACAAGCTCTACCTCCACCTCATCACCGACGGCCGCGACTCGCCGCCCAGCGACGGCCTGAACCAAGTCCGCTCCGTCAGTGACTATCTTGCCCGCCATATCACCAGCGGCCAAATCGCGACCATCATTGGCCGCTACTACGCTATGGACCGCGACATGCGTCTCGACCGCACCAAACTGGCTTTCGACTGTCTAACCGGTACCAACCCCGCCTATATCGAAACGGCCGAAAAGGCCATCCAGGTTTCCTATGACCGGGGCGAGACCGACGAATTCATCAAACCGGTTGCTATTGGTCCAAATTGCAGCCAAACCCGCCTCCACGCCAACGACGCCGTCATTTTCTATAACTTCCGCATTGACCGTTCCAGACAATTGACCAAAACCCTTCTCGACGCCCATATCGAGAATCTCGTCTTGGTTACCATGACCAGTTACCACAAAAACTTCAAGGTTCCCGTTGCCTTTCCCGATTTGGTGATCAATAACACTCTCGGCGAAGTCGTCAGCAAAGCGGGTCTTCGCCAACTGCGCGCCGCCGAAAGCGAAAAGGAACGTTTCGTGACCTACTATTTCAACGGTCAACATGAGGAAGAGTTCTCCTGTGAAGACCGGCTGATTGTACCTTCACCCAAGATCGCCACCTATGATCTGCAACCGGAAATGAGTACCCCTTTTTTGATCGATTCTTTTTGCCAAGCCTACGCCGCCGGTAATCATACCCTTGGGGTGATCAATATTGCCTGTCCGGACATGGTCGCCCATACCGGCGATATCGACAAAACCGTCCTCGCCGTCAAAGCGGCCGATGCCGGTCTCGCCAAACTGGTTGAGTTAGCCAAACAAACGGATTCCTATCTACTGTTGACCGGCGACCATGGCAACGCCGAGGAGCTCCTCAACCGCCAAGGCGGTGTCGACACCGAACACTCCCTTTTTCCCGTCCCTTTTATTCTCTTTGCCCGCGAAAAACCGGTCGGTCAGCTGGAAAACGGGGTTCTGGCCGATATCGCACCCACCATTCTTTTTTTACTGGAAATTCAAAAACCTCCGGAAATGACCGGCAAAAATTTGTACACTGAATAAAGATGCAAAAATTTCGGACCATTGACGTCGAGGATAAACATCTAAAGCTGCCGCCCAATTTATCCAATTACGAAAAAGCCTATCGGGATTACGATTTGGCCGAGTGGGCTAGGGGAGAGATTGAGTACTTTGAGGATGGCAAAATAAATGCCGCTTACAACGCCGTTGAGAGACACGCCAATAATGAAAACAAAAATAAAGTTGCCCTTTATCTTCTCGACGAAAATCTTTTTGAAACCAAACTGACTTTTTTCGAGTTAAATCGCCTGACTAATCAGTTTGCTAATTTTTTGAAATCACTCGACATCGCCAAAGGGGACCGGGTCTTTTTCTTCCTCCCCCGCAACGCAACCGTTTTTTATGGTTTCCTGGGCACCTTAAAAATCGGTGCCATTGCCGGAACGATGTTTTCCGCTTTCGGGCCCGACGCCCTCTATGACCGTCTGGAAAATAGCGGGGCGAAGGTTCTCATTACGACCACGGAATTACTGCCCCGTCTAAAAAATGTCCGCCGCAAACTTCCCGCACTCGAACACGTCATTACCACCAAGCGTCTCGCCAAAATCCTCAACAAACACTCCGATGAGCTTCATACCAGCCACACCGATCCCGACGATCCCGCCTTTATGCTCTATACCTCCGGTACCACCGGCAAACCAAAAGGTGTCGTCCACGCCCACAAAGCAATCATCACCCAGCACCTGACTGCCAAGTACGTTCTCGATTTGAAGCCTTCTGACGTCTACTGGTGCACCGCCGACCCGGGCTGGATCACCGGCGTGGCTTACCAAATCTTGGGGACATTGAGCAACGCCGCCAGCACCGTCATTTATGCCGGCCGTTTCGATCCAAAAACTTGGTACCAGATCATCGAAAAATATCGGGTGACCGTCTGGTATTCCGCCCCCACCGCTATCCGCATGCTTCAGGCAGCGGGAGATGAACTGGTCAAGTTTCACAATCTCTCCTCTCTGCGCCATCTGGGCAGTGTCGGCGAGCCGTTGAATCCGGAACCGCTCTCTTGGGGCCACCGCGTTTTCAAACAAGCCTTTCATGACACCTGGTGGCAAACCGAAACCGGCGCCATTTGCATCGCCAACTATCCCTGCCTGGACATTCGCGTCGGCTCGATGGGTAAGCCCTTCCCGGGCATTACCGCCGGCATTGTCGACGATAAGGGGAATGAATTACCACCCTTAACCGAGGGCAACTTGGCCTTGAAAAAAGGCTTCACCTCCCAGATGATCAAAATCTGGAAGCGACCGAAAAAATTCAAAAGCTACTTTATCAAAAGCTGGTATATTACCGGCGACCGCGCCTATCTGGACAAAGACGGTTATTTCTGGTTCGTCGGCCGCGCCGACGACGTCATCAAGACCCAAGGCGAACGCGTCGGCCCCTTCGAGGTCGAAAGCGCCATCATCAGTCATCCAGCCTGCGCCGAAGCCGGGGTAATCGGTAAACCCGATCCGCTTCGCGGCCAGATCATCAAGGCTTTTATCGCCCTCAAGCCGGGTTTCAAACCATCCGAAAAGTTAAAGCTGGAAATCTCCGAACACGTCAAACACCACCTCGCCGGCCATGCTTACCCCCGCGAAATCGAGTTTGTCGATAGTCTACCCAAGACCCGCTCCGGCAAGATCGTCCGCCGCCTCCTGCGCGCCAAGGAGCTCGGCCTCCCCTTGGGTGATACCTCCACCCTTGAAGAATTTTGAGGTCCTCCAAACTGTTCACCTGGGGGGTGCACAGTTCTAATCAAAAAAGAGGTGTTTTATCAAACCCAAGTCTCTTTGATACTCGAGATTTCCGTAAACAAATTGACGGTATTCATCGCGGTCTCTGAACGAACCTAATACTTGCCTCGTATCGATACCGCTTGAGCCTTTACCAAGGTATTCAGATACTGATGACCATGAGTAGCTGAACAACTCCTCGGCCGACTTCACGACAAAGCCGGTATATGGGTTCAAATGAATATACCTAGAAACATGGATCAACTCCTCTTGAGATCCAACCACCTTAGCCTTAAATTGGTCCAGAAAAAGTGAGCCGTCTCGTTTATTCATCGTATTAAAATATCGGGTGTAACTATTTTGAAAATTACCCAAAAATTTAGATATTCCACCATCCTTTTCCTGTCTTAACAACAAGTGAAAATGATTTGGCATCATGCAGTAACAAAGAATTTTTACTTCGCACTCGAAATTACCCAACAAAGAAATAAACTCAACTTGTCGAGTGGGAGTATAGTCTAGAAACCGAGACAATCTAATGGGGAGGTCAGAGTACCGGTAAAAAAGTAAGGTTTGTATCGCTCTCAGATAATTTTGATCTGTCAAAAAGGTTACACCATGGTTTATTCCACGATTAAAAATATGATAAATCTCTCCACTGATCAACGGCTCTTTTCTTCCCGGCACTATCACCATACTACTACTGTTCACCCCCCAGGTGCACAGTTATCTCTCGAATCTAAACAGGATTACCACCTCGCCCTTGATCTTGTCCACACTTGTCAAAAGTTCAGCGACAGTGCCTCGCAACACTTGTTCATATTCTTTGGTTAGCTCTCTGGCGATCACCGTTGGCGTCTGGTCTCCAAATTCACTTTTTATTTCCTCCAATGTTTTTGTCACCCGGAAAGGGGATTCATAGATAATTACTGTCACGCCATCGGCCGTCTTGACCAAATCCCAGTTTGCCTTTCTTTTGCTTAGTTTTTTGGGTAAAAATCCAAAAAATAACACCTTGTCTGCCGATAGCCCGGAAATCGCCAGGGCGGTCAGCGCCGCCGTCGGGCCGGGGACCGCCTCAATCGTCCCGCCCCGCGACAGCAATTCTTTAACCAATCGATATCCCGGGTCGGAAATCAAAGGCAAGCCGGCATCTGAAACCAGAATTGCCTCGCCCTCGGGACCAATTTGTTCCAAAATCCAGTTTACTTTCTCGGCTTCGTTGAAATCATTGATCACCATTAGTCTCCCTGAAAATGGCGCCGCTAGATGGTCCAAATTCTGCAGTTTCTGCCAGAGTTTGTGAAATACCTGCGTATCCTCACAAATTACCATTTTGGCACTTGCCAAGGTCCGAATCGCCCGCAGGCTGATATCCTCAATATTCCCCAACGGCAAGCCCACGATTGTTAACTTCATTGGCATATTTTACTCCCTTGTGCTACAATACCCCTATTGTTCTCGGATTTGAGCACTTAGCTCGCCTCGCTAGACCGTTTTTCCAATTGTCTATCTTGAAGTTTTCCCGTAAGGACAATCTGGAGAAGCACAAGCTTCCCAATAAATATATGTTTAATCAACGACATTTTGGTGGTCGTGGTAGTTCCTACCGCGGTGGCCAACGCTCTCATCAATCTTTTGGCGGAGGAAGACGTTCTTTTCCCATCCCCAAGGCTTTGGATCCGAGATTATTTGTTCGGCAAGCCGCCCCAGAAGTTACCAAAGAAGTGCTAATCAGACATAATTTTTCTGATTTTGGGCTGCACGCCTCACTTCTTTCTAACTTGAATAAAAAGGGCTTTGCCCAGCCCACCGCCATCCAGGATCAAGCTCTCGAGCCTGCCCTGGCTGGTCGTGACGTGCTGGGTTTGGCCGATACCGGCACTGGTAAAACCATGGTCTTCGTCTTACCGATACTCAACAAAATCATTTCTGATCGGAATGAAACCGCCATTATCATTGCCCCCACCCGCGAGCTGGCTCTCCAAATTCAGGATGAAACCAAGGCTCTCGCTGAGGGTCTTGGTATCTATTCCTGCCTCATCATCGGTGGCGCCGATATGCGTCGCCAACTCGACAATTTGCGCCGTGGACCCAGTATTCTCATTGGCACTCCCGGTCGCCTCAAAGACCTCTACCAGCGCGGTTACCTCAATCTTGACACTACCAAAACGGTAGTCCTCGACGAAGTTGATCGCATGCTCGATATGGGTTTTGTCAAAGATATTACCCTCCTACTCTCCCTGCTTCCCAAGCAACGTCAGACCTTGTTGTTTTCGGCGACGATCGACACCAAGGTCGAGGCGGTGGCCCGGCAGTTTATGATCAATCCCGTCAAAATCTCGGTCAAAACCGGCGCTACTGCTCAAAATGTGACCCAAGACGTCATCAAGGCTTTCGGGAAAGTCCAGAAAACCAACCTCCTTTGCGAAATGTTGTCCAAAAAAGAGTTCTGCAAAGTCCTCGTTTTCGGCCGCACCAAGCACGGCGTCGAAGATTTGGGTAAAGATCTGATCAAGGCGGGCTTTCGCGCCGGTGCCATCCACGGCAACAAACGGCAAAATCAGCGCGAAAACGTCCTCCGCCAATTCAAAGATAGCGTCATCAACATCCTCATCGCCACCGACGTTGCCGCCCGGGGTATTGATGTTAAAGACATTTCCCACGTCATCAACTACGACCAACCGGCTACCTACGAGGATTATGTTCACCGCATTGGCCGCACCGGTCGTGCCGGCAAATCGGGGATCGCCCTTACCTTTGTGGATTGATATACTGGATTTAATGCCCGAAGTTTTTGGTATCAAAATTGCCGGCCCTGCCGGAGCCGGTTCAATGTCAGCCGGGGAAACATTGGTGCGTGCCTTTATCAAAGCGGGCTATTACGTTTTGGGCTATCCCGAATATCCCTCCCTCATCAAAGGCGGACACACTTCCTACCTCGTCACCATTAGCGAAAAACCTTTCCCCAACACCGCCCCCAAAGTCAACCTGCTTCTGGCGCTGACCCAAGGCGCGCTTGATAACGAACATAAATCGCTTGACGAGGCGACCCAGGTTATCGCCGATCAAACCTTAAAAACCGACCATGAACACAAAAAACTCCACCAACCGGCCTTACTGGAGGTCGCCAAAAGTGCCGGCAACCCCCTGACCCTCAATACCGCCATGCTCGGCTTTGTCGCGCCCCAACTAAAACTGGACCCCAATCTGGTCTGGGAATTAATTCGTGCAGAACTAGGTGCTAAATCCCAAACCCTTCTCGACCAAAACAAAACCGCCTTTGATAAAGCTGGTCTGCTTTCGATTCAATACCACCTCAACCTTGATCTACCAAAACCCAACAACCAAACTTATCGTCTGGCCATCAATGGCAGTCAGGCCACGGGCTTAGGGGCGATTGCCGCCGGTATCAATTTCTACGCCGGCTACCCGATGACCCCCAGTTCCCCACTGCTTCACTTTATGGCCGCTCATCAAGTCGAGTTCGGCTATCTTGTCCGCCAGGCCGAAGACGAGATCAGCGCCATCAATATGATCACTGGCGCCTCTTTCGCCGGTGCCAAAGCCATGACCGGCACTTCCGGCGGGGGCTTTGCCCTGATGGAGGAAGGCATCTCTCTTGCCGCTATGCTTGAGACCCCGATCGTTATTTACCTCGCCCAGCGCCCTGCCCCGGCTACCGGCCTGCCCACCTGGACGGCACAAAGCGATCTCTTGTTTGCTATTAATGCCGGTCACGGCGAGTTTCCCAAAATCATCCTCGCCCCGGCCGATCCCGACGAATGTTATCGTCTGACCCACCGTGCTTTTTATCTGGCCCAAACTTTTCATTGCCCGGTCAT
>CAYGRQ010000002.1:14779-28808 GCA_964352325.1 uncultured Pseudomonadales bacterium
ATCGTCTGACCCACCGTGCTTTTTATCTGGCCCAAACTTTTCATTGCCCGGTCATTATTCTCTCCGACAAATATTTGGCGGAAAACTATTACAGTACGGCCGACTTTCCGGCCCTGGATCCAGTTCCACTTTCGGCAGTCAACGCTACCCCCAAACCGGAAATGTTTGCCCGCTATGCGTTTACCCCCAACGGCGTTCACTCACGTACCATTCCCGGCATCCCGGGTGGGGAATACATCGCCAACTCCGACGAGCATGAAGCTCACGGTCTCGTCGACGAATCGGCCGAAAATCGGACTCTCAACAATCAACGGCGGCGCAACAAGATTAACGAAATAAAAAACTACCTTCCCCTGCCGTCAACCAGTGGGGTAGGAAACCAAGCCGTCATCTCCTGGGGTTCTCACAAATATATCGCCCGCCAGGTCGCCGAAGAAATGAAAATGGCCCACCTTCATTTTAAACACCTCTGGCCTTTGCCCGAAAAACTGGACACCCTTTTGTCCGGATATACCAAGCTAATCAGTATCGAAAATAACGAAACGCACCAACTGGCCCGGCTCATTGCCCAGGAGACCGGCATTACTATCCATCTACAACTTGGTGAAGACACCGGCCGTCCTTTAGACCCCTATAAATTAATCGACCAAATCAAACATTACTAATGGTGAGCTTGTCGAACCATGGCTAATTTCGATACCGGTATCTTTCCAACTTGGTGCGGTGGCTGTGGAGATTTTGGTATTTGGGCGGCGCTAAAGGCAGCCATCAAGCAACTCAACTGGGAGTCTCATCAATTTGTTATTGTTTACGATATTGGTTGTAGTGGCAATATGGCCAGTTTTCTCAGAGTGTACGCTTTCCATGGTCTCCATGGCCGGGCCATTCCGGCTGCCACCGGCATCAAACTGGCCAATCATTCCCAAAAAGTGATCGTCATTGGCGGCGATGGCGGCCTTTTGAGTGAAGGCCTGACCCATTTTGTTGCCGCCGCCCGCGCCAATATGGCTATCACCGTTATTCTTCACAACAATCAAGTCTATGGCCTGACTACCGGTCAAAGTTCCCCCACCAGCCTGAAGGGGACCAAGGGTAAGGCCACCCCCATAGGAGTCGTCGATCAACCGCTTGAGCCCTGCGGTTTCGCCCTTCTTTCCGGCGCCACTTACGTCGCCCGCGCCTTTGCCGGCACTATCCCCGACACGACCAAGATTTTCGTTGACGCCCTAACCCACCGGGGCTTTGCCCTGGTCGAGGTTCTCCAGCCTTGCGTCACTTACAACAAACTCAATACTTATGATTGGTTCCGCCAAAGGGTTAAACCTCTGTCAACGACCCCAACGAATGTCTACGAAGCCATTGCCAAAGCCGCCTGGACCGATCAAGATATTTTTACCGGGGTTTTCAAGAGAGACGAAGCCGCTCTCCCGTACCATCTTAATTTTGAAATTCTCAAAGAAAAAACCTTGATTCAATACCAGGAAAAAAGAGATCTGACCAAATATATTATTAGTCAAAAATAAAGCTATGGCCAAAACTTTCGCCGGTGACCGAAAATGGACGACCGGCCGCTCCCGTGTCGTTCGACCAACCGATCAAAGCCACCTTCTGCGGGGACTAAAAGAGTCCGCCAAGATTACCCTTGACGCCCTCCCGGGAAGTGCCCGCAAGAAAAGAAGCTGGGAAAAATAACTAATACTTTCTTATAACCGCCTTCAACCGGCCCTGAATTCTGACGTTGGTGGCGAAAATGGGCGACATGGTCGAATTGGCCGGTTCCAATCTGATCCGGGTTTTTTCTTTGAAAAATCGCTTCAGTGTTGCCAAGCCATTTTCAAGCAGGGCGACGACTATATCGCCATCCTTGACGTTACCGATTTCCTCTTCTTCAATGACAACAAAGTCGTGGTCAAAAATCCCCTCTTCAATCATCGACGTCCCCTTCACCTGTAAGACAAAGGCCCGCTTCTTGCCGGAAACCAGCGACGGCGCGATTCTCATCGTCGCATCGGGATCGGTGTAGGGCATGATCGGCTTACCAGCGGCGATAAAGCCCATGATCGGCAGTTCGACCGACGCTAAGGCCTCGGACATATGCTTATCCAGTAGTTCAATCCCTCGTACCGCTCCCTCGTATTTCCTGATGACCTTTTTCTTGATCAAGGCCTGCAAATGCTCGTGGACCGTCGCCAGGGAAGAAACCCCAATTGCCCCGGCAATTTCCGACAGGGTGGGGGAGTAGCCATTCTTCTGGATGAACTGGCCGATAAAATCAACGATCTGTCTTTGTCTTCTGTAGAGAGTGACTGCCATGCTTTCAGTTAACTAATAAAACCCGAACATGTCAAGTGGCAGTTTCGGCTTCTCTTCGCTAATTTAATCAGGTTTTGCTAAAATATAATGCGTGAAATTTAAACTTTCGGCAAGCTATCAACCAACCGGGGACCAGCCGCAAGCGATTGATCTTTTAGCCAAGTCGATCGAAGCGGGCAACAAACACCAGACTCTCGTTGGTGTCACCGGCAGTGGCAAAACCTACACCGTCGCTAACGTCATTGCCAAAACCCAGCTGCCCACTCTCGTCGTTAGTCACAACAAAACTCTTGCCGCCCAGCTCTACCAGGAACTGCGCGATTTCTTCCCGAAAAACGCCGTCTCCTATTTTGTCAGTTACTATGATTATTACCAACCGGAGGCGTATCTTCCTCAAACCGATACTTATATCGAGAAAGAGGCCGATATCAACGCCGAAATTGATCGGCTTCGTCTCTCAACCACCGCCAATCTTGTCAGTCGTCCCGACTGCATTGTCGTCGCTTCTGTCTCCTGCATCTACAACATCGGTAACCCGGTCGAATACGAGAAATATTTTTGCCAGTTGGTTGAAGGCCAGATCATTGATCGCGTCGATGTCGCCCATCGTTTGCTCGATCTTCAGTACCAACGCACCACCAGTGAGCTTACCCGCGGTAACTTCCGCCTTATCGGCAACACCCTTCAACTTTTTCCCAGCAACGAAGAAGTGGTCATCAGTATTACTTTCGCCGACAAGACGATCGCGTCCATCAAGCGGCTTGACCCCCTAAACTTCACCGAATTAAAGAACAAATTAAATGGCGGAACGACCATCTATCCCGCCAAACATTACATTACCGATGTCACCTCCCAGAAAGCAGCCCTGGATCAAATCAGATCCGATCTCAAAGACCAAGTTGAGAAATTCAAAAAAGAGGGCCGGATCCTGGAGGCCCACCGCCTCGACCAAAAGGTCAATTACGACCTGGCCCAGATTGAAGAGTTCGGCTTCGTCAACGGCATCGAGAACTACAGCCGCTACTTTGACAAGCGCCAGCCGGGCGATCCGCCTTACACCCTGCTCGACTATATGAACTACAATGCCAAAAAGTTTGGTAAGAAAAACTTCCTTACCGTCATCGATGAAAGCCATATCTCCCTGCCCCAAATCAAAGGCATGTACCGGGGTGACCGAAGCCGCAAAGAAACCCTGATCGACTACGGTTTCCGCTTGCCGGCCGCCCTCGATAACCGGCCCTTAAACTTCATCGAATTCCAGGCGCGGACGCCCCAAACTCTATACGCTTCGGCGACGCCTCAGGAACTTGAACTTAGCTTGAGCCAGGGCGAAAAAGCGCCAGCCATCGCCCAACAATTAGTCCGACCCACCGGGCTGCTCGATCCCGAGGTGAAGGTTTTTCCCACCGCCAATCAAATCGCTCACCTGGTTAGTGAGATCATCACCCGCAAGAGTCGGGGTGAACGAACATTAATTCTCACCATTACCAAGCGCATGGCCGAAGATCTTACCGATTATTTAAAAGACCATGTCCCCGGGCTAAAGGTCCAGTACCTCCACTCCGACGTTCTGACCCTTGACCGCTCCGACATTCTCGACGACTTGCGCCTCGGCAACTTCGATTGTCTGGTTGGTATCAATCTTCTCCGCGAGGGCATCGACTTGCCGGAAGTCTCCCTGGTCGCCATTCTCGATGCCGACAAAGAGGGCTTCTTGCGTAATCCCACCTCGCTCATCCAAACCATGGGCCGGGCCGCCAGACACGTCAATGGTCTGGTCTATCTTTACGCCGACCGAATTAGTGACTCGATGAAACAGGCCATGGCAGTCACCTCCCGCCGCCGCCAAACTCAGCTGGAATACAACCAAAAACACGGTATCATCCCCCAAGGCATCGTCAAACCTCTCCGTGAAAAACTGATGAAACGGGAAGAGAAAAAGGAAAAGACGGGCCGGATCAGGGAGCTGGAAGAATTTGGCTGGAAACGGACCGAAGACGTCAATCCGGACGCTTTGACTCCAGGTGACAAAAAGAAACTGATTCGCAAAATGAAGGCCAACCTGACCGCCGCCGCCAAAAATTGGGATTTCGAAATGGCCGCCAAGTACCGCGACCTGATCGCTAAACTCTCGTAGTACAATACCTCAAAAATCATGGAAAGAATTCTCCAAGGTCTTTTGAAAAAATACGAAGGTCATGTCAGATATGATCCTTTGCTCGAAGCGGCAAACTTCGTCATCGAGGAACTCGACGGTGATAAGGCAAGGGCCGTCAGCTGGATTCAAGAAAATAGCGGTGGAGGAAACGGATCGGAGTATGATGATATTGGTGAGGTTGGAGGTGCTGTTTGGGGAAAAGCAACCTACTGTGATTATTTGAGTACCTGGAGTGAAATTATCACGACCGTCGCACGCATACTTGAGTCAAGGTAGGTGAATGAGGTAAAATCGAGCCTTATGGCTGAAATCTCCCCCGCCACACACTTGATCGTCAAGGGTGCCCGTCAGCACAACCTCAAAAACATCGATCTAACCATCCCGAAAAACAAACTGGTTGTCTTTACCGGCGTTTCCGGCTCCGGTAAATCATCGATGGCCCACGACACCATTTATGCTGAAGGCCAGCGCCGCTACGTCGAGTCCCTTTCTAGCTATGCCCGCCAATTCTTAGGGGTGATGGACAAACCCGACGTCGATTCAATCGAAGGTCTTTCACCTGCCATTCTCATTGATCAAAAGCAAGGCAGTCACAATCCCAGAAGTACCGTTGGCACCGTCACCGAAATTTATGACTACCTCCGCCTCCTCTTTGCCCGGGTCGGCCACCCTCATTGTCCGAAATGCAGTCGCGAGGTCATGGCCCAGGATGTGACTCAAATCCGGGACGCCATCTACAATCTGGCCCAAAGCGACCCCAGCATGACCAAGCAAAAAGGGGTCCGCCTGCTGATCATGGCCCCGGTGATCAAAAACAAAAGGGGCGAATTCAAGGAACTTCTCATTAACCTAGCCAAAAAGGGCATTGGCCAGGTCCGGGTCGACGGCAAGTTCATCACCACCAACTCCAATCTCAATCTGTTCAAAAACAATCGCCACGATATTGACGCCATTATTGATAAGATCGTCGTCGAAAAGCAAGGCGAGGGGATTGACAGCCAGCCAACCAGAAACCGCCTCATTGAATCCATCGAAACCGCCCTCAAGCTTTCCGGAGGCGAAGTCTTCGCCAGCATCGTCAAGGATGCCTCCCTTTCCTTTCCGGAGCAACCTAAAGATTGGCAAGACCACCTCTATTCCGAAAACCTGGCTTGCCCGGTCGACAACATTTCTCTCCCCAAACTTGAACCCCGTTATTTTTCCTTCAATTCCCCCGATGGCGCTTGCCCTACCTGCACCGGTCTAGGCAGTAAATTGACCCTCAACCGCAACCTCATTCTGGCCCCCAGTCTAACCCTGCTCGAGGGTGGCATTGTCCCCCTCGCCGGTCAATTCGAAACCGAAACCTGGATGGCCCGTCTCATTACCAAGGTCATGGCAGAGGCGGGGTTTAATAACAAAACTCCCCTCGAAGAAATGACCGAAAAGCAAAAGGAAGTTCTCTTTGGCGGCACCGGCAAAGAGAACCACGCCGTTCACGGCCTCAATTCCCAAGGCCGCCCCACCATTTGGCACACCCCCTTTGCCGGACTGGTGGCTGAATTTGAACGCCGCTATCAGGAAACCAGTTCCAACTACGTCCGCGAAGAGCTTGATCAATATATGGTTAAGTTGCCCTGTCCCGCTTGTCGTGGCGACCGTCTCAAGCCGGAGGTTTTGGGGGTCACCGTCAACGCCAAAAACATTGCGGCAGTCACCGCCCACTCGATCGACAAAGCCCTGGTCTATGCCAGCGGTCTAACCAACAGTCTCAATCCAACTGAGCTCCAAATCGCCACTCCAATTTTGAAAGAAATCAAAGATCGTCTCGAATTCCTCCAGTCCGTTGGTTTAAGTTATCTCACCATCAACCGGGAAGCCGGTAGTCTTTCGGGTGGTGAACTCCAGCGCATTCGTTTAGCCAGTCAAATCGGCAGCCGCCTGACCGGCATTCTTTATGTTCTCGACGAACCGACCATCGGTTTGCACCAGCGCGATAACCAAAAACTAATCACTACCTTAAAGAATCTGGTTTCTCTGGGTAATACTCTCGTGGTGGTCGAACACGACCGCGACACTATTCTTAGCGCCGGCCACCTGGTCGAGTTCGGTCCCTCAGCCGGCGAAAAGGGTGGTCAGCTGACCTTTGAGGGTGAAATCAGCGCCATGAAAAAGAGTCTTTGCCTCACCGGCCAATATATCGCCAACAAGAAAATTATCGCGCCGGTTAAAACGCTGAAGAAACCGAAACAAAACAGCGAAATTACCCTAACCGGTTGTACCTATCACAACCTGAAAAATATTTCCGTTGATATCCCCTTGGGCAAACTCATTGGCGTCACCGGTGTTTCCGGCTCGGGAAAATCATCTCTCATCGTCGATACCCTCTACGAGGCCCTCGCTCGGCAATTGAATCGTCAGCACCAACGCCAAGAGGTCCCCTTTAGTTCGGTAAAGTTCTTGGACGCGGTCAAAAGAGTCAGTTTAATTGACCAAAGTCCGATCGGCCGCACCCCCAGAAGCAACCCCGCCACCTACACCAAAGTTTTTGACTACGTCAGGAGCCTTTTTGCCGGTACCAAAGACGCTCATTTGCGTAGTTATGGCCCCGGCCGTTTTAGTTTCAATGTCAAGGGTGGCCGCTGTGAAACCTGTCAGGGTGAGGGCCAGATCAAAATCGAAATGCAGTTCATGGGCGACATTTACGTCACCTGTCAAACCTGTAAGGCCACCCGTTTCAACCAACCGACTTTGGAAATCACTTACCGGGGCAAGAACATTGCTGAAATCCTTGACCTGACCATCGACCAGGCTGCCGATTTCTTCAAAGGCATCCCGGGAGTCGAAAAAAAGCTGACCACCCTCAAACAGGTCGGCCTGGGCTACATCCGACTGGGTCAACCGGCCCCTACCCTCTCGGGTGGCGAGGCCCAGCGCGTCAAACTGGCTAGCGAACTCACCAAAACCGGCTCCGGTCATACCATCTATCTTCTCGACGAACCAACCACTGGGCTCCATTTCGACGACGTCGCCAAGCTGATGCAAACCCTGGTCGACCTGGTCGAGAATGATAACACTGTCATCGTCATCGAACACAATCTCGACGTCATCAAAAACTGCGATTACCTCATCGATATGGGCCCCGAAGGCGGCGACAATGGTGGCCAAATCATCGCCGCCGGCACCCCAAAAGAAATCACCGAACATTTTGACACCCCAACCGCCCAGGAGCTCAAAAAGGTATACTTTTCTCATGCGCTTTCTGATTAAATTTTTTGCCGCATCTTTTCTGTTCATCATTAGCCATCTGCTATTTGCTTCACCCGTGTCCGCATTGGCAACCTTTGCTACCGACTACACCGTTACCTATGGTATCGGTGAGCAGGGTTCAACTCATGTCACCTTCGACATTGCCCAAAAAAATAACCTCAGTACCGTTTACGCCACCAGCTTCTCTCTCTCCCTTTCCCAAACCAATATCAAAAACATTCGTGTCAGCGACGCTTCCGGCGAACTTACACCCACGGTCGACCGCACCGATAATCTGACTAACATCAGTTTTGATTTTCTAGCCAAGATAGTCGGGCGGGACAAAGTCAACCGCTTCACCATTCAATACGACTCGGCAGATATTGCCGGTAAACAGGGTTCGATCTGGGAAATCAACATCCCCCGCCTCGAAACCAACGAAAATACTAACAGCCAGCAAATTGTCCTCAAGGTTCCCGGTTCTTTCGGTCAACCGGCCTATATCGATCCGAAACCCGGTCGGATTGAAGGCAACAATTATTATTTCCCCTCCGCCGTTCTGGCCAACAAATCCATCTCTGCCGTTTTTGGTACCACCCAATACTTCAAACTCCAGCTCATCTACAACCTCACCAATCCTCTCGCCAAAGACCTGTCCACCCAGATCGCCCTCCCGCCCGACACTGCCTACCAAACCGTCTACCTCAAAAAAATCAACCCTCCACCAACCGACATTGCGACCGACCCGGACGGTAACTGGCTCGCTTCATACACCTTAAACCCCAATACCGATCTTCAAATAACCACCGACATTATTATCAAACTCGACTTCAATCCGAAAAAAACACCTCTTTTGGACTTCAATCTCTACACCCGGGCCACCAAACTCTGGGACTACACCGACCCCGACATCGCCGCGGCCGCGACTAATTTGACGACACCCAAAGCAATTTACGACTATGTCGTCAACTACCTTCAATATAGCTACGCCCGCATTAATAATGGTAACGACAGTGGCGTCAACCGACCGGGCGCCGTCTGGGCTCTGGCCAACCCCTCCCAGGCGATTTGCACGGAATTTACCGATCTTTTCATCGCCCTTGCCCGCAAAAACGGTATCCCCGCCCGCGAGAACCAAGGCTATGCCATGAGCACTAACGACAAACTGAAGCCGCTATCCCTGGCAAAAGACGTTCTCCACGCCTGGCCGGAGTATTATGACAAAGTCAAACAAACCTGGATTCAAATTGACCCCACCTGGGCCAATACCACCGGCGGCATCGACTACTTCAACAAACTCGACCTCAACCACCTGGTCTTTGCCATTCACGGCCTCGACGCCACTCAACCGTTACCGGCTGGCGCTTACAAAACCTTGGGTGGGGGATCAAAAGACGTTTTTGTCAGCATCGCCCCCCCCGAGGCCTTCCCCAAAGCCCAGTTTCGCGTCAAGTATGCCGACCAAAACCGGGAACGGCTATTCTTAACTCTCGAAAATCTGTCAGGCGTCAGTGGCGATGCCACGGTTTCGACTTCAGGAAAAAACTCAGTTGAAAGTAGCACCAGCGCCAATCGCTTGCCGCCTTTTGGTAATACTACCGTCGAGGTTCGCCTCAAACCCATGTTCCTCGTCTATCCCAAGACCGAACAGCTTATAATAGATATTAATGGCGAAACAATCAATCTCACTATCACTCGACAACCCAATTTACCTGCCGCTGTTCTTTGGGCCGCCGCCCTTTCGCTTGCCCTCGGACTTGCCCTCCTTGCCCGGGGTCTATATCTTCGCCGACGCCGCCGGCTCCCCCCTGTACATTGGTAAATCAATCAACCTCAAAAGCCGGCTCGCCCAGCACCTCGAGAACGGCCGCGACCGGGATACCAAAGCGGCCCATTTCCTGATCCGATCCAAGTCGCTCATTCTTCAGGTCGTCGAAAGCGATTTGGCCGCCATCATTCTCGAAGCCAATCTCATCAAAACCTACCAGCCCTACTACAACGCCGCCATCAAAGACGACAAAACGGCAAGCTACATTACCATCGGCAACGCCCCGCAATACTCCTTCTCCGTCATTCACCATCCCACCACCCAAATTTATGGTCCGTATCCTTCAGCCGCCATCGCCAACCTGATTCTCAAACAGGTCCGTCGTATTTTTGGTTACTGCCAAAACCCGACCAGTCGAAGGGCCTGTTTTTACTTCCATCTCCATCAATGCCCCGGCCCTTGCAATGGGAAAATTAGCCAAGCCGAATACAAAAAACACCTTAAAAATATCAAGGTCTTTCTCTCGGGCCGCTTCAAAAACCTCATGGCGGATTTAAACAAAGAAATTAAAGCCGCCGCCAAAAAACAAAACTTTGAAACCGCTCTCCAAAAGCGGGATCAACTCAAAGCTCTCGAGACCGCCCTCGCCAGCCACAAATACAGCCAGCTCCTGGTTTTGCCGCTAGCGACGGAAAAAGTTCTTCGCCAAGCCATCCTGCTACTTCAACATCCGAAACTCAAAGAACCACCCCAAAGAATCGAGTGCTATGACATGGCCACCCTCAATCAGGAAAATACCGTCGGCGCCGTGGTCGTTTTCATCAATGGCCAACCGGACAAAGACCAATACCGCAAATTCCTGGTTAAAACAAATAAATTAGGCGACCCGATCACTATGAAGCATATTATGGTCAGGCGCCTTCGTCACCCGGACTGGGCCAAACCCGACCTCATTATTCTTGATGGGGGAATCCCCCAACTCTCGATCGTTTCCGCCATCATTCCCCCCGATATTCCCGTTATCGCCCTGTCCAAGAAGCGGGAGACGCTTCATTTTTATAATACTAATCAGCAAATTGTTAACCTGAATTTGCCGCTCCACAATAGCGTCCTGAAACTCTTTCAGTTCGTCCGCGATGAAGCCCATCGTTTCGCCACTACCTACCACAAAAAGCGGCGAAAAATGACCACCTTCGCTTAGCGTTATACTTAATTTCATGAAGACGATTCTGCGCGCCATCTTCCTCAATCTGGTCAGCCTCTATCTGGTGGCCATGTTCTATTCCGGCCTGACTATCGACAACAAACTGACGACCTACCTGGCCGCCGCCATCGTCTGGACCATTTTAAACAAGATCGTCAAACCGATCATCAAACTCCTGCTCCTGCCCATCAACCTGATCACTCTCGGGCTCTTCTCCTGGGTCGTCAACGTCATCACCCTTTTCCTCTTGACTTACTTTATCAAAGGTCTCGCCATCCACGCTTACACCTTCCCGGGCATTGCCTACCAGGGCTTTATCATCCCCCAGATGCATTTCAACCTCATCATCTCCTACGTCATCACTTCACTAGTTCTATCCCTGACCCACATGCTCCTCATTTGGCTAGTTAGAAATTAACCCTTATAATCAAGGACATGAATTTATTACTCCTTCTCCAAATGGTCGTCTCCATCCTCTTACTTTTGGCCATCCTCATTCAGGCCAAGGGTACTTCTCTGGGCCGTGCCTTTGGAGGTATGACTAGTTACCATACCAAGAGGGGAGCCGAAAAAGCCCTCTTTTACGCTACCATCATCCTTGGTCTGCTCTTTGTTGGCCTCTCGCTTCTCAACCTGATAAGCACATGATTAAATTTTTTCGGCGTCTTTTCTGGCTGACCAGTTCTTTTGTCAAGAAATATTACCGGCTAATTCTGACCAGTTTTGTTACTTCCCTCGTTGTCGGATTCATCGGGAGCCGGGTTGTGGGCAAACTGCCTGGTCAAACCAGCACCGTTCGCCTCGGGCTGGTCGGTCAATACACCAGCCAATCTTTGCCGCCTCTGATCAAAAATATCCTTAACTCTGGCTTGACCAAAGTCGGCCCCAACCAAACCATTGTTGAAAATCTCGCCGGTTGGGAAGTTACCGATGAGGGCAGGCGCTATATTTTTACTCTCAAATCGGGTCTGACCTGGTCAGATGGTACTCCGGTCAAAGCTTCTGATATCGTTATTAGCATCCCCGACGTCAACATTCAGTTTGAAGGCGATGACAAAATCATTTTTACTCTCCCTCAAGCCTTCGCTCCCTTCCCATCGGTCTTAATCAATCCCATCATCAACCAAGCCGGTCTAACGGCCAGTCTTTACCAGGTTAATCTAACCCAAAACACCAATGGCGTCCTCTCCAAAATTCAACTCAAATCAGCTGATAAAATCATCATTGTCCGGCCGTTCTCTTCGACGACTCAGGCTCTCACCGCCTACAAACTGGGGGAGGTAGACGCCATCTACAACTATCCGAAAGTTAGCGATCTAGATTTGTCTCCCTATGGCCTGGTCAGAGAAACAAAAAACTATCATCAGGCTTTAGCCATTTTCTTCAATAACCAAGACCCAACCCTCAAAGACAAAAGCATTCGTCAGGGCATCGCTTACGCCCTCAAAGACAAAGGTTTTGGCCACGATCGGGCTCTAGGCCCGATCAGCGCCGCTTCCTGGGCCTATAACCCCCTAGTCAAACTTTATGAATCCGATAACAAAAAGGCGGTCGATCTGATCAGAAATAACCTCCCTGACAAAAACCAGGTTTTAAACCTTGAGTTGGCTACTATTCCAGCCTACCTGCCTGTCGCTGAAAAGATCAAAAGCCAGCTCGACGCCAACCTGGTCAGTTTAAATATCAAAGTTGTTACCAGCCGACCAGATTCTTACCAGCTTTACCTGACCCTTTTTGACATCGGTCACGACCCCGACCAATACGTTTTCTGGCATAGTACCGCCGTTGCCAACAATATCAGTAAAACCAGCAACGAAAAACTCGATAAAGACCTCGAAGACGGGCGCCGCACCCTCGACCCAAACGAAAGAAAGAAAATCTACACTGATTTTCAACGCACATTCGCCGAAGAATTGCCCGCCCTTTTTCTCTTTTACCCCACTTACTCCAATTTGGCCCGTCGAGAGGCTATTTTTGCTATAATAAAGCCCGAAACCGCTCTCTAATATCTTGGGCAGGTGGCGAAATTGGTAGCCGCGCAGTGTTCAGAACGCTGTGAGGAAACTCTTGGGGGTTCAAGTCCCCCCCTGCCCACTCTATTTACAGCTAACACAATGCCGGGATGCTGAAATTGGTATACAGGCACGCTTGAGGTGCGTGTGTCGAAAGACATGGAGGTTCAAGTCCTCTTCCCGGCACAAATATTTTCCGGCCGCTTAGCTCAGTTGGTAGAGCGCTTCGTTTACATCGAAGATGTCGTAGGTCCGAGTCCTACAGCGGCCACCATGAAAAAAAAGCGACCCAATGTCGTCGTCATCGGTGGAGGAACGGGCACCTCCACTACTTTGACCGGCCTCCGAAAATACCCCGTTGATCTCTCCGTCATTGTCTCCATGACCGATTCCGGCGGCAGCAACCGCGTCATTCGCGACGAATTCGGTCTTTTGCCTACTTCTGATTTGCGCCAAGCCATGGTCGCTCTCGCCGGCCAGGGCGAGGAATATCTGTTGCGCAAACTTTTCACCTATCGCTATAATCACGGTATTGGTATCAGCGGTATGACCTTCGGCAATCTCTTCATGGCCGCCCTGACCGACATTCTTGGCTCCCAACAACAAGCCATCAAAGAAACCTGCCGCCTGCTTCACGTCGAGGGGCACATCATCCCCGTCACTTACGACAACTCTCAGCTGGTAGCCCGCTATGATAATGGCCGTCAGGTCTTGGGTGAACACCACATCGACGAACCCGACGAAACCCTCGGCAAACACAAGATCGTCGGCCTGGAAGTCTTTCCGAAAGCGAAAGCCAATCCGGAAGCCCTGGAAGCGATCAAGATCGCCGACATGATCGTCATGGGCCCGGGCGATCTCTATACCAGCCTTCTGAGCAATCTTGTCGTTGCTGGTGTGGCCCGCGCGGTCGCTAAATCAAAAGCGCAAAAAGTCTTTGTCATTAACCTGATGACCAAATTTAGCCAGACCGCCGGTTTCACCGCCAGCGACCATCTCTTTGAACTTTACAAATACCTGGCTGGTGGTATCGTCCAGACTATCCTCATTAGCGAACCTTTTAAACTAAAAAAGGACATCATAGAGCGCTACGGGGAGGAAAAGGCAGAAATTGTCGTCGATGATCTCAACTTTTCCGATCAGTCACCAAAACCAAAAGTTATTCGTGCCGATCTTATTAGTAATCGGATCTATGAAAAACCCAAAAGCGACGCCCTCATTCGCAGTCTCATTCGCCACGATCCCGACAAGCTGGCCAAGGCGCTGATGAACTTGATATAATAGCCATGCTTGCCAAGCTAGCCAAGATGGTCACGGCGCATGACTGAAAATCATGAAATTGAGGT
>CAYGRQ010000003.1:0-17456 GCA_964352325.1 uncultured Pseudomonadales bacterium
ACTCTTCCGTATTCAGAACTGAATTATTGCCAAACATCGACTGGTAGCGATAAATAAAGTCCACCATGAAACCATTCTTAAAACGGATTTTCTTCCCCTTAAAACCATTCATGCTCCCGGAAAATTGTGAGTAGGCCCCCTTCAAGTTAGACAGGTTTTGCTTGGCCCCCCCCTCCGTCGGGGCCACGGTCACGATCCGCACCGCCGTCAAAAAACCGGGCTTACCCACTTTGTTATCAATCGCCTCAAAATCAGCCGGGCTCATCTTAAACTTTGCTTTTTCCGGATCGCTCTCTGATTTTTTCGTCTTGCTGATATACCCCTCTCCCGCTTTCTGCCAGTCGCTTTCGGCTGGCACAATAATAATCTGGATCGCCGCCGCTTCGCCCTCCCCTAGCTTAGCCAATGAAGCCGTAATCGAAGACAGTGGATCAGTCGTCAGTTCCTTATATACCTTGATCGGCTTGTAGCTCTCTCCCCGTAAGATCATTTCCGTAAAGGCCACCTTACCGGTTTCGCTAAAGATATTATATTCCTCAACTTCTTTTACCTGTACCCCCGGATAGGCCCCCGCCAACAGTTTCTCCACTAGTTCCATGTTGTTTCGGTGACAGGAAACATAGAGGCGAATATCTTCTTTTTTGGCGACGATTTCAAAGGACAAATGCTGTTGGGCCGTAAACCGTTGCCAAAAACCGCCCTGTTTAATTGAGTGAAGTGCGGCGAAAATTTGTTCCGCCGCGTCAATCTTTGTTTCGTTGTCCCGTGGCACCGCAATCTCCAAAAGAACAAAGTTCAAACTAACCTCTTCCCTGTTTCGAAAACGCAAGTATTGTAAGAAAATGAGAATCCCGCCGACCAGGAGAAGGACAACCATCCCCAAGAAAAACACGGAAACTAGGACAAAAGAGGCTAGCTCGGCGAGGATAACGTTTAAATCCATTTTCTATATATTTTTTGGTCGATAGAAGACCCGGCCCGGATATTTCTTAATCATATAGATACTCCATTCGGCCAGCCATCTGATCGCGTCCCAAACTTTGTGGTGCAAACCCCGTCTTAGCTCCTCCTCGTCCAATGGCAAAACGATTTGCTGTTTAGCCGCCTTCGGCCCCACCGCCATCGCTTTTTTAGCCGCGTCGGCCGCACTCATCGCCACCGTCGGTTGGCTGGTAGTGATTTGGGTCGGTGGTTTGGCTTCCGCTTGCCTCTCGATTCGGCCGATGTAGCCATCTACTTCCCGCGCCGCCAGCTCATCCGGACTAATTTTTGGTTCCAGTTCTTTTCCCATAACAGGCATAGTCTAACTATACCAAGAACAAGCATACTCCGCACTGATCCGGCTTGTACTTATCTGATATAGTTTGCTATATTACTCAAAACTATAGTGGTACCTCACTACCCTCCTCTCCAGAGAACTGCCGCTAAAACCCAGTCAGAGAAAAAGAAACCCTTTGCCTGATGAATCAACCAAAAACCGCAACAACCCCATCCCTAGCAATGGCACCAACCAACTGATAGTAAGACTACCTATAGTCCAGCGGGGCTCCTTCGGTGTACTCGACCTCACAGGCGCCAGCCATGCAAGCCAGCTCCTGGGCCGCCTTAGTATAGTCCTCCTCCTCATAGCGATAGAGTTTGGAAAAATCTATTGCCGGAAAAGCTGCTGCCTGCTTTTCATACTCTTCCTTATCTATCTCCTGGTAGGGCATCTGGGAATAAGAAGCGTCAAACGCCGGCAGGAATGCCATTCCGCCAACCAGATCACGGTGTTCATCAACCCACTTAATCAGGTCCAGCACCTCATCGGGATGATAGGTGATCGTTACACTGGGGTTATGTTCCGTCCAGTGGATTTTATTTTGCAGCCAATACTCACACTGTTTGATAGCGCTCCGCTGTCTCCTGGTCACTGCCCCGTCGGGCGACTTCACTGGAAAATGAATCACCCAGGTGGTCGCCGTCTCCGCGGCCTGCCCATTTTCCGGATCCATAGGTACGCCCTCATCCTTCAACACCTTGTAGATTGGTGAGTGGGCGCTCACCCTGACATTTCTCACATAATATGGTGACCATCTGGCGTGTAGACCGGATGAGCAATTAAACAATTGGGCCGAATTGCCGGAGGGCTTGACACAAGTTACCGCCGCGGCCTGGTTGATCCCCAGCTTTTCGGCCAGCAAACGATTTGTTTCGACAGCCACCTGCCTTAACCTTCCCTGGACCGAAGGGTCCTGGGCCGCCCTACTGTCCAGTTGACCGGTAATATCCACCCCCAGTAGTCTTTCATCCTCGCAGTTCTCTTTCCACATCGGTCGTAAACCCGGAAAGTGCGTCGCCAGTGACTGGATCGTGCCGATGATCGCCGCCACCTCCACTTTTTCCTTCAATGATTCATAAGTATCATCGGCCCTGGCGATCGCGATCGACAGGTTGCAAAATTCATACGGCCTCAACAAAATTTCTCCGCACGGGTTGCAACCAAAATCATAAGGCTTTCTCCTCGCTGGGGAAAGGTTGATCGCCCCCTGGCGATTGAAAATACCCGGCTCACCTCTGCCCGACTCCACCATCTGAAGCATTTGCTTCGTTATCTCCAATTGGGTCAGTCCGGAGCCCGGCCAGACAGCGCTGTTATTAGCGTTCCAGCGTTGGCTGTTGTCCCTCTCAAAGTCCCCCGACTTGGAGAGCCTCATTTCCAGATCGTCAAAATCAAAAAGCGAGATCATCGCCGTCCGCCTCATCCCCCCGCTCACCGCCGCGCTTCCCACCTGACACATGATGTCGTGGGCGTCGATCGGTCGTAGGAAACTCCCCTGACGCACCAAAATTCGGCTCCGAGCAAATTCCAAAGTCGCCCGTAGCGGGTCGGGGCCACTACTCCGGCCGCCCTTTACCCGCAAGATTGCCCCGGCTGACCGCAGGGCCGAATAATCAAACTTAATATCTCCTCCTTCAAACCACGTCGCTAGACCCAACCGAATTGCCTCCCCCCAACCCTCGGTCGTGTCTTCAATCACATGAGTTGTAGCCAGAGCACCGGTTTGTCTTTTCACTCTCGGCAGATTCTCGACGTATTTTGACTCCACCGAAAAACCAACTCCACAGCCGTTCATCGAGATCAAAAGCGCCTCCGCGTACGAATCAATGCTATCGACCGGCAGGTAGGAACAGTTATAAATGCCGATATTGTTTCTTCTCGCCGACTCTCCGGCCATCGCCAAAAGTCTCATCGACGGCGCCGCTTTCATTTCCAAAACTATTTTTCGAAGCCGCGTGAAAGTATCGGCGTCTAGCCGACCATCGGCCAACTCGGCCAAATAATCGACCGCTCGATCCACCGTTTCTTTCCATGTTTCCCGCCGCCCCAAATCCCAGTTAAAGCGCGAATATTTATCAAAAAACTGAAATTTCTGGACTGGGTTCTCCAAATACTGGTCACTCTCGGCAAAGGCAGCCGACACCGCCGCTGGAATCGGCCGGCTTTCTCTCATCTTGGCATGTTCCGCCCGATAAAGAATATAGTTTTTCGCCGCCGCGAACTCTCCCGCCGCCTGAAGAACCAGTTCCACCGTATCCTGGACTTGCTCAACTGTTGGCTTGTCGTATTTAGCGCTAATAATGTTGACTACTCGTCGCGAGAGCTCCGAAATGCCCGTCGCCGATTCCCGACCCAAATCCTCGAAGCACAGTTTGATCGCCCGCTCGATTTTCTTGATTTCAAAAGGCATTACTCTGCCGTCGCGTTTGACGATCATTTTTGGCAGTTCTATCTTCTCTTCCCTTGCGACAATCATCTTAACTTTTTGTTTTCTAAATACTGTTTTTTGGGGCATGGCTTATTTCAAATTAGTAATTAACCTGGCAAAGTCGGCAGCACTCGCAAAATCAAGGTAAACACTCGCAAACCGCAGATACGCCACGTCATCCAGTTTCTTCAAACGGGACAGGATCATCTTACCGATATCGCCGCTGGGAATTTTTGTCGTCGTTCGATTAAGCAGTTTCAGTTCGATGTCATCCACCAGCTCCTCCATCGCCTCGGGAGTTACCGGTCTCTTCCAACAGGCCTTCTTCACCCCCCTCACCACTTTCTCCCGGTCAAAGCCCTCCACTCGTCCATCCTTTTTAATTACCTTCAAATCTAAATTTCCTATCCTCTCAAAAGTCGTAAAGCGCTTGGCGCACTTTCGGCACTCCCGCCGCCGCCTCATCCCCCCGTCGTCCGGCAAAATCCGACTCTCCAGAACACTCGTCTCTTTGTTATTGCAATATGGGCAAATCATTTTGTAACGCTAAATCTAGTATTGATCTCTCAATATAACCACTACCGGAAGTGTTGCAACTACCAATCACTGTATCAAACAAATTCACCGAGGCCGATCCCCGCAAAATCTGCTTCGATCCGCCTAAGCAAGCGCCAAAAGCAAAAAAAAGAAGTGGGCCATTATTGCCGACAGAACATTATTTGACCTCAATCGCAGGTATCCGTTAATCAAACCAACGAAAAAAGTCAGCGAAAAAGCCCCAACCAAAAGCGACGGGTTCAAGGCAAACACAAAAATTTGCCTTGACAAGTGCATGGCGGCAAAGGCAAGTGCCGTTATGGCCAACGACTGTCCTTCTTTCTTCGTTTCCTTGACTAAAATTGACAGCATCACCCCTGCAAAGGTCAGCTCCTCCACCACCGCCGTCACCCCGGCAATTCCAATCCGATTGAGGTCGAGTGAAAAGCCATTGTTGGTTAGTAACCGTAAAGCCACAAAATAGATTAGCCCGCCCGACACACCCCACCCCAAAGCCGGCCAAGTTTTTCCGACAAAGAGTTTCGGCTCGCCTTTGAGGGAAAGGTGCCACCAATATAGCGGCACCAACCAAATCAGCGGTTTAAACCAAAGCTCGGTTACTACCTCGGGTAAACGGACAAAATAACGGAATAAGCCCCAGGCAACAAACAGATAGAGATAGTAAATAACCAGGCGCCGCAGATTCTTCGTCATCATATAATAGTATGGCATATGCCAGACATTGGAAGAAAGACGAAACTGAAAGCTATCTACAAGAAGGCCCTTCTTGGTCTTATTACTTTGGGTACTATTTTCCTGGTCTTCTATACCGTCTTTCTTTTCAAGAATATCCCCAACCCCACCAGTTTGACCAAGGGACCGGGGGCCATCAGTACCCAAATTCTCGATCGCAATGGCAAACTCCTCTACGAAGTTTATCGCGAACAGAACCGCAATCCGATCAAGATTAGCG
Source organism: uncultured Pseudomonadales bacterium (assembly GCA_964352325.1). Taxonomy (GTDB): domain Bacteria; phylum Patescibacteriota; class Microgenomatia; order UBA1400; family MFAQ01; genus 2-01-FULL-50-23. The sequence goes on from CAYGRQ010000003.1 coordinate 5,260, forward strand.
ATCTGCCCGAATATGTCAAACAGGCCACCATCAGCATTGAAGATAAAAATTTTTATCGCCACTTCGGTCTCGACTTTCTGGGCATCGCCCGCGCCGCCTTTAACACTCTCACCGGCCGCCGCCTCGAAGGTGGTTCCACCATCACCCAGCAACTCGTCAAAAACACGCTCCTTGAAGATCCCAAGCGAACTATCACCCGAAAAATTCGCGAAGCCGTTCTTTCCTTAATCACCGAAGTCGTTTATTCCAAAGACCAAATCCTGGAACTTTATCTCAACTACGCTCCTTACGGCGGCACCGCCTATGGCATCGAGACCGCCGCCGGAATCTTCTTCAACAAAAGCGCCCGCGATCTGACTCTGGCCGAAGCGACCCTTCTGGCCGGCCTACCCCAAGCCCCGACCAAATATTCTCCTTTCGGGGCTAACCCCGAACTGGCCATCAACCGTCAAGCCCAGGTTCTTCGCCGTATGGTCGAAGACGGCTATATCAGCCAAAAACAGGCCGACGCCGCCAGAGATGAAAAGTTAAACTTCGCCACCAAAAGAATCCACATCAACGCTCCCCACTTTGCCCTCTGGGTCAGGGACTTCTTGGTCGACAAATACGGCGAAGACCTGGTTAATCTTGGTGGCTTGCGGGTTACCACCTCTCTCGATCTAGCCTTCCAGGAATACGCCCAGGCCTCGTTATCAGCCGAAATCAAAAAACTGGGGCGGCTAAAAATCAGTAATGGCGCCGCTCTCGTCACCAAACCGGCCACCGGCGAAATTCTCGCTATGATTGGTTCCGCCGACTACTTTAACCTGGAAAACGACGGCAATGTCAACGTTACCACCCGCCCCCGCCAACCCGGCTCCTCCATCAAACCGATCAATTACGCTGTCGGCCTTATGAACGGCTGGACCGCCAGTACCATGTTCCTTGATCTGCCCACTTGTTTTTCTGTCACCGCCCAACCGCTTTACTGCCCGAAAAATTACGACAACACTTTCAGAGGACCCGTCCAAATGCGCTTCACTCTGGGAAATTCATTAAACATCCCGGCTGTCAAAATGCTCGCCCTCAACGGACTTGAATCCTTTGTCGCTACCGCCAGCGCCATGGGTATTTCTACTTTCACTGACCCCTCCCGCTACGGTCTTTCGCTCACTCTTGGCGGCGGCGAAGTGACTATGGCCGATATGGCCGTCGCCTTCGGCACCTTCGCCAATGCTGGCGTTACTGTTCCCCTAAATCCCATCCTCAAAGTCGAAACCTTTAACGGTGCTGTTTTGGAAGAGTACCGCCCAGACGAAATCAGCCAATATGTCAGCTCGCTTCACGAAAATTGGTCTACCTTCAAAAACCGCGACCACCCTTTTGTTGCCGAAGTCGGCTCTGCCGAAGTCCGGGTTACTCTACCGGAAGAAATCGCCTACATCATTAGCGACATCCTCCGGGACAATAATGCCCGCCAAGAAGCTTTTGGTCCCAACAGCCAGCTTGTCATCCCCGGCCGCTCCGTCAGTGTCAAAACCGGTACCACTAATGACCTGCGTGATAATTGGACCATCGGTTACACTCCCGACGTTCTTGTCGCCACCTGGGTCGGCAACAACGATAACTCCTCGATGAGCTATGTCGCCTCCGGTATTACCGGCGCTTCCCCCATCTGGAACAAAATCATGCGCCGCCTTCTGGCTGACCAAAAAGACCATCCTCCCGCCATTCCCGATGGCGTCGTCAGCCGCAGTGTCTGTACCGTTACCGGCCTCCTCCCCACCGACCAAAACCCCTGCGAGGTCAGAGGCGAACTTTTCATCAAAGACATTTTTCCACCCCCAAACATTCCCGTTTTGAAACAAATCTGGGTCCGCCGCTCCGATAAGTATCCGCTTCTACCCAGCGACCAAACCATCGACCTGGACCTCGAACAACATACCGTTCTTTCTGACCCCTTAGTCCGCGACTTTTGTCTTGACTGTGTTTATCCCCTCGACGAAAAAGGCCAAAGAGTTTGGCCCACCACCAACAATAACTACGATACCTTTAGGTTAAATCTTCCCCGGCCAAACAACTACCTCCCCAATTCTCAATGAAAAGTAAGTTCGTCCCGGTCTGCCTTGTTTTGGGAGTTCTCTATTTTAGTCTGTCTCTTTATCGTCTTTGGCTCATCAATCTGCCCCTGGTCTCTCCTCTGGATTTAGTCGGGTCTTTACCGCCGCTGGCGCCGATCTTTCGTAAACCAGGCGGGAAAATCGCTTTTGGTTTCCTCCCCTATTGGAACTTAAAATTGGCCAACGAATTGACTGTCAAACCGTTAACCCACCTCGCTTACTTCGGTATCGACCTGACTCCCACTGGCGAGATCAAAAAATATGACCGTCCCGGTGAAAAGGAACCGGGTTGGAACAAGTTGAACAGCGACCAGTATTCTCTTCTGCACCGCCAACTCAAGATCCTCGGCAAAAAAGTGATTCTTGTTGTTCTCGCCATGGAAATCAAACAAATCGACACCCTCCTCGGTTCCGTCGAAAATAGGAACAACGCCGTTAATTCAATTCTTACCGTCTACACCGAAAAAGAATTCGCTGGCTTAAATGTTGATTTCGAATACATGGGTTATCCGACCGAGGAGACAAGAAAGAACTTTACTCTTTTTGTTTCCGACCTCACCGCCCGCTGTAAAGCCATCGACAAAAAATGTGAAGTTTCGCTTGATGTTTTCGCCGACTCGGCCATCAAAAATCGCCTCTACGATCTGTCTGCCCTGGGCAAAATCGTCGACCAGATCATCGTCATGGCCTACGACTTTTACCGACCCGGCAGCACCCAGTCGGGACCGGTCGCACCCCTCCGAGGAAAGTGCAACAGCACAAATTTCTCCTCACCCTCACCCTGTTTGGATTACGACGTCGTCACCAGCATTGGCGACATCAACAAGTTTATTCCAAGCTATAAAATCATTCTCGGAGTCCCTTTCTACGGCTATGAGTGGCAAACCGTCGATGACAGTTTTCTCGCCAACACCTATCCCAAAACCGGTGTTGTCGCCACCTACAAAAGAATCCAAGGCCTATTCGGCGATGAGAAGATCAGTTCTCTTTCCGCTTCCTGGAGCAATCTGACTCTAACCCCATATCTTTCCTACGTCGAAAATGATAAGACCTACCAAATCCATTACGAGGATACCGCTTCGCTGAAACTAAAAATTGATTTTGTTCACCAAGCGAAGATGGGCGGCCTGGCCATTTGGGCCCTGGGCTACGAAATTCCTTATCAAGAACTCTGGCAGACTATTTCAAACAACCTCTAATCTTGCTAAAATGGACTAATTGATAAAGTTTCTCGCCCGCCTCGGTTCTCCCTTTTTTCACCTCCTAGTCCTACTTGTCACCTTCTTCGTTTTACTTTGGCCCCGCGTCACTGCGATACCGTGGCGCCGTGGCGCCGTGGCGCTATGTCTGTCCATCGCCTTCTCAATCTATATCTACGTCCAAATCTTTGCCGATCTCCCCTCTCCCCACACCCTTACCAATCGTTCCCAAAAACTGACTACCCAAATCCTTGACCGAAACGGTCAACTACTTTACAAGATCTATCGGGACGAAAATCGAACCCCAATCAAGCTTTCTTCCCTGCCTCCTTATGTCAAAGAAGCCTTTCTGGCTATTGAAGACAACGGCTTCTATAACCACTCCGGTTTTTCCGTCACCTCGGTTATCCGCGCCACCTACCACAATCTCACCAAACAGAAGGTCGAAGGCGGAAGCACCATCACCCAGCAATTAGTCAAAAATGCCCTCCTCTCGCCGGAAAAAACCTGGCAGAGAAAAGTGAAAGAATTAATCCTCGCCATCGCCGTCGAAAGCATTTACGACAAAGACGAGATCCTGGAAATGTACCTTAATGAAGTTGGCTTTGGCGGACCGGCTTATGGTATTCAGGAAGCCGCCCAACAATACTTTGATGTCAACGCCAGGCAACTATCGATAGCCCAAGCCGCCTTCCTCGCCGGCTTGCCAAAAGCGCCCAGCAAATACTCCCCCTATATCAATCCGGGCCTGGCTGCCTCCCGCCAGAACTTAGTCCTCTCCCTTATGCTCAAAGCCGGTTACCTTGGAGAGGATCAAGTGACAGAAGCCATAGATACGAAACTGGTTTTTGCTCCGCCCAAAATCGAAATCAACGCTCCCCACTTCGTCATGTATGTCCGCGATCTTCTGGTCGATCAATACGGCGAGGAACTCATCAGTCATGGAGGCTTAAAAGTTACCACCAGTCTGGACCTCAATCTCCAAAAAAAAGCCGAGATTATTATTACCGCCGAACTAAGCCGACTAACGCGGCTAAATGTCAGAAACGGCGCTCTTCTCATCACCCAACCAGCTACGGGAGAAATTTTAGCCATGGTTGGTTCTGCCAACTATTTTGATCTTGAAAACGACGGCCAGGTCAACCTCACCACCTCGCTTCGTCAACCCGGCTCCTCAATCAAAGTCGTTAACTACGCCCTCGCCTTTGAAAAGGGTGATAAGCCTAACACGACCATCAAAGACGAACCGATCAGTTTCAATATCCCCGGTTCCGGTCTCTGGACCCCAAAAAACTACGACGGCCGTTTCCACGGCACCCTGACCCTCCGCCAGGCCTTGGCCAATTCCTACAATATTCCCGCCGTTCTTCTCTTGGCCAAAAACGGCGTCGCCAATATGATTGCCCTGGGAGAAAAAATGGGTATCACTAGCTGGGATGAGCCCGCTCGTTACGGTCTCTCTCTCACCCTCGGTGGCGCCGAAGTAAAAATGACCGATCTGGCTACCGTCTATGGCACTTTTGCCAACTCTGGTCTGACTGTTCCGCTAAACCCTATCCTCAAAATCGAAGACCGCCAAGGTAGGGCGGTTGCCTTCGACCCCTGTCTTTCCGGACTGTCTTGCGTCTCCTCCCCCGCCATCAGCCAAGAGACTGCCTTTTTCGTCAGCGACATCCTCTCCGACAATTCAGCTCGAGCCAGCGCTTTCGGTTACCGTTCGGTCCTTAATCTTTCTCCTTTCAAGGCGGCCGTCAAAACCGGCACCAGTAACAATCTGCGGGATAATTGGACCATCGGCTACACCCCCGACTATGTTGTTGCCGCCTGGGTCGGCAATAATGACAACTCGCCCATGAGCCAGGTCGCCTCCGGCGTCACCGGCGCTTCGCCGATTTGGTCAAAAATGATGAGAGAGCTTTTAGAGAATAGTCCGACCAACACCGCTTTCGCCACCCCCGCCAGTCTCGTCCGCCTTCCCATCTGTACCCTGACCGGCACTCTCACTTGCTCCGGCTGTCCCACAATTTACGAATACTTCATCAAGGGCCGCGAACCGAAAACAACCTGCAAAAGCGAAGAAGTCGCCAAAATAATTGAAGAACGGGCAAAAGCCACCCCCACTCCGCCAACCAGCGGGCAAATCCTCTCTGGCACTACCACCACCCGCCCCTAAAACTGATAGATCTTCGGACCAAACATCCCGCCGCCGCCCCTAAGGAGAAAAATCAAACTGATCACCACCGTCAGAAGTAAAATCAAAATCATCACCCACTTATTCGCTTTTTCTTCCTTCGGAGTTAACTTTAGTTGTTTCGGTTGCTCGTCACTCATGGCAAAAAGGTAACAGCGCTTGGGCCGAAGCGTTTAGTTTTTCAGCTTCCTTTTCCGAAAAATCCACCTCCAGGATTTTCTCGACACCACTTGCTCCCAAAATACAGGGAACAGACAGGGCGACACCGGAAATCCCTGCGTAATTAGTCAGTGGTATCGATAGCGGAAAGACCGTCTTGCTATCAGAAAAAATCGCTTGCATGATCTTCATCACCACTACCCCAATCGCGTAGTAAGTTGCCCCCTTCGCCTCAATGATTTTCCCGGCCGCCTCGCGCGTTTTTTGATAGGCCTCCTGAATCATCGCCTCGGTCATCCCTGCCATCTCCATCAACTTTTGCCCCCCTACTTGAGTCTCGCTGTACACCGGAAAGGAGGTGTCGCCGTGTTCACCCAGGACATAGGCGTGAATACTGTGCGGGTTGATCTTAAGCACCTCCCCTAGGTGAAAACGGAAACGGGCCGTATCGAGCATCGTTCCTGAACCGAAGATTTTTCCCTTAGCATCGGAAACAATTTTATTGGCAAAAAAAGTCAAAACATCCACCGGATTGGCCACAATTAAAATTATCGCCTCTGGCGCCGCCGCGTGGATTTTGGGCAAGTTCTCCTCCAATATCTTCTTGTTGGTATTTATTAGATCTAGTCTGGTTTGCCCGGGGGCTTGGGCCACTCCCGCGGTATAGACCACAAGCTTAGTCCCGGCTAATTCCTGGTAGTCATCTGTTCCCGTGACTGCCACATAATTGGACAGAAGCGAGGTCGCGTGCTCCAAATCCAGTTTCTCCCCCATCGCTTTTTCTTTATTTCTATCGACAAGAACCATTTCCGTTGGCGTCCCGGAGAGCATCATCGCGTACGCCGCCGTCATTCCCACCTTGCCGCAACCCACCACCCCCACCTTAAACGACCCCGTACTACTCATGCTTTAAATATACAACCTCAAGCTTCTCCTCGACCATCTTTACCCGGCGCCGGAGCCACTTTGCCATCTCGCTTCTGCGCAGTAATCCCGACTTGGCCCCTAACGATGTGACCTCACTGGCTCCGTTAGCCAGCCCCATTCTTAAAGCTGTTTCCAGACTCTTTCCCGACAATAGTCCCGCGACCATTCCCGCCACGAAAGCGTCCCCCGCCCCGGTGTCATCAATCGACTTCGTTCGAAAGGCTGGCGCGAAAATCCACCGTCCCTCTTCGGCTACCCCCGCCCCTCTCTTCCCGTCTGTAATTACCACCCTGGCCGCTCCCTGTCTCAAAATCTTAGCCGCAATTTCTTTCATTTCCTCGTAGTTATGCCGCAGTAATTCCGACGCCTCCATTCGGTTGACAATAAATAAATCAACTTTGGGTAACAGCCGAAACACCCTTTCCTTTTCGGACAGTTCCACTTTCCCCGGGTTCCAACCAACGCCAATCTTTTTACTCCTGGCAAAGGCGATCAGATCCTCCACTAGTGCCAGATTTCCCCCCAGCGGTCCGATCTGCAGCCAATCGGCACCCTCCACCTTTTCCCAAGTAATCTTTTGGGAATCAATTTTTGCCGCCGCCCCGCGCGAGGTGATTATCGACCGCCCTCCGTCCGCCGCCACTAGCACTACTGACAAGGCCGTGCTTTTCTCCTCATCTTCCTGAATTTGACTGATGTCAACTCCTTCCAACTTCAAATCATTGATGATCCTTTCCTTCAGGAAGTCCCGGCCCACTCGGGTGATAACAGAACTCACCATACCGAGACGTGTCAATCCCACCCCCACATTCGTCGCCGATCCCCCCGTCTGCAAAACAATTTCGGTAGCCTCCGTTTTCCCACCATAGACCTCGCACAGCGCCACTCCGCCTGTAACCTGATGGCTTTTCATTACCCGAAAATCTTTTGATCTGACTAAAACATCTATCGTCGCCGAGCCCGCGCAAACCACTTTCTTCATGTCTCACCAAAAATTAATCCTGCTAATTTCTTCGTCACTTCCTCCGGATTGACCGCCTGCCAAACATTTCTGCCGATCGCTATTCCTGCCGCCCCGGCTTCCATTGCTCCCTTAACTTCCGCCTCCAATTCGGGCCAGGCCATTCTCTTTCCTCCCTGAACTAACACTTTCGTTTTCCCTGCCGCTTTGACCACCCATTTAAAACTTTCCACCTCGCCGGAATAAGCAATCTTGACGTAATCGGCGTTCATTTCCAAACCCAAACGGGCGGCATAAGCCAGTGTCTCCTTGGTTGTCTGCTTTCCTTCAACCTTTTTTCCCCGCGGATACATCCAGGCGATTACCACCAAACCCCTGGCGTGGGCCTCATCCTCGATTCGGGAAAATTCCGCTAACATCGTCTCCTCGTGTTCACTGCCCACGTAAACGGTATACCCCACCGCCTTCGCCCCCAATTCTACGGCCTTTTCGACGCTGCATAGTTGTAGCGACAGTGGTTCTTCTCCCTGAAACGCTGTTTTCCCATTCAGCTTTACAATCAGAGGGGGCAAATTTTCATGGGTCAGATCTGTCGCGTAGTACTTTGCCGCCAGCCCCTCCTGAAAAATCACTCCCGTGTAATGGCCCGAACGGGCGATGTCCATGATGTAATTCGGATCGACACTTTTTTCATCGAAATCAGTTGGCCCATGTTCAAACCCCTGGTCATAGGCCAGTAGCATCACCCTCCCATTCCTCTCAATTATGCTCGTGTCGCTACTCATAGTAATTCCCTAATTTTTCCAATAATTGCTTCCTTAGTCATACCATATTTAACCAAAAGTTCATCCGGTTCACCGGTTTCTCCGAACTTATCCCCCATCCCTACCCGTTTCATAGGCGCCGGATATTCTTCAGACAGAAGCTCCGCGATCGCTCCCCCCAAACCGCCAATAATCGAATGCTCTTCGGCCGTCACCACCCGCTTCGTCTTCCGGGCGCTTCCCAAAATCGTCTCCTTATCCAAAGGCTTGATCGTGTGCACATTGATAACTTCAACATCAATTTCCCCAGCCAATTCTTCCGCCGCCAAGAGCGCCTCGTAAACCATTGCCCCGCAAGCAAAAACGGTTGCCTCCTTACCACTCCTTAAAATCTGGGCCTTTCCTATCGTCAGTGGCGTTCCCATCGTCGTTACCACCGCTCTTTTTGGTTTTGTCATTCTCATATATACCGGACCGGAAAAGTCCGCCATCGCTAGTGCCATCTTTTTCGCCTGCTCATAATCGGCCGGCACCACCACCGTTAAATGAGGCAGGACTCGAGCCAGGGCAATATCTTCAAACATCTGCTGGTTCCCCCCATCCGTCCCGTTGCCGAAACCGGCATGTCCTCCAACCACTTTGACGTTGTTGCCCGACAAACAAACTGAAAGCCGTAACTGTTCCCAGTTTCTGCCCGGATTAAAACAGGCGAAAGAATTAACAAAGGGCACCTTGCCGCAAGCCGCCATGCCCGCCGCCACGCCCATCATATTTTGCTCACTAATTCCCATTTCAAAAAATCGCTCCGGGAATTCCGCCTTAAACAGGTCCGTCCTCGTGCTTTCCATCAAATCGGCGACCAATACCACCACTTTTTCGTTTCTCCTTCCCGCTTCCGTCAATCCTTCACCATAACCATCCCGCATCGCTATTTTCAGGATCTTCGTTAAGTCATTTACCAAAAACATCTCCGCGTTAATCATTTTTTTTCAACTCCGCTAATGCCAATATCTCTTCGGCGGGACTGGGAACCTTACCGTGCCAACCCGGTTCATTCTCCATAAAGTCGACTCCTTTACCGGGGATGGTCCGTAAAATTATTGCGGTCGGCTTTTCAAAAAACACTTTTGCCCGTTCGTATGCCTCCTTTATTTCCCCCAAATTATGGCCATCAACCTCCAAAACATTAAAATTAAATGCCGTCAACTTCGCCGCCAGCGAATCTAAAGGCATGACATTTTCTGTATGGCCATCAATCTGGATATTATTTCGGTCAATCACTACCGTCAGGTTCAACAGAGCATATTTGGCGGCACACAAATAAGCCTCCCACACCTGGCCCTCGTCCTGCTCCCCGTCCCCCATGAAACAAACCACCCGCCATCTTTTACCATCCGTCCTAGCCGCCAGCGCCATTCCCACCGCCTGACTTATCCCCTGGCCCAAGGGGCCACTACTGGTTTCGATACCGGGTAGTTTTCGAGCTACCGGATGTCCCTGCAGTCTACTCCCCAGCTGCCGGAGGGTCATCAGCTCTGATTTCGGAAAAAAACCGGCTTCTGCCAAAACCGCGTATAAAATAGGGCAATAATGACCGGCAGATAAAACCACTCGGTCCCGTTCTTCCCACCATGGTTCATCCGCTTTGTAGTTAATTAGCCCGCCAAAAAAAAGCATTGTCCAAAAATCGGCGCTTCCCAAGGGACCAGCCGAGTGCCCCGTCCCAGCATTGACGAGCATCTTCACCACTTCGGTACGAAGCAGATTCGCTTTCTCGGCCAGATCATCCATCGAAACGGGCAGCATGAATAAATTTTACCCTAATCTAGAAACGCGTGCTCCCCGGTATCCGTCGGCGCACGGACCTCTTCCGGATTTTTCTCCAAATAGGCTTCGTGTTCCAAAAGCGCCTCAACCACCGCCTCCGGCGTTGTCACAATCCGATAGACCTTTAGCGACTCCGGTCGCTGTTGGGCAATCAGCATATTGGCTACCAAGGCTTCCATAATTGCGTGCCAAAAATGGCCATAAAGAATCAGCGGTTTATGGTGACCAAAATAAAGATAGGCCAGACCCCAGGCCATGGCAAACTCAGATAAAGTTCCGGTCCCGCCATTGAAAATGACATAGGCATTCCCCAATTCCAATAACTTCATCGTCCGATCCAAGTAGTTGCCTTCGATTATTTCTTTGTCCGCCTTGTTGCTTGGATCCTTGCCCTCGAAGTGATTAATGTATTTGGGATAAAAAGTAGCAATCGCCGCTTTACCGCCACCGGCATGGGCCCCTTCCGTCGCCGCCCGCATTATCCCCGGCCCGCCGCCGTTGACTACCTCCAATCCATGCGTAGCTAAAACCTTCGCCACCTCAAAGGCAGATTGAAAGAGCTCACTGTCCGGCTGGGCATCCGCAAAACCGAATAAAGACACCGCTCGCACTCTTTTAAACATGTTCTTGCATTAACCGCAAATGATTAAGTTCTTCTTCTATCTTCTCGGCCGTAAAAAGGTGACTGCCCACCACAAACTCAATTCGGCTCGTCGACCTATCCAATTCATCCTCAGCGATTTCTTCTGCCCACTCTGCCGCCAGACATTCCTTCATCTTTTCTTCATTCAGGCCGCCATCAATCACAATCGGGATCCTTTTATTCATTTTTCTTACCTCCTTAATTTTTCCTAGCACCCGGTCGTCAAACTCTCCTGCCTGCCCACCCGCCGGGACGCTCATCAGGAGTACGGCATCGAGATCATTGATCACCTCTTCCAAGCCGACCAAAGGGGTATCAATATCATAGGCCAGCCCCACTGCCAGCGTCTCCGCCTGGGCGTCGGCAATAAAAGCCGTCCGATCGACCATCTTCTCTACCTGACCGAAAATTCGATCCGCTCCTCCCATAACACATTGTTTAATCCATTTCTCCGGTTGATCCACCATCAGATGAACATCCCACAGGACCACCGTGTCAATTTGGTTCAGCATTTCCGGCCCGATCGTCTTCTCGGGTCGATAGACCCCATCCATCACATCCAGTTGGACCCTGGGCGCGTAGGCCCATACCCTTGCCAACTGCTCTTCCAACTCACCCAAACTTTTCGGCATTATCGCTGGGATTACTGTAATCATAATCCCATTCTAACAGCTTCCTCCACCCAAGCTCTCCAATTTCCCCAGCCTCCGAATATATCTCTCTTCCCCGCTAAACTTTGTCTCCAAAAATACTTCAATCATCTTCCGCACGTTGTCATTCTTGATATAGTCCGCCGGCACCGACAGGCAGTTGATGTCATCATCCGTTCGCCCCCGTCTGACCGCCCCGATATCAAACGCCTCGCCGCAGCGTACCCCCGAAAAACGGTTGGCCGCGATCATCATCCCATAGCCGTTCCGGCAGAACAGAATTCCCCGCGCCTCCCCATTCTCGGCTACCTCTTCTGCCACCGGCGCCGCGTAATCCACAAAATCATCTTCAGGGTCTAACCCCGTAGCCCCGACATCGACCACTTCGTGCTTCTGCTCCCCCAACCACTTCTTGATTTCTTCTTTCAAAGCAAAACCCCCATGATCAGCCCCCAAGATAATTCGCATAGTCGTATTTTAACAGAATCAATCGAGGCCTAATTCCGCCTTCGCCTCGTCAGACATCATGTCCTGGGTCCAAGGCGGGTCCCAAATCAATTCCAGGGTTACTTTCTTCACGCCCTTAATTTTCTTCACCGCCTTTTTGACCTCACTATCAATCACCCCCGCCAATGGGCACCCCGGCGACGTCAAGGTCATTTCCACTTCTACCACCCCGCCCTCTTCGCGGACATCGTAAACCAAACCCAGGTCCACTATATTGATATGCAGCTCGGGATCAAAAACCTTTTTCAGCGCCGCTCGAACCTTAGCTTC
>CAYGRQ010000003.1:17556-26210 GCA_964352325.1 uncultured Pseudomonadales bacterium
ATAGCCAACCACTACCAAAACCATCCCCATCAGGAGTCGCAGCCAGCGGCCGTATTTATGTTCCATTTCCTTCATCGCCACCACTTCCTTCCCGGCGCCCATGACCGCCAAAACACCAATTAATGGCAAAATGAAAATCAGGTTGTAGTAAAGAAAATAGGTAAGGACTAGTCCCATCGACAGACCGGATCTGGCGATCACCGTCGCCGTCCCCACATAAAGCGGCAGCATACACGGTGTCGAAAAGGCAGTCACCGCCACCCCCACCAAAGCCGCCATTGGCAGGCTCATTTTTTCCATCATTTGATTGATTTTCCCGGCCCCGAAAGCCGGCATCCGCAAATGAATCGGCGAATCGGGCCAGATCCCATCCTTCAGTTGAATCAAACCGGCCAGCATAATCACTGCCCCGATAACGTACTTAAAGACACTTGCCAACCACAGCCGTTGAAGATAAAACGCCAAGCCATAAAAAAGTAAACCGATAAATAAGTAAGTGACAAAAACGGCCGTAATATAAACCGCTCCCAGTTTAACTAGAAAATATTTGTCCTTCTTGCTTTGACCGAAAACCAGCAGGTATCCCAGAAAAGTGATCATCATCCCGATGCCGCAAGGATTCAGTCCATTAGTCAAGGCCGCCAAAGTCAGCGACCAAATAGAAAATTGCATCTTATTTCAATAACTCCTTAACTCGCCCGATAACAAACGAGGTCGCCACCTGTTCCCCATTGACGAAAAAGGTCGGTGTCCCCGAAAGTTTGAGCCGATTCCCCAGGCTACTATCCACCCCCACCGGCTCGTCAGTTTCCTTGCTCTTATATTTTTCTTCAAAAATCTTTTCGTCCAGGCCCAATTCCTTGGCGTAAGCGACAAATTTTTCGTCGGGGTTACCCAAATCCGCCCATTCTGCTTGCTTGTCAAACATTAGCTCCATCATCTCCCAGCCTTTATCTAGCAATCTCGCCGCCTCGAGCGCCCGCGCCCCATTCCAGGCGTTCTTATGGATCGTCGTTAGAGGAAAATGGCGATAAACAAATTTTACTCCGGGGGTCCTCCGTAACTCCACTGAAATTGGTTCCGCCGCCTTACACGCCGGACATTGGATATCAGAAAACTCAACCACCGCCACCTTCGCTTCTCCCGTCGACATTTCCCATCCGGCTCCCTCCGTCAACTGCTCAACTGGTACTTTGATTGTTCCACCCCCGTCACCGGACAACTTAGATAGCCCGACAGCCATCAAGACAACCAAAACAAGGCTCGCCCCAAAAACCCCCAGAATTGTCTTTATGTTCTCCATCACTTCGGCCAAATTTTTTCACCGGTCGCCGTATCAATTACTTCAATCGCCGCCGTCGGACAGCTCTGAGCCGCCAGTAATTTTTCCAAATCGACATTGCCGTCCTGATCGATGATATCCGCTTTATTCAAATCGTTCAGCTTGAACGTCATCGCCGCTACGGCCACACAACTCGCCGCCCCGATACACTTGTCGTTGATTACTTTCACCTGATATTTCGTCTTCGTCGGCTTGTTTTCACTCCCTACGGTGTATGTTTGGTCTGCCATATCAAAATCTTACTAGAAAAACTTCTCAAAGTGAATATCTTCCTGTTTGACTCCCAATTTCATCAGCACGTCCGTCACTTCCGCAATCATCTGCTGGCTCCCACACAAATAAGCTTCCCACCCGAGATAGCTGGCCTTATGCTTCACCAAACAATCATTGACATGACCGGAACAGGCGGACCACTCTTTGGTCGGTTTGGACAACACCACATCAAACTTAAAGTTGGCGTGGCCCGTTTCCAGCTTTTTGAATTCGTCCATCCAGAACAAATCTTCTTCATGTCTCATGCCCCAATTCAAATGGATTTCATCCGCCAATCCCCTCCCTTCAAGTAATTCACGGATCATCGGCCGAAATGGCACGATCCCACTCCCCGTCGCCACAAAAAGCACTTTCTTCAAAGAAGGAGGCAGAACGAAACGCCCCAGCGGCCCCAGTGCTTCAATCGTGTCACCCTCATTAAGTGACAAAAAGTACTTCGACCCTAGTCCCATCGGACCTACATCTATCAGAAGTTCGATTTGGTTTCCATCTGGGGCAGAAGCAATCGAATATGACCGCCGTGTACCATCCCCCGCCACCTTGACGCTGACGTATTGTCCGGCAAAAAAGGCAAACTTGACTGGAAATTCCAAAGTAAACTGCCAGTAGTTGCCGGCTAAGTTTACTTTCTTGACGATTAGGCCATTAAATATTTGAGGCATTTTCAAACAGCTTTCTAATCGCATTGTAGGCCAGGGTGGCGCATTTCATTCGGCCGGCATTGATCTCCCCACCCAATAGTCCCACTACCCCGTCGACATCGAACTCTTCCAAATCTTTTTTGTCCATTCCCACCACTTTTTCGGATAACATCGAGGCCGCCGCCGTCGAAATAGCACAGCCCACTCCCCGCCAGCGCAAGACATCAATCCGACCCTCCTTAGTTAACCTGCCTTTCACTTCCACCATATCCCCACAGGAAGCATTGTTCTCGCGCACACTGATGCACGGTTCCTCCAAATCGGAAAAATTCCTTGGGTGTTTATAGTGGTCAATTATCTCTTCCCTGTAATCCATCAGATCTTGAAAACTTTCGGTACTTCTCTAACTTTTTCGATCAGAAAATCAATCTCTTCTTTGGTGGTATAGACATAGAAGCTGGCCCGCACCATCGCCATTTGGCCAAATCGTTCTACAATCGGCGCCCCGCAGTGTTGACCGGAGCGGACCGCGATGCCGTATTTATCCAGGACCTGCGCCGCGTCATGCGCATGCACCCCATTAACGTTGAAGGTCAACACCCCGCCCCTCTCATTTGCATCTCTTGGTCCGTAAATCGTTACCAAACCTTCTTTCTCCAATTTTTCCATCTGTCCCAGGGCGTAACCGATTAATTCTTTCTCGTGTTCGCGGACATTGTCCATTCCCAAATTAGACAGGTAATCCACCGCCGCACCCAACCCAATGATGCCGGCAATGTCCGGCGTCCCCGCCTCAAACTTGGAGGGAATTCCGGCAAAAGTCGTCCCCGTTAATTTAACCTCGCCAATCATATCGCCACCATAGAGAAACGGTTTCATTTCTTCTAGGATTTCTTTATTCCCCCAAACCACTCCGCTCCCGGTGGCCGAAAGCATCTTGTGGCCCGAAAAAACCATAAAATCTGCCCCCAATTTAGCTACGTCCACTTTCATATGCGGCACTAACTGTGCCCCATCAATCACCAGTTTTGCCGCCGGTGCTTTTTTCTTGATTAGCGCTCTTATTTCATCAAGCGGCGTGATCGTTCCCAAAACATTAGAGACTGCTGTCACTGCCACCAGCTTCACCCTGTCATCGAGCAGTTCCTCCAAACTATCAAGTTTTAGCCTTCCCTCGTCATCGACCTCGATTACTCGAAGGTGGGCCCCGACCTCTTCGCACAATACCTGCCAGGGGACCAGATTCGAGTGGTGTTCCAAAAGCGAAACGACCACCACATCTCCTTTTTTGATATTCTCTCTCCCCCAGGTATAGGCAATCAGGTTTAATCCCTCGGTCGCGTTTCGGACAAAAATTACTTCCTCCGTCTTGGCGTTTATGAATTTGGCTACTTTTTCCCGCGCTTCACCGACCATCGCTGTCGCCTCTGCCGATAGGGTATGGACTCCCCGGTGAATGTTGGCATTATGCTTGGTATAAAAATCATTTATTGCCTCCAAAACCTGTTTTGGTTTTTGGCTGGTCGCCGCACTGTCCAAATAAACCAAGGAGGCGTCACCAATTTTTCTTTCCAGAATCGGAAAATCGCCCCTGACTTTGTTTACGTCAATCATAACCTGATTCTACCAACTTTTGAGGCTACTTTCCTATCCTCGATTTTGTCAACAACCTGGTTCAAAAAACCATCAACAATCAACCTTTCGGCTTCTTTCCCCGTTATTCCCCGACTGGTCAAATAAAACACTTGCTCCTCATCAATCTTTCCCACCGTCGCCGCGTGGCTGGCTTTCACCTCGTTGGTCTCGATCTCCAATTTTGGTTCGGCCACCGCCTGGCTTTTGTCATCCAGAAGTAACAGCCGCATCTCCAAAAAATCATCGACTCCGTTTGCCCCTTTATCAATTTTGATCATTCCCTCGACCCGCACTCTCGCTCCGTTTTTAGCCACTCCCCGCACCATTACCCGGCCGAATGTATTACCTACTTTGTGATCCACCAAAATCTTAAGGTAATAATCCCCCGGTTGGTCCGCCAAAATCAGGGCCAGCACTTCCTCCTCGCCCCCTTTCTTATCAAAATTTACCACCAACTCTTTCTTTCCCGGCTCGGCCATGATGACTACCGCCTGCTTTTTCATCCGACGCTCCCTTCCATCTCCAGTTCCACCAAACGGTTCATCTCGACTGCGTATTCAAGCGGGATTTGTTTCATCACCGGCTCCAAAAAGCCATTGACAATCATCGCCTCTGCCTCGTGTTCCGGCAGTCCCCGGCTCATTAGATAAAACAGCTGTTCTTCACCAACCTTACTTACCGTCGCTTCATGTTCCAAAGTGACGTCATTTTCCAAAATTATATTGGTCGGATAAGTATCGGATCGACTCCGGGAGTCAAGAATCAGCGCGTCACAAACGACCTTGCTTCTGGCCCCCTTCGCCCCCTTATTAATCTTCACCATTCCCCGATAGGTCGCTCTGCCGCCGTTCTTACTTATCGATTTAGAAATGATCTGGCTCGTTGTCTCCGCTGCCAGATGAATCATCTTTGCCCCCGCATCTTGGTGCTGACCGGAGCCCGCCATCGCAATTGAAAGTGTCTCTCCACGCGCCCTTCTACCAGCCAGGACACAGCACGGGTACTTCATGGTCAAGCGAGAACCAAGATTCCCATCAATCCAGCGCATCTCACCCTCCTCCTCCACCCAAGCTCTTTTGGTCACCAGATTATAGACATTTCGATACCAGTTTTGGACCGTCGTGTACTGCACTCGCGCTCCTTTTTTGACAATAATTTCCACCACCGCCGCGTGCAGCGACCCCGATGAGTAGGCCGGGGCGCTACAGCCTTCGACATAGTGCACCTTACTGCCTTCGTCGGCAATAATCAGTGTTCTCTCAAACTGGCCCGCGTTCTCGGCGTTGATCCGAAAATACGCCTGCAGTGGCAACCCCACCTCGACACCCTTGGGGACATAAATAAAGGAGCCGCCCGACCAGACGGCGCTGTTTAGGGCCGCCAACTTATTGTCTCCCACCGGCACGATCGTCCCAAAATATTGTTTAACCAGTTCGGGATATTGGGCCAGTCCCTCATCCATTCCCAAGAAAACAACGCCTTTGGCGGCTAGGTTTTTCCGCAACGAGCCATAGATGACTTCGCTGTCATATTGCACTTTCGCGCCGCCAAGCATTTCCCGCTCCGCCTGAGGTACACCGATTTTCTCAAAAGTTTTCCTGATCGCGTCAGGGACATCTTCCCAAGTCTTACCCGCCTTTTCTGTTGGTTTCAAATAATAAAATATCTCGCTCCACTTGATCGGTGAAAGATCGCCGCCAAAATTTGGCATCGGCATTTTGTTATAAACAGCAAATGCCTTCAACCGGTATTCCCTCATCCAGAGAGGCTCGTTTTTCCGCGCTGACAGGTCAGCAACCAACTTCTCCGTCAGGCCCCTCTCTGATCTATAGGCATATTTAATTTCGTCCCGATGCCCCAACTGATACGTCTCCGACAATGTCTTGACCGTATCCTGGTCCAGTCTCACTATCTTGGCAAACCTACTCATATTGTTTGTACCCGGACTTCTCTAACTCCACCACCAATTCCAAACCACCTTCTTTGGCAATTCTCCCTTGTTTCATGACGAGCACCCGGTCCGGTTTCAGATACTTTAGCAGCCTTTGGTAATGGGTAATGACCAGAATCCCTGTTTTCTTCTTTTTTGCCATAAAGGCAGCGCCGGTAGCCACGATCTTCAAAGCGTCGATATCCAGACCGGAGTCGGTTTCATCCAAAACTGCGTATTTCGGCGAAAGAATCCGCATCTGCAAAATTTCCATCTTCTTTTTCTCTCCACCCGAAAAACCTTCGTTTAGGCTCCTCTTGAGCAATTCCTCATCGATGACGAGCTCCTTTGCCTCCGCTTCAATTCTCTTTTTCAACTCCAAAGCGGAAACTAATTCGCCCCTGGCCCTAAGCGATGCCAATAGCGCCTCTCTCACCGAAACACCGGGAATGGAAACCGGGTATTGGACCGCCAAAAACAGTCCCGCCCGGCCCCGCTCATCCGGCGTTGCCATCGTAATATCTTTCCCATCCAAATCGACATTACCCTCGGTAATTTCATAACTTGGGTGTCCCATTAGAGAAAAGGCGAGCGTCGACTTTCCCGACCCGTTGGGCCCCATCAAGGCCACCACTTCACCACTCGCCACCGTTAGGCTCACTTCGCCAAGGACTTCCTTGTTGCCTATCTTTACCTTTAATCCCTTTACCGAAAGTGCCATCTTACTTTCTCCCTCCGATCAGGTCGGCCACGGTATATTTTTCCATCACCTGGCCCATTTGATAGGTAAAGCGCAGCATAAAACCTTTCTGCCAGCAGTGGTCCTCGATCGGGCAATTTCCGGGGCGATTGACGCAAGTTACCAACGCCAAGTCACCATCAATCACCTCCAAAACGCGCCGCAGTCCAATTTCTTTCGGTTCATGGTTCAAGCTGTAGCCGCCGCCTCGTCCTTCACGGGAGGTAAGAAAACCGGCCCTTACCATTTTGTTTGCGATCTGGGCCATAAAAGCCTTGGGCAAGCCTTTCGCCCCCAGTTCCGTCAGACTGACTCGTCCCTCTTTACCGCGAGCCGCCAAAAATGATAACATTGATAGACCGTAATCGGCCTTTTTCGTCAAATTGAAAGTTGCCATAACTTTGATTATTTTAGTCAAAGTCTAGCCACAATGCAAGAGCCAATATCCCTTCAAAATAGGCCCGTTATCACCAAACAAACCTTTAGTCTCAATATCGAAGATTACTTCAATCATGAAACCGTATTCTACCCCAACTCCATCGCTTGATTCATCTTCGGTAGCACCACGTTCGTCATCCCCAGGTCATTTTTTATCTTTTCCGAAAGGACTAGCCGGGGCAATTCCTCCCCGTGGGTCAAAAACACGCGCTTTACTCCCTTAATCTGGCCCAGCCAGCGCATTAACCTTGGCTGGTCGGCATGGGCGCTCATCGTCGAAACGTTTCTGATATTGGCCGCCACCTCCACTTCTGCATCATAGATTCGCACCTTTTTCTCCCCATCCAGGATCCTCCGCCCAATCGTCCCCACCGCTTGAAAACCCACCTGCAGTAAACGCGTCGTCGTCAGGGGTAGAAACTCAGCCGCGTGATGCAATATCCGCCCGCCCGCCATCATCCCACTGCCGGCAATAATCACTTTTGCCCGCTCAATTTCGTGAATCTTGGCGCTTTCTGCCCCCTTCTCGACTAACACCAAACCCGGAAAATCAAATGGGTCATCCGTTTTGGCGTGGCCGGAAAGCTCCTCGTTATATAGCTCCGGAAAGTGTTTGAAAATCATCGTCGCCTTAATTGCCATCGGCGAGTCAAGAAATACCAGTGTCTCGTCGCGAACCAATTTATTCTTCTTCAGGTGGTCGATCTTATGCAGTATCTCCTGGGTCCTCTCCAGCGAAAACGCCGGAATCAAGAGCGTTCCTCCGCTTGCCTCAACGGCGTTAATCTCCTCGGTCAGCACCTTGACCGCATCTTCGCCCCCATGCGTCCGATCGCCATAGGTCGACTCCATTACCACCAATTCCGCCTCGATAATTGGCGTTGTCGGTCGAATCAGGTCCTGGGGCGTATTCCCCAAATCCCCCGAGAAAACAATTTTCTTCGGACCAAATCCCTCTCTCTTATCTACCACCTCGACACTCGCCGACCCCAGAATATGACCGGCATCCCGCAGAGTAATCTCAAAATTACCAACCGTAAATGATTTGTCATAATGAACCACCCGGCAAAGTAGTAGCAGTTTCTCCACTTCCTCCTCGGAAAACAGGGCCTTCCGCTCACCCCGCCGTTGTTCACTTTCGGCCATTACCTTCGCCGAATCGAACAGGGACAACTCCAGTAGTTGCCTGGTCGCCTCAGTCATATAGATTGGCCCGGTGTACCCTGCCTGAACCAGCAAGGGCAGTCGACCGCAATGGTCCAAATGAGCGTGAGTCAGCACCACCCCGGTCAGATCGCGGGCCTCAAAATAAAGCCTTTCGTTGTCAAAAATCTTCGGCTCCTCCACTCCCTGAAACAGTCCCAAATCCACCAATATCCCCTTATTGTCCGAGTCCATTAGCCAATAACTGCTCCCCGTCACCGTCCCCGCCGCCCCCAGAAACTTCATCCGTTTCATACATTTCCATTTTACCAAAAAATTAGAACAACCCTGTACCCCCTGCAGGGCCTGGCCCTGCAGGCCACACTTCAACTATTCGAACCGTTGAACTCTCCCGAGTTTCAGAAGGTTGTGCTAAAATTTCCCTTATGAATTACTCACAACTATCATCAGAATTCACCTCAAAATTTTTCGATCTTGTTAATCAGGCCAATA
>CAYGRQ010000004.1:0-2434 GCA_964352325.1 uncultured Pseudomonadales bacterium
AAAGTTTCCGCCAGCTCTTCGATCTCGTCACCGGTTTGGCGCACCATCACCCGTTCATTGAGATTTTCGGCCGTGATTCTGGTGATTTTTTCGGTGATTTCCCTGATTGGCTGGGTTGCTTTCTTAGCCAGCAGGTAGCCACCGAGTGTTGTTAACATTACCAAACTGACATAGACCACACTCATAGCCGATACCAGATCGGAGAGTGAGTTCTCGATGACATCAATCGGGTGGGCCACTAATATTGCTCCGGTAGAACGGCCGTCTTTGACAATCGGGTTGGTCCAAAAGCGCAAACGCGACGTTCCGATTCTCCGACTAAAAAAAGATTGTTTGTCGAGTCGAACCACTTCCCTCATTAATGCACCGATAGTCTCATTGCTATCACCATAGGCTGCCGAACTGCCGACTATCTCCCCTTCATTGTCCGCGATGACGATCAACATCCCCGGAATCTTGGCAAATTCATCCAAAAAGGCCTGCTTGGCCAGATCATCGTGCATACCCGTCCCCTGACGCAGGGCCACCTCCAACACTTTCAGTCCGTGGGCCGATATAGTCGTATCCGTCTGGTAATAGAGTGCTTGTCTTGTCAGAAGATAAAAAGACAGAAAAACCAGCGACCCGGCGACTGAAAAGGCCAAAGCGTACCAAATGGTCAGCTGAAAGCGGATGCCCCTAAGCTTCATTTTCCGCCGCTATCCGATAACCCACCCCGTGAACGGTTTGGATGATTTTGTTCTTCCCGGCATCGACGATTTTTTTTCGCAAGGACGCCACAAAGACATCGACCACATTGCTCATTCCGTCGAAGTTATAGTCCCAGACGTGTTCGGTGATCACCGTCCGGCTCACCACCTCATCTTTACGGGAAAGCAAAAGCTCCAGGATAGAAAATTCCTTGGGTGTCAGTTTTATTTGCCTTCCACTCCTCTTCACTAAATGCTTGGTTGGGTCGAGGACCAGATCGGCCACCGTAAGTTGCGCTGATGGCGCTCTCTGGCTCCTTCTGATTAGCGCGGCCACCCTGGCAGACAACTCCAAAAAGGCAAAGGGTTTAGTCAGATAATCGTCCGCGCCGCTATTCAACCCGGCGACTTTGTCATCCAAAGTCGTTTTGGCAGTCAATATTAGTATCGGCGTTTTGATTCCGTCACTTCTTAACTTCCGACAAATCTCCAAACCATCAATTTTGGGTAACATCAAGTCCAAAATAATCAGATCATAATCTTCGGATTCTGCCAGGAACTTCCCCTCTTCACCGTCAAAAGCCAGATCGACGGCGTACCCCCCTTCGACGAGACCCCGCTTTATTATTTGGGCCAGGCGGCGTTCGTCTTCCACTACCAGGATTCTCACGGCCAAAGTATACTCTAAAATCATGAAGATTTTATGATGAAAGTTTAGGCTACAATACTTAAAGATATATGGATCAAACCAATCTATTATTAATTTTTCTCACCGGCCTCACTACAGGCGGTTTGACCTGTCTGGCCGTTCAGGGGGGGTTACTGGCTTCAGTCATCACCCCCACCGGAGAGAGACGCGCCCTCCCCATTATTTCTTTCCTGACCGCCAAACTGATCGTTCACACAATTTTGGGTTTCTTTTTAGGACTTCTCGGCTCGGCCATCAGCCTTACCCCCTACCTTCGCGGTTGGTTTCAGATCGGGATTGGCATCTATCTTGTTGGGGTTGCTCTCTCCCTTCTTAATGCCCATCCTATTTTTCGTTACTTCATCATCCAGCCGCCCAAGTTTCTGTCTCGCCTGGTCAGGGATCAAAGCAAAAGTAAAGGCATCTTCGCACCGGCCCTGCTTGGCGCGATGACCATTTTCATTCCCTGCGCCGTCACCCAAGCCGTGGCGGTCGTCGCCCTCGGCACGGGCAGCCCCCTTCTTTCTGCCGCCATCATGTTTTCTTTTGTCCTGGGTACTTCGCCCACCTTTTTCCTCATTGGCTCTCTTTTCTCCAAGCTTGGAGAAAAGTTTCAGGGTTGGTTCTACAAAGTGGCGGCGACCGTCTTAGTCACCATGGCCATCTTTAGCGTCAATGGGGGCATGAGCCTTTTGGGTTCAATTTACACCCTCCAAAATTTTGTCGAAGCCGCGCAAGTTTCTTTTTCAGGGGTTCGTCTTCCCCGCATTGCCGGCGTCATGGCCCGCGACAATCAAGGAGTTCAAGAGATACTGATTAACGTTTTCTCAAATGGCTATTCGCCCCAACACGTCACTCTCAAGAAGGGTGTCCCGGCCCGTCTGATTTTGAACACCAACGGCACCGGCGGCTGCGCCCGCGCTTTCACTATTCCCAGTCTTCGTCTCCAAAAAATTCTTCCCGTTACCGGCACCGAAACGCTCGAGTTTACGCCGACCAAGGCCGGCCCACTTGTTTTTACCTGTAGCATGGGCATGTACTCCGGCGTCTTTAATGT
>CAYGRQ010000004.1:2534-20090 GCA_964352325.1 uncultured Pseudomonadales bacterium
CCGGCCCACTTGTTTTTACCTGTAGCATGGGCATGTACTCCGGCGTCTTTAATGTAATTTGACCGTGTTCAATTTCTTCAAGAAAAAACCAGCCGAAAACACCCAGACCCTTTCTCTTTCTCTTTCCGGCCTCCACTGCACCAGCTGCGCTGTCAACATCGACCTCACTCTCGAGGATCTGCCCGGTGTCACCAATTCCTCCACCAATTACGCCAAATCCGTCGTTTCTATAAAGTATTCCCCCAACCGGATTACACCAGTCAAAATCAAGGGAGAAATCGAAAAGCTTGGCTATAAGGTAAACTGATCTTATGGCCATCCAAGTCAAAAAAGCCTCGGGAGAACTTGAAGAATTTGACGAAGGCAAATTGGTCCAGAATCTGAAGCTGGCCAAAATTCCCGACGATATTGCCGCCGACGCGGCTAACTACGTCAAAAACCGGCTCGAAGACCAAATCTCGACTGCCAAAATCCACGACTACGTCCAGGAATACCTCAACAAAAATAACCTCGTCGGCTACGCTCTTCATTACGACTTGAAAAATGCCTTGTTTCGTCTCGGTCCTTCCGGTTACGCTTTCGAGAAATTTATCGCCAAAGTTCTCGCCGCCTACGGCTATCTAACCCTACAGGGTCTAACCCTGAAGGGTAAATGCGTCACCCACGAAATTGACGTCGACGCCCAGAAAGAAGGTCAACACTTCCTCGTCGAGTGCAAATTCCACAATCAGCCGGGGACCAAGACCGATGTCCAGGTCGCGCTTTACACCTACGCCCGCTTTCTCGATGTCCGCGCCGCCCTGGAACTGCTCGCCAATCACAGCCAGCAATATCACCAGGCCTGGCTGGTCACCAATACCAAGGTCACTAAAGATGTTCTTGATTACGCCAAGTGCATGGACATGAAAGTCTTGGCCTGGGGTTATCCCCAGATAGGTTCCTTGCGCGATATTATCATTTCTTCCGGTCTCCACCCCATCACCGTCCTTCAAGGACTGTCCTTGAACCAAACTCAAAACCTCTTTGACCACGACATCGTTACCTGTGCCGATATGAAGCGGGCGATTGACAGCAACGAATTACCGGTCACCTACAGCCAAGAGCTGAAGCAAAACCTTCTCGCCCAAATCAAGGAAATCTGCGCCTGAACCTCTTTATCCGTTTTTCTTTCTTAGCACAAACTCGTACTCTTCAGAATAAATTCTTTCTATTGTCTCTGCTAAACTCTCCTCTGATTCAGAGATCGGTGGTCGAAAACTGGGGCCATATAACAGCATACCCTGGTCCCCCAAGTCCCTCTTTTTTCTAATCACCATCTCCACCTCCATCCCAATCTTAATATCCCCAAGGTCGACGTCGGTCAGCATCGCCGTCACCAGCGGCCCCTCTTCTAATCTCACCCAAGCCACCGCGTAAGGAACCAGGTATTCAAACCCCTCCGGCGCATGTTTTGCGCTGGAAATAATGGTAAAGGACCAAACCGTCCCTTTTCCGGAAAACTTCGCTATCTCCACGGGCATCCGGGCGGTCAATTCTATGTTCTTCACGGCCATATCATAACATTCTCTTAAGTCCTACGGGGTTAGACCCCGTACCCCCCGATAATTCCCGAACACCGTGCCACCGGGTAGTGAAAGGCTATATGATTAAGAGATGAACAAAGTCTATCCGGTGCATATTTATGAACCAATCAGACAAGAAGTAGCGAACAGTTATTTACGGCATGAAATTGCTAAATATTTACCATCAGCGACCGGTGAATGGAGGAAAGATATTTTGGGGCTGCAGGGTTAGACCCCGTAGGTTAACGCTTCGGAGACTGTTTCTTCTTGCGGGCCTTGCCGGCCTGGCCGACTTTTCTGGTCTCTTTCATTCTGGGGTCGCGGGTCAGAAGACCGGCATCGCGGAGAGGTTTCTTGTAGGCTTCGGGGTCGATCACCGCCAGGGCGCGGGCGATGGCGTGATTGAAGGCGCCGATTTGGCCCATGACGCCGGAACCGGCGACCTTGACGGTAGCGGAATATTTACCCAAGGTGTCGGTGACAATAAAGGGGCGGAGATAGTAAGCGGCCAGATCGGCCCGATTCCAATAGACGGAAATGGGCTTGTCGTTGACGATAATCTCCTGCTTGCCCTCAAAGACGCGGGCTTTGGCGGTGGCACTGCGACGACGACCGATGGCCTGGACATATTTTTTCGCTTTTGGCAAAACTACCGCGGGGGGCTTCGGTTTGGTAACCGGTTTAACTTTGGTGGTATTTTTCTTGGTGAGTTTTTGGGCCATATATTATTTGGTTTCCTTTTTTAGTAATCCGAGTTGTTGGGCATAGGGGTGCTTTTCATCTTTGAAAACTTTCAGACGCGCCAAGCGGGGAGCTTGGAGTTTGTTTTTGGGGAGCATGCCCTTGACTGATTTTTCGATCACCTGGCGGGGATCTCTTTTCATCAATTCCCCCAAGGTCTCTTCGCGGAAACCGCCCGGAAAACCGGAATGGCGGCGATATTTCTTGTCAGCGAGTTTCTTGCCGGTGACTTTGATTTTGGCGGCGTTGATGGCAACGACAAAATCACCCATATCAAGATTTGGGGTCTGATTGACCTTGCCTTTGCCAATCAAGAGTTCGGCAATTATCGTACTGACGCGACCGAGGGTCTGACCGGAAAGGTCGAGGAGGTGCCAGTTTCTCTTAATTTCTTTAGCGGAGATTGGAGTAGTCATGATTATTTTTTGGTTTTAACTTTTTTCTCAACCCCGACCTTTTTTTCTTCCTTGGCAACCGGAGTGGGTAACTGCGCCATAAGTTTCAGGGTAACCATGGTAACGGCATCACCCCGGCGGATCTTGTTCTTGGTCGAAGAAGTATAACCACTGACCCGGTCCGGAAAAAGCGGGGCGATGACATCGACCAGACGGTTGGCCGAGGCAACACTGGCTAGTTTTTTCGCCAGCAGGCGGCGGGAGGCGATGGTGCCGACTTTAGCACGAGTAATCAGCTTGTCAAACAGAGGCTTCATCATCTTGGCCTTGGCCTGGGTGGTGGTCAGGTGGCCTGAGTTAACCAGGGCATTTAGCTGGGTGCGCATGAGGGCCTGGCGCTGATTGCGGTTACGGTTTAACTTCACTTTTATTAGGCCAGAATGATGCCTTTGGCCTTGGCTTTTTTGATAACGAGTTCGGCAGATTTTTGACCAAGATTTTTGACCTTCATCAGATCGTCTTTACCGGTACTGGCGAGGTCGGCCAGGGTCTTGTAGCCACCCTTCTTGAGGGCGTTGGTGATGCGGGTCGGCAGATCGAGGTCCTCGATGGACTGATCGGCGCCAACCTTGAGGGAGATCCCAGCGACTTGCTCCTCTTCGAAGGTGGGATTAAAAACCTGGATATAGAATTTGGCCAGGATTTTGGCGGCTTCAAGAACGGCTGTTTCCGGATCGACGGTGCCATTGGTAATGACGCTTAAACGGACTTTCTCCAGATCGGTGCGGCGACCAACGCGGGTGGCTTCGACGGTGTAGTTCGCCCGAATGACGGGAGAGAAAGAAGCGTCCAGGGGGATAACACCAGCCTCGGAAGTGGCATTTTCTTCGGCGGGGACATAACCGACACCTTTCTTGACTTTGATTTCGGCCGAGAGCTTGCTCTTGCCAGCGGTCAGATGAGCCAAAATCTGATCGGGATTGGCAATTCTAACTCCGGAAGGGAGATCGAGATCGGCGGCGGTAACGGTTTTTTCACCTGAAGAAGTCAGAGTAACAGTCTCTTCCTCCCCGTCAATGGCGAAACGAACCTGCTTCAGATTCAAAATGAATTGAAGAATGTCCTCCTGCAGACCATCAAGGGTAGAAAACTGGTGGGTGACACCAGCGATCTTGACGGAAACGGCGGCACCACCGGCAAGAGAGGAGAGAAGAACGCGGCGGAGGGCATTACCGACAGTGTGACCGAAGTTAACCGGTAGCGGTTCGAGAACGATTTCAGCGCTGTTGACGGTTCCCGGTTTAACAGTGAGCTTGAAGTTGGGTTTAATCATGTTATTTGGTAATTAATAAATAATTTAGCGGGAGTAGAACTCAATAATGAGGTTTTCTTTGATATCGGAAGGCATTTCGTCACGGCTGGGATAGCGTTCCATTTTGCCGATGACGTCTTTCTTGCTTAGCCAGCCGGGGAGCTTGTTTTCGGCCTTGAGGGCCTCAACGACAAAGTTGATCTTGGCCCCACGGGGGCTGACCGCAACTACCTGGCCGGGTTTGACGCCGTAACTGGGGACGTCAATCTTCTTGCCATTAACGAGGACGTTGCCATGGGTAACCAGTTGACGAGCGAGTGAACGGCTGCCAGTAAGACCGAGGCGGTAAACGAGGTTGTCGAGGCGGGTCTCGAGAAGCTGCAGCAAGACCTCACCGGTGTTTTGGGACGATTTGATGGATTCGTCGTAGTAGCGGTGGAGCTGAGTCTCGAGAACGCCATAGAACCGTTTGGTTTTTTGTTTCTCGCGGAGCTGAATACCGAAACCGGAGAGACGGGGGCGACCCATTTTTTTACCGTGTTGACCGGGGATTTGACCACCACGTTTTTCGATCGGGCACTTCGGAGAATAGCAACGGGCGCCTTTCAAAAAAAGTTTGACACCTTCGCGGCGGCAGAGTCGGCATTTGGCATCGGTGTATTTGGCCATAGTTTTTAAACGCGGCGCGGCTTCTTCGGCCGGCAGCCATTATGCGGGATGGGTGTCACATCCGCGATCAAATTAATATCGAGGCCGGCATTTTTCAGAACGCGCATGGCGGCATCCCGACCCGGACCAGGGCCTTTGACGTAGACATCGAGGGAGGAAAGGTTGGCGGCCCGGGCCTTTTTCAAACCCTCTTCGATGATGGTAGTCGCGGCGAAAGGGGTGGAACGGCGGGCGCCTTTGAAACCACAAGTACCGGCGGCACTCCAACAGACGACATTACCAGTCTCGTCGGTAAAGGAAACGTAAGTGGTATTAAAGGTGGCCTTGACGTACATCTTGCCGTGGCCGTTTTTGAAAGTGATTTTGGTGTCTTTTTTGGTTGCCATACTTGTTTTTATTTAGCGGTGGGGGTGGGGATGCCTTCCATCTTTTCGCGGGCTTCCTTGGTCATGGCGCCGACGGTCTTTCGCTTACCCTTGAGGGTACGGGCGTTGGTTCGGGTGCGCTGACCGCGGACAGGGAGCTTCATGGAATGACGCAGGCCACGATAAGATTGGATGCGTTTGAGGGTTTGAATGTTTTCGCGGACGATTTTCTTTAGCTCGCCTTCGACGGGGATGGTCTCGACTTCTTTTTGGAGGAGATTGATCTGTTCTGGGTTAAGGTTTTTGACTCTGATGGCGGGATCTATCCGGACTTTGGCGAGAATTTTTTGGCCGGTAAATTTACCAATGCCATAGACACGGGGCAGGGCGACGTCGATTCTTTTTTCGTTTGGGAGGTCGATACCGGCAATACGAGCCATATATTTTTTAGCCTTGTCTTTGCTTGTGACGGGGGTTGGTGCAGATCACATAAACCGCCCCATGACGTTTGATAATTTTGCAATTTTTGCAACGTGGTTTGACTGAGCTTTGGACTCTCATAGTTAGACTAATGTTTTGAGGAGAACGGGAGAAATCTTACTTCAGACGGAAGATAATCCGACCCTTGTTGTCATAAGGTGAGAGCTGGAGACGAACATTGTCGCCAGGCATCACCTTGATGTGGTAGAGCCGCATCTTGCCGCCCAAATGAGCCAGGATTTCTCTGTCATCCTCGAGTTTGACCCGGAACTGGGTGTTCGGGAGGGACTCGGTGACGACTCCGTTTGCCTCGGTCAATTGGTTATTGGCCATATTTTAACAGTGCAGGGGTTATTTTACCAGGCACAGGGGGTAAAAATCAAGCCTCAAGTTACCTACGGGGTGTGACCCTGCAGGAGGTGGGCATGAAAAAACCGCCCGCGGCGCTTAGCCTTGGACGGTTTTCTCTCTTGCTCTACTAGACTGAGAAAAGCAGAAGTACTACCAACCAAATTAAGACTCCCATCATGACGATGGCAAAGGTTGAACCTACCTTGTCCACAGTCTTAAGAGATTCCTGGACAGTCATGGTTTCAGGACTGTTCAATTGGATCGTGACGTTTGTTCCTTTTTCGACGACCCATGTACTACTATCTGAGATTTCGACCGGTCCGGCCCTGAAGTAAAGGTCAGAACCCCAGCCTAACGGCTTTTGGGTCAACACACCGACCACGGTTTCGCTCCCATTTCGAAGTGCGAAAAAGTTGGCGGATGCGGCCTCGATCGTGATCTCCCCAGCGCTGATGGTGATCAGTTTACTCTCACTAGTCGTGAGCGCGACCTCGGTGCCAGTGTAATTCTGGTCCGCCGTAATCAACCCGCTCACCAAAAACACTCCGAGTATACAGACTGCCAACCAGATCCAAAACAGTACCTTTTTCATTTGAGCCTCCTTGACTCCCAAGTTAACGTGCAAGAGAAAATAGTGTCGATCTAGACAAATGCCAGACTACTTTGTGCCTGGATTTGCTTAAATCAGTGAGGAGACACTATCACAAAAGAAGCCAAAAATCAAGTATTATGGGGTGACATTGTTATTTCGTCAGGACGAGATAACCAGTTTCAGTAACAAAAACCGACTCCTCGAACATGGCGGTCAGGGAACCGTCGATAGTCGAGAGAGTCCAGCCGTCGAGGCCGGTTTTGAGGCGGTAATCACCCATGGCGTACATGATTTCGACGGCAATGGACTGACCAGGTTTCAAAATATAGTTTTTGGTCCGCGGATCGGCGTAACAGGGAATATTGGGCTCCTCGTGGAGATGCCTGCCGACGCCATGGCCGGTGAGGTCCCGAATGACATTGTAGTCGGCCGCCTCGACAACCTCCTGCATGGCCTGGCTTACCTGATAGACCGAGCGACCCGGCAAAGCCTGTTTGAGCGCCTCTGAGAGGGCAATTTTCCCTATCTCAAGGAATTTCTCTGTTTTGGGATCGACCGGAGGCGGGCAGACGGTCACCGAGGTATCCAGGTGCCAACCTTTGTGGACCAGACCGACGTCGATGGTGACCAAGTCCCCTGCCCTGAAAGGAATAGCGGTCGGAATGCCGTGAACGACTGCCGAGTTGAGATTGATGCAGGTAGCGTGGTGATAGCCGCGGACGGTCTTGAAGGAAGGATAATCGCCACCGGCGGTAATAAATCGATCGGCCAGGGCGTCGATCTCCAATGGGGTAACGCCAACCTTGACCGCCTCGACCAGTTCGCGCTTGATCCGACCCAAGCGGGCGCCGCCCTCCAGCATCAATTTTTGTTTTTGGGTGTTCATATCAGGCGAGAGTGAGGTGGGCGATGATATCCTTGAAGATGGTCTGAATATCGGGGCGGCCGTCGATTTCGATGACGAGATCTTTGGCTCGGTAATAGTCGAGAACCGGGGTGGTCTCTTGCTCGTAAATCTCGAGACGGTGTTTGATTGTCTCGGGAGTATCGTCGGAGCGGTGTTCGATTTGGGCCCGTTTGAGAAGTCGGGTGAGACTATCTTCAGGCGGCAGAGAAAGGTAGATAACCTTATCGATTTTGATACCGATTTTGTCCAGAAAATAATCCAGATATTCGGCTTGCTTAAGGTCGCGGGGGGTGCCATCGAGGATGAACCCATCTTTCGCTTTTTTAAGAGCGGGCTCAAGGACCTCAAGAACGGTTTCAAAGGGGAGGAGGCTACCGCGGGCGAGGAGATCGGCGATGATTTTTCCTTTCTGACTGCCCGAGTCGGCTTCCGCCCGAAGCAGGTCACCGGAAGAAAGATGGACCAGGCTAAATTTTTCGGCCAACAACTTGGCCTGGGTACCTTTGCCTGACCCCTGGGGGCCCAAAATGACAAGGTTCATTAGTCGAGAAACTTGTTGTAATTGTGCATGTAAAGCTGGGAGTCGACCGTCTTCATGGTCTCCAAAATGACGGAGACGACGATGAGTAGGCCGGTACCGCCGACGGCGAGGGTGCTGATCTTCGTCGCTTGGGAAATGACGGAGGGGAGGACGGCAATCAGGCCGAGGAAGGAGGCGCCGACAAGGGTGATCCTGACCAACACGTGCGAAAGATAGCTAACCGTGGAAGCGCCGGGGCGGATGCCGGGAATAAAGTTGCCGGATTTTTTCAAGTCGTCGGCAATTTTTTCGGGGTTAAAGACAACGGCGGTATAGAAGTAGGTAAAAGCGACGATGAGGATGAAGTAGATGGCGTTGTACCAAAAACCGTTGGGGGTGAGAAAGGCGCTGAGATTTCGAGAAAAGGCGGCCAAGGCCTGATTGGTGGAACCACTAAAGGCCTGGGTGAGAAAATTCGGAACGAGTAAAAAAGAGACGGCGAAGATAATGGGAATAACGCCGGCTTGATTGAGACGGAGCGGTAGAAAACTGGTGGCGCCGCGGCGAGCGGAATGGATCGGCACCTGGCGAACTGCTTCTGAAGTCTTGACAACGGCATAAATGACGGCCAGGGACATGGCGGCAAAAACGACGGCGTTAGTGATACTACTCTGGTCGAGAGTGGAGGCGGTCTGAAATAAGGAGACGGGGAGTTGGCCAATGATGCCGGCAAAGATAATTAGAGAGGTGCCATTGCCTAAGCCATGTTCGGTAAGGAGATCGCCCAACCAGATAAGGAGCATGGTGCCGGCGCTGATGGTGAAAACGAGACTCAATAGATTAATCGGGTCGCTTTCAAAAAGTAGATTTTGCTGGCGCAGGAAAGCGATGACGGTAAAGGCTTGGACAAAGCAGAGTGGAACGGTAATAAGGCGGGTGTAGCGGTCTATCTTTTCCCGACCATACTCCCCTTCTTTACTTAAGGCCTCGAGGGAGGGAATGACCATAGTCATCATTTGCATGATGATACTGGCGTTGATATAGGGGTTCAAGCCCAGGGCCATGATCGAAAAATTGGCAAGAGTGCCACCGGAAAAGATGTCAAGAAGGGTCAAGAGCTGGCTGCTATTGAAGACCTGGCGCAAGGCGGGAAGGTCGATGCCCGGAGCGGGTATGTGGGCGATGAAACGATAGATGGCAAAAATTAAAAGGGTGAAAAGAAACTTCTGGCGTAGTTCTTTGATACCAAAAAGACCCTTGATGGATTTGATCAACTTTTCCATGAGGTTTATTGTACCCTAATGCCAGCCTAGTTTTGCCAATTCTTCCTGGAGGTGATGGGGGTGGTGGTGGCAATAAAGTTCAATCTTACTACTATCGGGGTGAGCGTGGTTATAGTCCCAGCCCTTGGCCATGAGCATTCTTTCGTGAAGCTCGTGGAGCAGAACATAAGGATATTCGGAGGGGGTAAGATCGTCGTCGAGCCAGACTTCTTTCTCCGGCACCCAAGGATAGATGATATGGTGGCCGCCATCGACGAAATCGATAAAGAAAGCGCTTCTAACCAAACGGCCATTAACAATCCAGACGATTAGGCCAGCATCGGTTTCACCCAATTTTTTGACATGGACTTTTTCCGGGTGAGCGTGCTTCTTTTTGTCAAAGACCTTGGTCTTATCCCCGGCTTTGGCCCGTTCGGCCGCTTCAACTTTGTAAGCCTTGGCGATGGCCTTATCGTTATCCCCCGTTTTCTTTAATGTCTTCCACTGAGCCAGCATATGGTCGATAAAAAACCGGCGCTCATCTGGGTCGCGTTCGACATCGAGCCAGAGTTCGTTCTTCGGGATGTAGTCAAAATCCGGCCAAAGGCCAAAATTGGTGAACTCGATATCCTTCTCGTTTCTCAACTTCTCGCCGTCAATTTCCCAGACCTCCAAGTCGCCATATTTCTCAATCAGTTTTTTGTGGAATTGTTTAAAATCCATGACTAGATTATCTTAGCAAAAAGGATTTAGAGTCATCCCGACCGAATGTACTCATGAGTGGAGGGATCTTTGGAACCCCATAAGCTGTACTGATTACAAAAGATCCCTCGACTACGCTCGGGATGACACGGAGCCGCCGGCGGCCTCGATGGCTTTCGCGGCGGCGGCGGAGGCGGGAAGGTTGACCTTCAAAGCCTTTTCCAGTTTACCGGTGGCGACGACCTTGAGGCCCCGTTTGGCCACGCGAGCGGTGTGAAGTTTCAGGACAGAAACGGCAGAGACGGCATCGACGGTTTGACCGCTCTCAAACTTGTTGAGGGTGTTCAGGGTGATGATAATAGTCTCGCCCTTTAATGATTTAAAGCGCCTTTTTCCACGGACAAAGGGAGTTCGACGAATTAAAGGCAATTGACCGCCTTCGAACCAGACCGGAATGGTACCTCTGGTTTTCTGACCCTTTTGGCCGCGGCCGACGGTGTGGAAACCTTTTCCGGAACCACCACCACGACCGAGCCTCTTGGCTCCTCTGGCGTTGACTTTGGTTAATTTAGATAAAAGCATGGTTATTGGTTGGCTTTTTGATATTCTTTGAGGTAGTCGTGTTTTTTTCTCAGGTTTTCCGCGGCCTTGAGGGCCTTGAAAGTGGCATAGGAGTTAGAGAGCTTGTTGTTGGTGCCTAAGATTTTGCTGACCACGTCGGTGATGCCGGCGGCCTCGACAATGGCGCGAATAGAGCCACCAGCGATGATACCGGTACCCTTCGGGGCGGGCTTCAAGATGATATGAGCGGCGCCATATTTTTCATTTACCTGGTAGGGGATGGTGCCGTCAACGACCGGGATCTTGACGAGATTGCGGTTAGCCAAACGAACGGCCTTTTTGATGGCGTCGGCGACGTTTGGAGCCTTGCCCAAACCCAAGCCAACCATACCCTTTTTGTCACCAGTGACGACCAGGGCGGCAAAACTAACCAGGGAGCCTCCCTGGGTCTTCTTGCTAACGCGCTTGATCTGAATGACCTGCTCGTAGTTATCGCCTTCGGTTTGTCTTTGGCCTCCACGGCCGCCTCGCATTGCCATGTTATTTTAAGTGTTAAATTTTGATTCCACTGTCATTTAATGATTCGACCAAAGCTTTGATCCGGCCGTGGAAACGGTAGTGACCGCGATCGAGAACGGCGGCCTTGACTTTGTTTTTGGCGGCTGCTTCCGCTAATTTTACACCAACTTCACGGGCCTTATCGGTTTTGGTGCCCTTGACGTCTTTGGCGGTGACCGAACTGGCGGCGGCCAGAACCTGGCCACCCTTATCGATTATCTGGACGTGGAGGTGCTGATTACTTCTTTTGACAACCAAACGAGGCAGGTCGCTTCGATCAAGAAGTTTAGCACGAACGCGGCGGGCGCGTTTGGCTTGTCTGGTGTTGGATTGAATGTTTTTCATAAGTTAAGCGGCGCTTTTCGCGGCGGCCTTGCCGGCTTTACGTCTAACAACTTCATCGGAATAGCGAATACCCTTGCCCTTGTAAGGCTCGGGGGGGCGGAGTTTCCGGATATTGGCGGCAACTTGGCCAACGAGCTGTTTGTCGATACCCACGACCTTAATTTTGGTGTTACCCTCGACGGCAAAAACGACACCGGGGTCGACAGTGAAAGTGATCGGGTGCGAGTAGCCGAGAGACAGAACGAGGTTGCTGCCCTGGAGAGCGACGCGGTAACCGGTGCCGACCAGCTCGAGCTCCTTGGTGTAGCCGGTGCTAACGCCGATGACGGCATTTTGGGCGAGAGAGCGGCCAAGACCATGAAAGGCGCGGGCCACCTTATCTTCGCCTTTTCTGGCAATCTTCAGGTGGCCGTCTTCGATGGTAGCGGAAATCTTTTCAGGCAGGGTGATGGAAAGGTTGCCCTTGGGGCCGGTAAAGTTGAGCTGATCACGGACGATCTCGACTTTAACGGAATCAGGCAGGGTGATGGGGCGGCTTCCAATGCGGCTCATAGATTACCAAAGCTGACAAATAACTTCCCCACCGAGATGTTTGGCCCTGGCCTCCTTGTCGGAGAGAAGCCCGGCGGAGGTGGAAATAATGGTGATACCGGCACCGGAAAGAGCAGACGGAATGTCGGAAACACCGGCGTAGCGGCGAACACCAGGTTTGCTGATTTTTTTGATATGAGTCAGAACCGGAGAACCATCAGGTAGATAATGGAGGGTTAATTTAAGCAAGGCTGGTTGGCCAGCGATCTTCTCGACGGCCAGGAGATAGCCGGAGCGGACCAGAATCTCGACCAGCGCCAGTCGAAGACGCGAGCTTTTGACGGTGACCTCGTCCTTTTTGGCGAGATAGCCGTTTCTGATGGAAGTGAGAAGATCTGCGATCGGATCCATAGTCTTTTATTGGGATGATTTGTAGACGCCGGGTAATTCCCCCTTGTGGGCCATTTTTCTAAAGCAAAGACGGCAAAGACCGAAAATACGTAAAAAACCTCGAGAACGACCACACAACTGGCAACGGTTACGATGCCTGGTGGGGTGTTTTTTTAGTTTTTCGTT
The DNA here is from genome assembly GCA_964352325.1 of uncultured Pseudomonadales bacterium. GTDB lineage: Bacteria > Patescibacteriota > Microgenomatia > UBA1400 > MFAQ01 > 2-01-FULL-50-23. Next base: position 14,964 of record CAYGRQ010000004.1, read on the forward strand.
TTTGACGATTTTACTTAGTTTGGCCATGGTTAGTCTTTGGTAAACGGCAGACCCATCGCCTTCAAGTAAGCAAAGGCGGAGTCACGATCCTTGCCGGAAGTGGTAATAGTAATTTCTAAGCCTTGAATCCTGCCAATTTTATCATATTCGACCTCGGGAAAGACGATTTGTTCCTTTAAGCCCAGGGTATAGTTACCTTCTTTGTCAAAGCTGGTTTTGGAAATTCCCTGGAAGTCGCGAAAGCGGGGAAGGATAATGGTGATTAGTTTTTGGAGGAAATCATAGGCACGGTTCCCCCGAAGCGTGACTTTCAAGCCAACGATATCGCCTTCACGCAGGTTAAAGCTAGCGATAGATAGCTTCGCCTTCGTCTCGACGGGTGTTTGACCAGTCACGGCCGAGAGCCAGGCCTTGGTTTTTTCCAGGAACTCCTTGTCGGACTTGAAATCGCGCGAGGAGGTGTTGACCGTAATCTTCACCAGGGAAGGGACGGCATTGATGTTGTCCAAATGGAGTTCTGCTTGAAGCTGTTTTTGGACCTTTTCCTGGTAGAATTGTCTTAGTGTTTGAGCCATATTATTTTGTCTTGGTAGCGATAACTTGGCCGCATTTTTTGCAGACTCTGACCTTTGGTTCCTTGGTATTGTCGAAACCAATGCGAGTTGTCTTTTGGCAATTGGGGCAGACCAAAGCGATAGAAGCGACCGGTAAAGGGCGGGGCAAGGAGACGATGTGACCGGCCTGTTCGCCCTGTTTCTTGACGTGTTTCTTGTAGAGGTTTTTGCCTTCGACAACGACCTTATCCTCGGCGGAAATAACCTTGATGATTTTACCGGTTTGGTTCTTGTCTTTACCGGCGGTAATTTTGATGGTGTCGTCGAGCTTGAACTTGAACATAGTTTTTAGAGTACCTCTGGCGCTAAGGAAGCGATTTTACTAAAACCAGCGTCTTTGACCTCGCGGGCAATCGGTCCGAAAATACGGGAGCCGATTGGGTTTTTGGCGGCGATGGAGTCGATGACTACGGCGGCATTATCGTCAAAGCGAACATACGTGCCGTCGGGCCGCCTGGTTTCTTTGTGAGTGCGGACGATAACCGCTTTGACGACTTGTTTATCCTTGACGGTGCCGTTTGGTTCGGCGGTCAGAACAGCGGCGGTGACAATATCACCGACGTAACCGAATCTGCGCCGACTGCCTCCATGAACCAGGATGACCCGGAGTGATTTGGCACCGGAATTGTCCGCTGGAACTAAGATGCTTCTAAGTTGGATCATGCTTTTTTGATACTAATTATTTTCCAGGATTTTGCCCGGCTTAATGGTCTCGTCGATTCCATAACGACCACGTCTCCCTCTTTGGCCCCCAAGGCGTTGTCGGCCAAAAAAGTTTTGGTCCGCCTTGTCCTTTTTAGATAAAGGGGGTGGGTCTTCAGACGGGTGACGGTGACGCTTGCCGTGCCGATCATTTTATCACTTTTGATGGTACCTGTCAGTCTTTTTTTCATTTTATTTAACTTGTTTGGTTAGTAACTGCGCGATTTGTTTTTTGACCGCCTTGTGGGCGTTGGTATTTTTTTCTTGGTGCGCTTTGATGGCCAGCTTTATTTCCATAAGCTTGGTCTTGAGGGCGACTAGTGATTGAGTGTCTTCTTTTTTCTTGGCCATTTTCTTTATTGCTTCTCGATAAATTTGGTCAAAACCGATAGTTTGTGACCGGCGAGCCTCATGGCTTCCTTGGCGGTTTCCTGACTAACTCCGGAGAGTTCGAAGAGGACGGTGCCGGGTCGAATGACGGTGACATAAGCGTGGATATCGGCCTTGCCTGAACCCATGCGGGCGCCGGCGGCTTTTTTGGTGATCGGTTTATGAGGAAAAACCCGCAGGTAAACCCGACCGATACGTTTGGTGTGATGGGTAATGGTGCGGCGGGCCGATTCGATCTGGGCGGCGGAGACCCAGCCACATTCGAGGGCCTTGAGGCCATACTCGCCAAAGGCGATCGTATTGCCTCGGCTGGCAGTTCCGGTCATAGTGCCCCGGAATTCTTTTCTATATTTTCGTCTTGATGGTTGCAGCATTTTATTTGCAGTGACACAGTGTCACAGTGACACGGGTTTTAACTGATGACTTCGCCGGTATAAATCCAAACTTTGATACCGACGTAACCGGAACGGGTTAGGGCCGGACGTTCACAATAATCGATGTTGGCGCGCAGAGTTTGGGTCGGGATCTGGCCCTGCTTGTATTTTTCGCGGCGGCTGATTTCGGCGCCGTTGATACGGCCGGCGAGAGTAATTTTGATACCCTTGGCCCCGGCGGCCATGACTTTCTCAATCGCCTGGTTGACGGCGCGGCGAGTGGGATAGCGGTGTTCCAATTGGTTAGCCAGTCTTTCGGCAACTAAAGCGGCGGAAATTTCCGGCTGGGTTACTTCAATTGGATGAAGATTGATCTTCACTAAATTGATTTTTGCTTTCGGAGCGCGTTCGCCGAGAATAAGTGTAGTCAGCTCTCTCTTCAACTGTTCCAAACCGGAACCACCGCGGCCGATGACGACGCCCGGACGACTGACGTGAACAAAAATATCGACGGTGTTGATGGAACGTTTGATTTCAACCTTGGTCAAACCAGCAAGAACTAATTTTTTCTCTAAGAACCTTCTAATCTTATGTTCCTCGAGGACGTTTTTGGCGTAATCCCTGAAAGGGGTATACCAAATAGACTTGGTTGGAAAAATGACGCCTGTACGAAAGCCGGTGGGGTTAATTTTCTGACCCATGTTATTTTGTTTTTGGAGTAACTGACTTGAGGTTAATGGTTAGGTGACTGGCGGTCCTTTCGAAGGGTTTGTAACGACTCCGGCCGCCCATTAAACCGCGCTTGAGGACGCGGCCTTTGGTGGCAAAAGCGGTTTCGACAATTAAAGTCTTCGGATTTAGTTTGAAGTTGTTGACGGCATTACCGATAGCCTGCTTCAAAACTTTGGCGATCGGGAGACTGGCTCTCTTGAAGGTGAATTGCAATTTCTCCAAAGCACGCTCGGCGGGCAGACCAACGATCGACTTGACCACCAGGTTTACCTTGCGGGGCGAGTTGGTCAGATGGGATGCTTTGGCGGTAATAATCATGGAGTGTTTATGGCTTTAGGTTTTGGTTAAGACGCGTTTGGTCATCTTGCCGTGGCCATGGAAGGTGCGGGTCGGGGAAAATTCACCCAAACGGTGACCAACCATGTTCTCGCTGATAAAGACTTCTTTGAAGATCTTGCCGTTATGGACCAAAAAGGTATAGCCAACAAATTCGGGGGGAATCTGGCTGGCCCTGGCCCAAGTCTTGATGGGCTCTTTTTTGGCAGCGGCTTTTTGTTTTTCGACCTTTTGCGTCAACTTTTCGTCGACGTAGGGTCCTTTTTTGCTACTTCTTGACATAGTTTAGCGGGCAGTCCCTTTAATAATGCGGTGATCGCTGTATTTATGCGGTTTTCTAGTCTTCTTGCCCAAGGTGCGTTTGCCCCAAGGAGATTTCGGCGATTTCATACCAATGCCGGAGCGGCCCTCGCCACCACCGTGAGGGTGACTTCTGGGATTTTGGGCGACACCACGGACCTGCGGACGTCTGCCCAGGTGGCGGGATCGACCGGCTTTACCCAGGTTTTCTTCTTTGTGGTGTTCGTTACCGAGGGCACCAATGGTCGCTTTGGCGTTGCCATCGAAGAAGCGGAGCTGGCCGGAGGGCAGTTTGACGATGACTCTATCACCGTCTTTGCTCTGAATGAAGGCGGCATTACCGGCGCTTCTGATCATTTGAGCTCCCTTACCGGGAGTAAGTTCGAGGTTGTGGATCGGAGTACCGATAGGGAGATATTTCAAAAGGCCAGTGTTACCGGGTTGGATAGCGACGGCGGCTTTGGATGAAGCAATCACCCTATCACCGACTTTGAGCCCAGCAGGGACGAGGATGTAGTTTTTGACACCATTGGGATAAACTAAAAGAGCAATATCGGTGGTACGATTTGGATCGTACTCGATGGCGGCAACGCGGGCGGGGAAATCCTCCAGTTTTCGCTTCCAGTCGATGGCACGAAGGAAACGTTTCTCCCGGCCACCTTGGCCACGAACGGTTATTTTACCAGAAAAGTTCCTGCCTGACGATTTTTTGTTGATGGTTAGGAGTGATTTCATAGTTTTTAGGTATTAAAGAGTTTAATTTTTTGACCTGGTTTAAGCTTGACAATGGCCTTTTTGAAGCCCGCCGTTTTGACGTATTTGCCGGTCTTGCCCGAGCGAACCGATTGGCTTTTGGCGCGCAGTGTATTAACCGAAACGACATCGACACCGTAGAGCTTTTTGATTTCGGTTTTGATTTCGGTTTTGGTGGCGCGCTTGTCCACCTTGAAGGTGAAACGGTCGAGGGCGGTGGCACCATAGCTTTTTTCGGTAAAGACGGGTTTGAGGATCATGTGGTTTTTACTTTAAGTAAGGGCAGAAGACGGGCGACAATGGCGGCGGCGGCGGCGGGGGTAAGAGCGAGGTATTTATTTTCGGCGACCGCCCAGGCATTAAGGCGATTGGCTTCGATGGCAGTAATGTTGCTTAGGTTTTTGACGGAAGAAACGAGAGCCTCACCTTCCTCGTGATAAACCAGAAGAGTATTTTCTTTGGGAAGGAGTGATTTGACTATTTTTGCTTTCGGTGTTTTGAATTGCGGAAGAGTGACCAATTCCAGCAGCTTGTCTTTGGCGTAAAGAGAGAGAATACCGGCCAAAGCGGCGGCTTTCATCTTCCGGTTTAGCTTTAAATTGGTTGGTTGGACGCCGGTGGGACCATGAGCGACACCGCCGCCGACAAAGATTGGTGCCATCCGACTGCCGTGACGAGCGTTACCGGTGCCTTTTTGCTTGTACATCTTCCTGGTGGTTCTGGTGAGCTCACCTCTAGTTTTTACCTTGCTGGTGTTCTGGTGGGCGTTGTCGCGGTAGACATGAAGGACCTGGGTGAGCAGGGCGGGATTGACCGGATAGGCAAAGACGCGCGGATCGAGGGCGGGGGCTTTGGTGGCCATAGTTAGGCGAGTTTGGTAACTTTGATCGTGACAAAAGCATTAGTGGCACCGGGAACTGGCCCCT
>CAYGRQ010000004.1:20190-24547 GCA_964352325.1 uncultured Pseudomonadales bacterium
AGTTTGGTAACTTTGATCGTGACAAAAGCATTAGTGGCACCGGGAACTGGCCCCTTGACTTTGAGAATTCTGGTGGCGGGATCGAAGGAAATGACTTTGAGGTTTTTGGTGCTAACAGTGACGCCGCCCATGCGTCCAGGCATTTTCTTGCCGGGAAGAACACGTCCGGGAGTAGTACCACGACCAATGGAACCGGGGGCGCGCAGACGGTCGGATTGACCGTGGGTGCGGGGACCACCGGCAAAGCCCCAACGTTTGACCACACCGGCAAAGCCCTTGCCTTTGGACTTGGCGCTAACAGTAACCAGAGAATTCGGGGTGACCAGGTTTTCGATGGCGAGCGGGCCTTCTTGCCCGACTTCGTCGGAGGCTGGCTTGATTTCTTTGATCCTTTGGGGAGTAAAATCCAGGTTTTTACTCTTCAGAAGACCCAAGAGGGATTTTTTGGTGGTCATTTTCTTGGCACGGCCCAAGGCGACGACCAAAGCACGATAACCGTCTTTGTCGAGTTCTTTCTTAGCAATGACGGTATGCTCCGGCACGAGAAGGGAGGTAACGGGAGTCCGAACACCAGTAATAAACTCCTGGTGCATGGTTTGTTTGATAGCGTAAATTTGGTTTAGCATTGTTGTTAGCCGGGCAAGCTTTATTTGACATGTAGGGTTTACATCTTAATCTCGATACCAACTCCGGCGGGCAAATCGAGATGCTGAAGTGAATCGATGGTTTTATTGGTCGGTGAGACGATGTCGATCAGTCGCTTGTGGGTCAGGATTTTAAAGTGTTCGCGGGCGTCCTTGTCGGTGTGGGGACTGATGGTGACGACAATGGACTTTTTTTTCGTCGGTAAAGGCACGGGCCCAACCACCTGGGCTCCAGCAGCAAGAGCGGTGCGGATGATCTTGTTGGCAGCCTCATCAATGACTCGGTGGTCAAACGATTTGAGCTTGATGCGGATGCGTGGTTGGGTCGCCATAGCCTTTCTTATGCAAGAACTTCGATAATAGAACCGGCGCCAACGGTCTGGCCGCCTTCGCGGATGGCGAAGCGGAGACCCTTGTCCATGGCGACCGGGGTAATCAGCTCGACTTCTATTTTGGCGTTGTCACCGGGCATGATCATCTCGACACCCTCGGGGAGCTTGAGCTCACCGGTGACGTCGGTCGTCCTGAAGTAGAACTGGGGTTTATAACCGGTAAAGATGGGGGTGTGGCGGCCGCCTTCGTCTTTGCCCAGAACGTAGATCTCGGCACTAAACTTCTGGTGAGGTTTAACACTACCGGGTTTGGCTAAAACCTGACCGCGGACGACGTCGTCCTTTTCGATACCACGAAGGAGAATACCGGCGTTGTCACCCGCTTGACCCCGGTCAAGACTCTGGTGGAACATTTCGACGCCAGTGACGATACTTTTCTTGGTGTCTCGGATACCGATGATTTCGATTTCATCGCCAACTTTGACGACACCGGTTTCAATACGACCGGTAACGACGGTACCACGACCCTTGATGCTAAAGACGTCTTCGACGGGCATGAGGAAGGGTTTGTCGAGCTCGCGGACGGGAGTGGGAATCCACTCGTCAACGGTGTCCATCAACTTCATGATGCCTGCCTGAGCCTCTTTGTCGCCCTCGAGAGCCTTCAACGCCGAAACACGGATGATCGGAGTGTTTTCCTCGAACTGATACTTCTTCAGGAGCTCTTTGATTTCCATTTCGACCAACTCGAGCAGTTCAGGGTCGGAAACGGCATCAACCTTGTTTAAAGCGACGACCAAACGAGGAACGTTCACCTGGTGAGCCAAGAGAAGGTGCTCTTTGGTTTGGGGCATGGGTCCATCGGTGGCGGCGACCACTAAAATAGCTCCGTCCATTTGGGCGGCGCCGGTGATCATGTTCTTGATGTAGTCCTTGTGGCCCGGACAGTCGATATGGGCGTAGTGCCTTTTGGCAGTCTCGTAAGGGACGTGACTGATCTGGATCGTGACGCCGCGAGCCTTCTCTTCGGGAGAAGCGTCGATCTGGTCAAAAGCCATCGCCTGAGCTAAGCCTTTGGCGGCGAGGGTATTAGTAATAGCCGCGGTAAGGGTAGTTTTACCGTGGTCAACATGGCCAATGGTACCAATGTTGAGATGTGGTTTGGTGCGGTCGAATGCCATTTTCTTTTTTTTAATTACTAACTTTTAATTACTTGGTCGGTTGATTAACCTTTAAGAGCTTCGCCGCCAGACTGTCGGGAAGGATTTCGTAATGACTGGGCTCCATGTAGTAGCTGGCGCGACCCGCGGTGAGCGAGCGGATAACAGTGGCGTAGGATCCCATTTCCGAAAGCGGTGTGGCCGCGATAACAACACGGGCATTACCCCGCTGAACCGTCCCCTGAATTTGGGCACGGCGGCTACTGATATCCCCAATTATATCACCTAGGTACTCTTCGGGGGTAGTCACCTCGACCTTCATGATCGGTTCGAGGACGACAGGGTTGGCTTTCTTCACCGCAGCCTGAACAGCCATGGAGCCGGCGATCTTGAAGGCCATTTCGGACGAGTCGACCTCGTGGAAAGATCCGTCAACCACATCGACTTCAATGTCGACGACCGGAAAGCTGGTGATGACACCATTGGCCAGGGCTTCACGAACACCTTTTTCAATTGGGGCGATAAATTCCTTCGGGATGACACCGCCGACAATCTTGTTGTTAAAGACGTAGCCCTCGCCCCGGACTTTCGGGCGAACGATAAGGACACAGTGACCGTATTGGCCGCGACCACCGGACTGGCGGATGTATTTACCTTCGGCCTCGACTTCGCAGGTGATGGTCTCGCGATAAGCAACCTGGGGTGTGCCGGTATTGGCGTCGACCTTGAACTCGCGGCGAAGCCGCTCGACCAAAACCTCGAGGTGGAGTTCACCCATGCCGGAAATGACGGTTTGGCCGGTTTCATGGTCGGTTCTAATTTGGAAAGTGGGATCTTCGTCGGAAAGTTTGTTGAGGGCTGTCCCGAGTTTTTCCTGGTCAGCCTTGGTCTTGGGTTCGATGGCCAGGGAAATGACCGGCTCGGGGAAGGTGATCGATTCAAGAACAATCGGTTTGGTTTCTTCACAGAGGGTATCACCGGTTTTGGTGGCTTTAAGGCCAATGACGGCGACGATTTCGCCGGCTCTTGCCTCCTCGATTTCTTCACGATCGTTACTGTGCATCAGCAGGATGCGGCCGACACGTTCGCGTTCGCGTTTGCCGGGGTTGTAGATAAAGGAGCCTTGTTTGAGAGTGCCGGAGTAGACGCGAACGAAGGTGAGACGACCGACGTGGGCATCGGCCTGAATCTTGAAGGCCAGACCGGCGAAGGGTTCGTTTGTCTCCGGCTTTCTGACTTCCGGCTCGTTGGTATCTGGGTTCACCCCGGTAACGGCACCGCGATCGAGGGGCGAGGGGAGGAAATCGACGACGGCATCCAGCAAGGGCTGGACGCCTTTGTTCCTAAGCGATGAACCGGGAAAAACGGGAACTATGATATTGGTGCAGGTAGCTTGGCGTAAAGCGATCTTGAGGTCGGAAACTGCCAATTCTTTGCCGTCAAGGAAGTCGCCGATGAGCCGGTCGTCGGTTTCGGCGATGGCCTCGACTAATTTAGCCCGGGCGGCTTCGACTTCGGCCTGCATATCGGCGGGGACATCCTCGACGACGTATTTGGCGCCGGTTTCGTCACCCTGCCAAATGATGGCTTTTCTCTCAAGAAGAAGAACGATGCCCCTGAAGGTATTTTCGACGCCGATGGGGAGGGCCATAACGGCGGTCTTGGCGCCAAGTTTTTGGTTCACTTCTTTGATCGTATTCATGAAGTCAGCACCGAGAACGTCCATCTTGTTAACGAAAGCAATGCGGGGGACTTGATATTTGTCGGCTTGGCGCCAGACGGTTTCAGTCTGAGACTGGACACCGCTGCCGGCATCGAGAACGATAATGCCGCCATCTAGGACACGTAAGGAGCGCTCAACCTCGGCAGTGAAGTCGACGTGGCCCGGAGTGTCGATGATGTTAACGCGGTGTTCGTCTTGGTAGAGAGTGTCTGCCAAAACCGGGGTCCAGAAAGTGGTGATGGCGGCCGAGACGATGGTAATGCCGCGCTCGCGCTCCTGGTCCATCCAGTCCATGACGGTGCTGCCTTCGTCGATGTCACCGATCTTGTAGGTTTGACCGGTGTAGAAAAGAATCCGTTCGGAAGTGGTGGTCTTGCCGGCATCGATATGGGCAATGATACCGATGTTTCGGACTCGGTTCAGCGGTACTTTTTTCTGATTAGTTGCGGTGGCCATAAAAATGAAGTTGTTATTTTCACAACGAGGCTAATTTTAACA
>CAYGRQ010000005.1:0-2106 GCA_964352325.1 uncultured Pseudomonadales bacterium
AATCTTTGGCACCGAGAGCCAGAAGCCACTCCCCCTTACCCTTTGGATTTGAACATACATTGGATATAGCCATAAAGAGTAGCCCAAACCGATAAACAAAAATGGTTTTAGCTCCGGCCACCATCGATCCCGTTTTTTCCAGGAAAAATCAGTTACCAAAAACCATAGACCCTGAGCGAAGACGGTAAATACGGCGAAATGGTGCGTATAAAGAGCCGCCAGGGCCATGACGGTATACCAGCCCCATCTCTTCGTTACAAAAAAGTAGGTTGAGGCGGTGACCGTAAAAGTCAACAGGGCGTACATTCGCCATTCAAAAGCGAAGCGAAAAAGAAAGGGTGAGAAAAAAGCCAGCCCTCCCGCCAATATCGCCCCGACCTTGTTTTTATCAAGATGAAAGACGATCAAACCCGCAAACACCGCCGACCCCAGCATTAGTAGCCAGGTTGACGATCGTAAGGCCGCCTCCGAAAACCCGAACATCCGGACCCACCAGTAACCAACAATATAAAAAAGCGGCGGGGCGGTATCTCTCATTACCACCCCGATCATCTCCGGAAAACTCTTCATTACCGCCAGCGCCGAAAAAGCCTCATCGCCCCACAAACTTTCGGTCATTAAGTTCATAGATTTATCTTAACATTCCATGCTTTAATTAAATTGTGAAGAAACGTTCGGATCTGGCCCGAGTTTTCCTGCTCGTTCGTCCCTTTTGGGGTCGGATTTTTGGCATCTCCTTACTAATTGTTGTCCTGTCGGGGCTTAATCAACTTTGGCCGCTGATTAACCGATCATTCATCGATCTTATCTCCACCGGACAGACCACCCTTTTTCTTTTCAGACAAACCACTTTCCTAAATCTTGTCCTTCTTTTGCTTGCCGCCAAGCTGCTCTCCACCATCGTCAACCGTACCTCCGTTTATGCCAGCTCCCTTTTGGGTTACCGCCTGCTTCACTACTTACGCGAGATCGGCTTCGGCCATCTCCTCGAACTTCCAGTCGGCTATTTCGATCGCAACGCTTCGGGTAAAGTCATGAACAAACTTAGTCGGGGCACTGATGGCATCCGTGGCATTATCAGCAATTTAGGCGTCAACTTTCTTCCTGGGGCCGCCACGGCCGTGGTTTCCATAGTTGTCGTCAGCTCGATCAACTGGAGGATTGGTCTGTCCGCTATCGCCATGTTCGTTCCCTTCTTTTACTTACGCCTAGTTCGTTTCAAAAAGCTTAGCAAGTTAGAGAAACGGCAAAACAGAGTCTGGGATCGCGAGTACAGCCACTTTTGGGAAGTCATGAGCAATATTCGTCTGGTAAAAACCTTTGCCACCGAAAGATATGAACTGAACAAACTTCGATCCGTCGCCGACAAGTTGACCGAAAACAAACTAAAAATGGAAAAAATCAGCAACCAGGGTGTTTTAGCCGACATTTTAATCGATATTTGGACTGTCGCTATCTATGCTTACATCTTTTTTCTCGGCCTGTCCCAACAAATCACCATCGGCGTGGTTGTTCTTCTCGTTTCCTATGTCGAAATGATCAAACAACCTCTCTGGAATCTGAACTGGATCTTTTGGGAGGTAAAATATACCATGATTGGAGTCCGGGACTACTTCAAGATTCTCGATGAGAAACCGAAATTGATCGAGATCAATCAACCGATACATCTCCCCCAAATCAGAGGCAAGGTCGAGTTTAAAAATGTCTGGTTCAAGTACCCCGAAAAAAGTGGCCAAGATGTTTTTCGTGGTATAAGTTTCGCCGTTGAACCGGGCAAAACTCTCGCCCTCGTAGGCAAGTCCGGGGTAGGCAAAACCACCATCGCCCACTTGCTAGTTCGTTTCTTCGATCCAGACAAGGGTCAGATTACCTTAGACGGTGTCGACCTAAGAGACCTTTCTTTCGACACCCTCCGACTGGCCACTGGTCTGGTCATGCAGGATAGCCATCTTTTTGACGAAACTATCGCCGAAAATCTGCGCTATGGTAAGTCGACAGCTAGCCGGGAAGAAATGGAAATCGCCTGTCGGGTGGCCAACGCCGACGAGTTTATCAAGAAGCTCCCCAAAGGTCTTGATACCGTCATCGGCGAGCGCGGCGTCCGTC
>CAYGRQ010000005.1:2206-14434 GCA_964352325.1 uncultured Pseudomonadales bacterium
ATCAAGAAGCTCCCCAAAGGTCTTGATACCGTCATCGGCGAGCGCGGCGTCCGTCTTTCCGGCGGTCAAAAACAACGCCTCTCCATTGCCAGAACCGTCCTCAAGAACCCGAAGGTCTTAATTCTTGACGAAGCCACCAGTGCTCTCGATTCACATTCCGAAATGCTCGTCCAGGACGCACTCTGGAAGTTAATAAAAGGCCGGACCACCATCATCATTGCCCACCGTTTGTCGACCGTCCAAAAAGCGGATGAAATTATCGTCCTCGATCAGAAAAAAATCGCCGAACAGGGCACTCACGACGAACTGATCAAGAAACACGGCATTTACTCCTCACTCCACCTTATCCAAGCCGGCCAAATGGAAAAACTCAAACGCTGGGACCTCATCTCCTGACACCCCCTCGGTGGGTCAACGGGTCCACCTTCCCCCTTTCGAAGGGGGAATACAAGGGGGTATACATCAAACCCCTCTTAATCTCCCCTTCGTAAGGGGAGAAGTTTTTTGCTTATTTCTTCGACAACAAGACCAATATTGGACGTAACTTGATCATTTGTGAATCTAATTACCTTAATACCAAGAGATTCGATGTTTCCTTGTCGATATTTGTCTTTATCTAGTTCGTGTGTGGGGCCGTCAATTTCGATTGCTAATCTTAATTTTGGACAATAAAAATCAACCACATATCTGTCGATTCCAAATTGTCTTCTAAATCGATATCCTAATTTTTTATTCCTTAGATAATGCCACAACAATCTCTCACAAAAAGGACTATTATTTCTCAAACACTTTCTCTTTTGACCGTCTCCTTTTCTGTTGAAATACACAGTCACATCTATTCATAATACCTTCCCCCTCGGTGGGTCAACGGGTCCACCTTCCCCCTTTCGAAGGGGGAATACAAAAGGGTATAAATCAAATCTTTTCCGTAATCCGATACTTGATATATCTGCCCATCATCAGGCGGGTGTGGGCATCCAAACCCGGAAGGGCCGTAAAGAAAAATCCGACCACCGGCAGGAGAACAAATTCAAAAGGGGAAAGAATTCTCCGCCACAACGGCAGCCCGGCCACCTTTGGTTTGGATCGCCAGTCGACAAAGATCATCACGAAAAGACTGACCAAAGACAGGGTCAAAATAGCCGAAGAGACTTGCGGCAGTGTTTTTCCGATCACCGTCCGGCTAAAAGTTTCGTTTAGTAACGGTGGTAACGTCGCCCCCAAAGTTAAAACAAACCAGTTTACCGGCCAGAGGAAATGGTCCTCGATTACCTTGAAGACCCTGATTGTCTTGTCCCAAAAAGGGGCTCTGGTGTCCAGAATATATTGTTTGATGATGTAGGCGTCATCACTGGCTCCCCAAGCCCAGCGTTTCACCTGTTCGTAGGTATTAACGAAGGTATTCCAAAAACCGATTGACTCGGCCGCGTCGGCGAAAATCGGTAAGAAAATCGGTTCGACTTCGACTTCGCCCCCCGTAGCAAAATAAGCCTTGAAGAAAAGACGATAATCCTCAGGAATGACATCCGTATCCCAATTGCCGACTTCCATCAATAATTTGTAGCTGAGACTGTAGGTTGAGAAGTTGATCAACCGGTCCGGTCGCATCAATAAACCCATATAGACAACGCTGGCGATACGATTGAAGACTCTCATCGGCCAGGCGATCTTCTCAATGTTGTTGTAGAACATGATCGCCCCTTGCCAAATCCTGCGGTACCGCGCCGGGTTATCTAGGAATTTGTAGGTCAAGGCCGCGAAGTGATTCGGGTGAAAGACGACATCGGCATCGGTCGAAGAAACCGTCATCATATCTGGATCCCAATTTTTGTGTTTCTCGACCTCTTTCATCAGTTGTGACGCTCCCCAGGCAGAATTGGCCGACTTACCCACCACTTCTCCCTTAATATCTGTCGGGTGATATGTAAACATCAGTTTGGCAAAAACTCCCCCAAACTCCCCGGAGAGCATCTTTTCCCGCTCCCGGTTCAGTTCTTCTCCCGCTCGCACTTCAAAAGCGACAATTGGTATTATTTGTTTTGCTCCCAAAGTCTGCCTTGCCAGCGAACGTAGGGTGCGAGCCAAAGTATGCCCCGGCTCCTTGTAATTCGGAATGATCACGCCATGATAGACCTTTTTCCAGTCAGGAAACCCCGCCACATCACCCATCCAGTCGTAATTCTCACCTGCCTTGATCCGAAAGTGGGCTAGGAGCGATAGGGCCGCCAAGGTGAGGGAGCGATAAAGCCAGTAAACATCAAAGGCGATAATATAATAGGCTACCGCCAGTGGCGTGAGAATCGAACCCCAGATCGGAAACAGGATCAAACTCCAACTCGTTAACCCTGGCAGAATTTCCAAAAAACGCTGAGACGCGTTTGGAAACTTCTTAACTAGCCACCGAAGAATAAACATTGAGCGTTTGTTGTTGTTTGATTAATTAAAGTCTCGGGAGAAACATCTAGTAATTTGGCGATGTATTCGGCTATTATTTTAACATTCGCCGGCTCGTTTAGGCTACCCCGCCTCTCCCCCGGGGCTAAATATGGCGAATCCGTTTCCAGAAGCAGTCGGTCCAACGGCACTTTCTTGATCAGTCTTCGAAGCTCTTCTGCCGATTTATAAGTGATATTGCCGCAGAAACTGACATAAAAACCTTTCTTTAGCACAATTTCCAAAAACTCCTCACTACCCGCCCAGCAGTGGAACTGCCCTCTGGGTAGTTTTTCCATCTGATCCAGCACTTGTCTCATTTCCGCCTCCGCCTCGCGCATATGAATCACCACCGGAAGATCAATTTTCACCGCCAACCCCATCTGCAGGCGAAAAAGTTCTGTTTGTTCTTTTTTAGTTTTCTTTTCCGGATCATAATGAAAATCCAGCCCAATCTCTCCAATCCCCACGACCTTGTTCGATCTTCTCACCAACTCCTCCACGTCATTCCGAGCGAAGCCGAGGAATCCCTTCTCCAAAACGCTTTCCGGGTGAATCCCAACCATTGCGTAAACCTGACTGTATTTTTCGGCCAACTCGATTACCTTCTTCCCGTCCGATATCCCCGTTGTTGGTACTAGAATTTTGTCGACCCCGGCTTCTTTGGCTCGTGCCAACACGGCCTCTATCTGGCTGGAGAGCCGCTCATCAGTCAGATGGGCATGGGTGTCGATCATTTTCGATCCAACCGGTTAAACAAGTTTTCACCTCGTTTTATCTCCCCTCCGGCAAACGTCGCCAAAATCTTTTTCGCCGTCTCCGGCAAAAACGGCTGCAAATCAGTCCCGATCTGTCTCAGCCGGTTTACTAGATCAGTTAACACCGTCTCTTTTTCTTCCCCGATTAGTTTCCACACTTCCCTTTCATTGATAAGGGTATCGGCATCTTTCACCTTCTGCCAAATCATCGCCATCGCTTGGTCGAAATGCCATGCCGTTGTCTCTTCGACAACCAACGGATCAACAGCCATTTCCTTCGTCTTAACCGACAATCCTGTCTGCTCCGCCATAGTCGAGACCCGGGCCGCTAGGTTTCCGACGCCATTGGCCAAGTCGGCGTTATAGACCTCCTCAAATTTTTCGCGGGTAATATCACTGTCTTCAAACGACGAGAACTTCGCCAGTATGTAATATCTGACCGCCTCGGTACCATATTTTTCAACATACTCGATCGGGTCGATCACATTTCCCAAACTTTTACTCATTTTCTGTCCATCGGAATTAATGAAACCCTCGATGAAGATTTGTTTAGAGGTAGGTAGTCCGGCGCTCATCAACATTGCTTGCCACATCGCCGCCTGCTGACGCAGATTATCCTTTCCGGCAATCTGATAGCCAGACCACCATTCATTAAATCTTTTTTCGTCTTCCGGCCAGCCGATTGCCGAGATGTAATTCACCAAGGCGTCAAACCAAACGAACATAACATGATCGGGGTCATCCGGGACATCGACCCCCCAAGGCATTTTTGTTTTTAGTCTTGAGATCGAAAAGTCTGTCAGCCCGTTTCCGACGAATTTTTTCATCTCTTCCAAGCGGAAACCAGGAACAACGAAGTCGGCCTGACTTTCGTACAAATCAAGCAGTCTCCTTTGATACTTCGAAAATCTGAAAAAATAGTTTTCTTCCTCTCTGATTTCCAATTCCATTTTTGGGTGTAGCGGACAACGACCGTCTTCCAATTCAGAATCGGTTTTTTCCAGTTCACAACCAACACAGTATTTAACTTTGTATTTTGCCTTGTAGATATCGCCATTCTTGTCGCACCGGCGCCAAAATTCCTGTGCCGCCGCGACATGGTGGGCGTTGGTAGTCCTAATAAAGTTGTCATACGAGAGGTCAAGCGCCGACTTCAAGAGTTCAAATTTCACTGCCCACTCGTCCACATATTCTTGAGGAGTTTGACCAGCACCGAGTGCCTCTTGATAAATTTTTTGACCATGTTCATCGGTCCCGGTATTAAAAAGAACTTCGTCTCCCAAGAGCCGGTGTAGTCTCGCCACCGCGTCCGCCCGGACAATTTCCATGGCAAAACCCATGTGCGGTTTTGAATTTACGTATGGCAAAGTGGTGGTGATATAAAACTTCCCCATGGCTAAATTGTACCAGCTAGATTGGTAAAATCCTGCGCAGGCCCCGGCTGATTTTTTCCGTCCAACCGGTCGCCCACTCCTCCGCTTTGACTCTCTTGATTACCCCAACTATGCCCGGATTACCCATCCCTTCGGCTACCGTCGCGATTGTCGCCGAACTGACCTTCAAATTATTTTTTATGTCCTCATAGCTCCGACTTTTGTCCAGGTAAATTGCGATTCCCATTCTTTTCATCATCGCCACCCTTTCTGTTTCGGTCAGCAAATCATTTAGTATCTCCTCCATCACCTTCGGTGAGTCGACTTCGCAGAGAACTCCAATCAGCATCTGCCTAATTTGATTCTCTAAAGTTTTATTCAGTTTCCTGGCAGATATTTGCATGACCAGAGTATAGCACTCTACCCTTTTTCCCCAAATCGCGCGTACAACTCGCCGCACGCGATTATCCCCAAAGTCAGTAAGGCGTTAAATAGACTCCCGAGCCCCCAAAGCCGCAGGTAAAGAAAAAGCATAATGCCCCCAGCCCACCAGAGCGCCCTCCTGGCTGATAGGAAAATAATCGTCAGGAAGAGAAAAACACCGACAAAGAGTAAAGCCCCAAACAAAAAGTAACTCCCCGGAATCACCAAGTCAACAATATTTTCCGGATCAACCCAGATAACGGTTGCGGTAATTAATGTCCAAATCGTTAGCATTAGAAACAGCAGCCAGCCAAATCGCTTTTTTCTTTCTCGAGCCATATACACACTATAATAGACTTATGTCCGCCGAAGTACTCCCCATTCTCATTTTTATCGCTTTTTGTTTTCTCTTTCTCTATTTCGCCCTCGCCAAAAAACTTGAGCAAGGGAAAAGCGACCCCACCCTGGTCAAATGGCTCTCCTCACTTCAAAGCTCTCTAAACACCAATAGCCAGCACCTCACCACTACTCTTCAAAGTAGTTACAAAGAACTCCACGAGCGTCTCGACCGTGCCACCGCCGTTATCGGCGATCTGAAAAAAGAGGCCGGTGTTTTTTCCGAAGTCGGCCGTTCGATGAAAGATCTTCAGGACTATCTCAAAAGCCCGAAGCTGCGCGGCAATATTGGCGAACAGGTTCTCAAGGATCTTGTCGGTCAAATGTTTCCGAAAAAGTCACTTTTTCTCCAACACGCTTTCAAGTCTGGCTTAATCGTTGACGTCGCCATCCAGACCGACGCGGGGTTGCTCCCCATTGATTCCAAATTCCCCCTGGAGAATTTCCAGAAAATGTTCCGCTCTGAAGATGAGAAGGAAAAGGAAGCTTTCAAAAACCTTTTCATCCGCGACGTCAAAAAACACATCAAAGATATCAGTAGCAAATACATTCTTCCGGGTGAAGGTACTGTCGATTTCGCTCTGATGTACCTCCCTTCGGAATCGGTCTATTACGAAGTCGTCAGTTTGTCAGATCTCATGGATTACGCCCGCGATCTTCGCGTCTATCCCGTTTCTCCGACCACTCTTTACGCTCACCTCCAAACCATTTTACTTTCCTTCGAGGGTAAGAAAATCGAAAGTAAATCGAAGGAAATCTACAGCCTACTCCGCGCCATTGCCAAGGACTACGAGCGACTTGATGGGAACCTCTCGACCTTAAACCGCCACATCACCAACGCCGCCAATCAAATGTCGGATACCAATCAAACCTTCGCCGCCCTCGGCCAGAAAATCTCCTCCACCAAAACCCTCGATAGTGGTGACGTATACTAGCCCCATGTCGCCGACCCCCTTTCAGAAAACCTATTCATCTCTTAACGAAAATCAAAAAAAAGCCGTCGATACCCTCGATGGTCCGATCATGGTTATGGCCGGACCGGGAACGGGAAAAACCCAAGTTCTGACCGTCCGTATCGCCAATATTCTCGCCAAAACCGACACCGATCCTTCCGCTATTCTCGCCCTCACTTTCACCGAAAGCGCCACCAAAGAAATGCGCGCCCGTCTGATCGACCTCATCGGCAAAGATGGCTACTATGTCAAGGTCACCACCTTCCATTCTTTTTGTAATGACATCATTGCCGAGAACCCGGAGCGTTTCAGTCGTCCCGCCGGCATGATCGCCGCGACCGACTTGGAAAAAATCGAGATCATCACCCAAATCCTTGAAGACAGCACCTTTCTTCTCCTGAAGCCCCTCAACAATCCCACCCTTTTTCTTAAAGATATTCTTGGTGCCATCTCCGATCTCAAACGCGAAGGGGTCACTCTGAAAAAATACGCCAAATTAGTCAGAGCTTTGTCGGAAGACTTTGAGGCAGAAAGCCCCTCGTTGAAAAAAACTGTCTTTGCCGAAAAAGAAAAATTGGTCAGCAAAAATATCGACCTCCTCACTCTCTACGAAAAGTATCAGGCAGAACTGGTTCGCCTCGGCCGCTTTGATTACGAGGATATGATCAATTGGGTCGTCGAAGCCTTTGAAACGGATGAAGAGTTTCTTCTAAGCTACCAGGAAAAATTTCAATACATCTTGGTTGACGAATATCAGGATACCAACTCCGCCCAAAACCGTCTCATTTTTGCCCTCGCCAGTTTCTGGGACAAAAATGCCAACATCTTCGTCGTTGGCGATCCTGCCCAATCGATCTTTCGCTTTCAAGGAGCCAGTCAGGAAAATACTCGTCAGTTTGAAAAAACTTTCCCTAACGCCGTCAAAATTACCCTAAACCAAAACTATCGTTCTACTCCGGTTATTCTTTCTTCCGCCGCCGCCCTAATAGCTGATTCGCCGCTTAACCATAATGTTACCCACGAACCCATGCCGGTCAGGGTGGCCAAATTTAACTCCTCTGTTTTCGAAGATGAGTTCTTGACCAGCTCCATCAAAGACAAAATCAAAAATGGCGTCTCGCCGTCGAATATTGCCGTCATCGTTAAAGAAAACAAAGACCTAGACCACTTAGTCAGTCTCTTTAAACAAAAAGGAATCCCGTACCGCCTTGAAGGCGGCACCAATATTCTCACCACTCCCCTTATCAGCCAGTTCCTAAGAATCCTCCGCGTTGTTACCCACCTTCCTGGTCAAATCGACGACCTCGACCTCTTTATTGTTTTGAATTACCCGTACTTCAAGCTCGACCCCCTCGCACTCCTCAGGCTATCCCGCATCGCCCACGACAACAAGCAACCGCTTGTCGATGCTCTCCAGAACACAGAAATCTTTAACCTTCTAGCCTCATGGAGCCACCAGGCCGCCTTTCATACTCTTTCCGAAAGTTTTCAAAAGATTTTTCAGGAGTCGGGGCTGATGAACTACATTCTTAAACTCCCCCGGCCAATTACCGAACTTAATCGCTTCAGTACTCTCTTCGAGGACGTCAAAAACCAGCTCGCCGCCAATCCCTCTCTGGATCTAGCGGATTACATGAAGAATTTGGACCTAATGGAACGGCATGGGGTCAAGATGCCCGAGTCGGCTCTGGTATCTGACAAGGAAGCCGTCACTCTTACTACCGCCCATAAGGCGAAAGGCTTAGAGTGGCTCATCGTCTACGTTTATCGTTTTGCCGATACCCATTGGGGCAATAAAACCGTCCGCCAAATGATCAAACTACCCGCCGGTATCATCGACTCCGACCCCACCAAAGAAGACAAAAACGCCGATGAACGCCGCCTCTTCTACGTCGCCCTTACCCGCGCTAAGCAGGAGGTTTATCTTTCGGGCGCCACTACCTATACTCACTCCGCCAAAATGATTTTTCCGGCCATGTTTCTCTCCGACCTGCCCAAAGAACACCTCAAGGAAATCAAAACCGAAAAGTATGAGAAAAACGCCTCCCAAATTCTCGCCGATCTTTTGACCCCGGCCGCTCCGATCATCCATGATGGCGAGGAGGAGTACCTGCGGGAACTTATCGCCAATTTCAAGCTTTCTCCGACCGCCCTCAACACCTATCTACAGTGCCACTACAAATTCAAACTCGATAACCTTTACCGCATCCCGAGAGCCAAAGCGCCGGCTATGTGTTTCGGTACTGCCGTCCACGTCGCTCTCGAAAATCTCTATCGGAAGTTAGCCAAAACCGGCAAACTTGAAACCAAAAAGGAATTTATTTCCGATTTTGAGGCCGCTCTCAAACGCGAAGTCCTTTCAGAAAGCGAGCTCAAAGACCGCCTTGTTCATGGCCAGAAAACTCTTTCCGCCTACTACGACCATTACCGGAATGAATTTAAACCGCCCCTCTTCACCGAGAAAAATTTCGGCCTGTCTCTGGCTTCCCAAGTTCTTCTTGACGATATTCCACTCTCCGGTAAAGTCGATCGTATCGACAGCCTGCCCGCCAACCAGCGGGTCCGCTTCGTCGACTACAAAACCGGCGCTCCGAAGACCCGCGGCGTCTTGGAAAAAGAAGCCGACGGTCCGGATGGTAACTACAAGCGCCAATTAATTTTTTACAATCTTCTAGCCCAGCTCGATCGCTCTTTTGCTTATCGGGTCGGGGAAACCGAACTCGATTTCATCGAACCGGATAAGTCTGGTATTTTCCATCGCGAGAAATTCAATATCACCCCCGCCGAAGTTGAAGAATTAAAGCAAACCATTCGTCAATCAGCCAAAGAAATCCGCTCCCTCAACTTTTCCCGCACCAAAGACGTTTCTATCTGCGCCCGCTGCGACTTCCGCTCCCACTGCTTCCCCTCCGGTCTTCCTACTTATAGTAGCTCTTGACCTGGAAGAGTAAATAGAGCGAGATCAGGGCGCTGACAACCAGCCCCACAATATCGTAGTTAAGTAGCGAGGAAACGGCACTCACCCAAACGGCGTAGTAAAGAAAATTCCACCCCGCCAGTTTTCTCTTCATCAGTCCTGGTATGGCCAGGGCTTCAAGGACTGCCGTCGCCACCAAAAACAATGCCGCCAATGAAAACCCACCGCTGGCCCTCATCATTCCATAAGCAGCATAAGGAATGGAAGACATCATCGCCGAGAGTCCAAAGATAGCCAATATCGCCGGGAGGCTAAACACCACCCCAACGATTGCACCCCATGGGGCCAGTTTCACTAAAATTTCTTTAATATTCTTGGGAAGGGCCGGGGCCTTCTTCACCAGATAGAGTTCGAGCGTCTTGTTTAATTGGTTCATAACTCCATACTAGCATTTTTTTAGTCGTCGTTTGTCAAGAGTCAAAACCACTTCATGAACGAGCCGGGGTATTCGATTTCATAGCCGCCAAAACGCCTTTTGAATTCAGAAAACCCTCCCCACTTCGCCATCGGAAACCGGCTGTCAAAAACTCCCTCAAAGTTATAGAACTTCTTCCCTAGTTTCTTCGCCCGTTTCATCGTTTCGAAAACCAGGATCACGTGTTCGCCGCCATGGCGCCCCTCATTGCTCGTCCAAGTTTGGTAATAAAAACAGGAGTCCGCCGTAAAAAGAAGCATCACCGCTGACAACAGTCGTCCGCCCTCCTCCCCCGCCCAGAACTCCGCTTTCCTTCCATACGCCTCCACCAGTTTGTCAAACTGAAATCGCGTCAAAATCATCGATCTCGCCCACCTTTGCCAGTCCGCATAAAACTCGTTAGCGGAAATTTGTTTCGTTTTTATCGCTGATCCTTTTTTTATAATCCTTCTAAAATTTTCGCTCATGCTTGAAAGAATCGTCTGCTCACTTTTAGTTAAATCAATTACCCTCGTTTTCCCCGGCAGGTAGGTATCTCGCATCAATCTATACCCATGCCTCTTTGCATCTTCCTCCTGTTCCTCTGTTATCGGTTCCAGCACCGACCAGAGGACGTGATGCTTCTTTTTTAGCCGGACCAACCCTCTCCAGTCCACCACCTCTTCATATCTCTGGACCTTCAAAAAAGAAATTGGCAACAGCGGAATTTTTCGGACAAACACCGACGAGTATTTTTTACCCGTCTTAACCCGCTCGACGATCCACCCCGTTGTCGCCAGCCAATCCGCCCATTCTTTTGTCTGCCGCAGGTCCTCCATTAAATAAATCTTCGCACTAATCTTAAGATCACCCACCTAATTTCCTCACCAATCCTATATGGCCAATACAGTAGTGGGTTAATGATCAGGTCGTGGGTACCCACAAACTCGACCAGTTTGGCGCCATACCCCTCTTTGAAGCGGTGAAAGCCGGCCCAGGGGTCATTTGGTTTTGGAGTGGGCCCCGGCGAACCCCACAGGTCAAACAACTGGCAACCGTTTTTCTTGCCAAATTTAATCACCTCCCACATCAGCAGATTGCTGGCAAAAACATTTCTGTCATCGCGCGTTGAGGCGCCGTAAGGGTAGTAAATAATTCCATTCAGGATAAAAACAATCCAGGCAACCAGGGTTTTTCTTTCATGTATCGCCTTGAAAAGATGAGCCATACCTGCCGATCGGAGTGTTTCAAACATCAGTTGGTGATACTTTCTCGTGTGGGCATAAAACCCTTGCCTCTTCGTCGTCTCCTCAGTTAACCACCAATATTCATCAAATGCCGCCTGACTGTTATCTTCGATGACCTTGACCCCCTTCTTTTCCGCCAGCCGGGTGTTGTATCTCGTCTTCTGTTTCATCCCCGCCAGAAGTTCGCCTTCTGTCTTGGTCAGGTCCAGCCAGAACGACCACTTCGTAAATAACGGTCTTCCCTTAACCATCCCCGGTCTTCCCTTAAAGCCGGCCATCCTTTCCGCCCCATCCTCGGCCAGAATATTCGGTTCCAGTTTCACCATGACGGCGTTTCTTTTCCGCAGCTCTTTCTTTACCGCCTCCACCATTAGCTTGCTCGGGACAACTCCTTTTGGCCAGTAGCCGATTTTCCAAGGTAGGCGGGGAATCGGGTGGATTGTCACTTGGGCCGTTTCTACCAATCTGCCTTTTTGGTATCGACCGAGGCGCAAAACCGAGACTCCGGTTTTCTCCCGAAACTCTCCCCAGGCCCAGCTCTGAAGGGGGTGTGCCGCCAATTTGTCAAAACTTGTTTTTTGTCTAATCGAGACCTCCTTAATCATTAGCCTCAATTCTACCACCAGAAATGCTAAAATCTGCTAATCTGGAGAGGTAGTCAAGCGGCTTAAGACAGCAGTTTACTAAACTGCCATATCCGAAAGGGTATCGCGGGTTCGAATCCCGCCCTCTCCGCCTTCGCTCGCCGAAGCGAGCTACGGCGGACAAAGTCCGCTTAAATAGATCGCGAAGGAGAGCCTAATTTATGTACTACGTATACATCCTCAAGTGTTCAGACAACAAACCATATACTGGTTGCACAGACAACCTCGAAGCACGGATTGAACGGCACCAGAAGGGTTATGTTCCTGCAACAAAAGACCAAAGACCAATTAAATTAGTCTGTTATTTTGCATTTTCTGATAAGTATATAGCTTTCGATTTCGAAAAATATCTCAAGACAGGTTCGGGTCGGGCATTTATGAAGAAACATAATATAATCAAGTTATAAATATGAAAACAATTCTAGTTGACGCAGTTGACGCATTTATAATCGAGGGTGATGGTATTTTCAAAGAGATGCACGACTTGCTCGAAGCTTTCCCAAACAGAAAAATTATTCTGACAGGAGCCAACGATGAGCAATCCAAGGAGTTTGGTTTGGATAAAATGCCCTATGAAGTTTTTTCGCTCAAACATAACCCTGAAAAGACTGATCCAAAATACTACGAAAC
>CAYGRQ010000005.1:14534-24306 GCA_964352325.1 uncultured Pseudomonadales bacterium
AAGTTTTTTCGCTCAAACATAACCCTGAAAAGACTGATCCAAAATACTACGAAACAATGCTTGAATACTTTGGTTTGAGTAAAGACGATGTCATTTATTTTGAGCATAACGAAAATGCGGTGAAAAGTGCGAAGACGGTTGGTATCAAGTCATATCACTACGACCATGAAGAAAAGGATTTGGTGGCACTCAAAAAATTCTTGACTGAAAATCTGGTTTTAGAATAGACTCATGGAAGTCCGCCTCGAAAAATCATGGAAGGAGTTGCTGAAAGACGAGTTTAACAAACCCTATTTTGCTGATCTCACCAAGTTTGTTAAAGAGGAGTACCAAAACGGCACTGTCTATCCGCCCCCCAAATTTATTTTCAACGCCCTAGATAGTCTTCCTGTCGACAAGGTCAAGGTCGTTATCCTCGGCCAAGACCCCTACCATGGTCCCGGCCAAGCCCACGGGCTTTCTTTCTCCGTCCCCGATGGTGTCATCCCGCCTCCCTCACTAGTCAATATCTACAAAGAAATTGAGTCAGATTTGGGAAAGAAGGTGCCCCATTCCGGCAATCTCGAACGTTGGGCCAAGCAGGGCGTCTTGCTACTCAACGCCACCCTGACCGTCCGCGCCCGCCAAACCGGCTCTCACCAAAACAAGGGCTGGGAGACTTTTACCGACGCTGTCATCCACCGTCTCGCCGAAACCAAAGATCACCTGGTCTTCATTCTTTGGGGCAACTACGCCCAGAGAAAAGGCGCTTTCATCGATCCAACCAGCCACCTGGTCATTAAGTCGGCCCACCCCTCACCCCTCTCCGCCCACAATGGCTTTTTTGGAAGTAAACCCTTTTCTAAAACAAATCAGTACCTAGAAGTCCACGGCCAAACCTCCATCGATTGGTGATCACCCCTGCAGGGTCTGACCCTGCAGGGTTACCAGGCGTCTACTATTCTTCGCCCGTCTCCCAAATCTTCATTGGTTATCGTCCTCGGAGTCAGTTCCCGGTAAGCCGCAAAACCCCGACTGGCCATCCTCAATAGCTCCTGGGGAATTTCGGACAGGAAGCGGGAGGGTGATGCCGGCTGCCTGCCCCCATAGACCAGCCGGCTTCTCGTCAAAGTCAGGTGCAATTTCGCCCTCGCCCGGGTCATCGCCACGTACATCAGTCGTCGTTCTTCCTCCAAGTCTTCTCTTTCCAGTAGACTCCTGGAGTGGGGCAGTAGCCCTTCCTCCAAGCCGACAATAATTACCTCGTCAAACTCCAAGCCCTTGGCCGCATGAATTGTCATCATTGTTACTAAGGCCTTGCCCGCTTGACCGTCGTAGCCTTGGCGAAGTCGGTCTTTTCGCTCTGCCAGTTCCTCACTTTGGATTAGGGCGACACTTTCGAGGAACGCGGTCAAATCAGGCTGCTCGCTGGCGACCGCCAACAGCTCTCTGATATTCTCCACCCTGGCCGCGTCTTCTTCGTCCCGGTCATTGAAGCGGGACAAATAACCGGTCTGGTCAATTATTTCCTGGAGTAGCTCGTGCGGATATTTTTCCAACAGTCTGCCCCGCTCCGTTGCCAGCCATATCTCAAACTTGGTTTTATTTCTCTTGCCTAGCCCCTCAACCCTTTGCCAACTAACCAAGTCGTCAGCGTTGTAAATAACCCGCAGGTAAGCCAACAGGTCCTTTATTTCCGCCCGGTCATAGAAGCGAATTCCGCCTACCAGCTTGTAGTCTATTTTTCTCCTGATTAGCGCCTCCTCGATCGCCCGCGATTGGGCATTGGTTCGGTAGAGAATGGCCAAACTCCCCCCTGTCGCCGACAGCCGTTCCGCCACCGAAACCACATAGGCCGCCTCCTCTTTTTCATCAATCACCTCGACCATGTCAATTTTTTCGCCGAAAGACTTGACAGCCTCCAGTTTTAACACGGGGTGATTTTTGTTGTTGGCGATAACGCTGTAGGCGGCGTCCAAAATCGTTTGGGTACTTCGATAATTTTTTGGTAAGCGCAGAGTGACCAAGTTTGGATATTCTTTTTCCAAAAGTGATAGATTGCGAAAATCCGCTCCCCGAAATGAATAGATTGCCTGGGCCGCGTCGCCAACCACCATCAAACCGGTTGGGTGAACGGCCAACAGCTTCGTGATCAGAAATTGCGCCTTGTTGGTGTCCTGGTATTCGTCAACCAGAATGTATTTGTACTTCTCCCTGATTCGCTCCTGCATTGCCGGTAGCGACAATAAGCGCACCGTAAAAATAAGTAGGTCGTCGAAATCGACCGCGGCCGCTTTCCGCAGCACCTTCTCATACTCCTGCCAGACCGAAACCACTTTTTTGTAAAAATCATCTTTTGCCGTCTCCGCCAAGTCCACCGGAGTCAATAATTCATTTTTCATCCGGCTGATCAGATGCAAGTACATTCCCGGCCGGTTATTTTTTGGGTCCAGGCCCAAATCCTTAACCACCCCTTTAATCACCGACTCGCTATCATCGGTATCGTAAATGACAAAGTTCGGCGGCAGGTTCACCAGCTGGCCGTAATGCCTCAGCATCCTCGCCCCAAAGGTATGAAAAGTGCCGGCGAACCCCAATCCTCCGGCAAAGCCGGATCTGGCTTCGCCAGACATTTTGGCTACCCGCGTCTTCATTTCTTCCGCCGCCTTGTTAGTAAAGGTCAACAGAATTATTTCCGCCGGGTCAGCCAATTTCTTTTGCATCAAGCAAAAGGCCCGGTAGGTAAGAACCTTCGTTTTTCCACTGCCCGCCCCCGCCAAAACCAAAAGCGGCGCTCCTTCGTGCGTCACTGCTTGCCGCTGTTCCTTGTTCAAATCAGATAGTAGGCTATCCATAATATAATTGACCTAAAGAATTATGCGCTATCTCATTGGTAACTGGAAGAGTTACAACACCATCTCTCAAACTCATATCTGGCTGTCGGAGTTTTCCCAGGCGCACCTGCCCAAAGCCAATCTCACCGCCATTATCTGCGCCCCTTTTACCAATCTGGCGGAGGTCAATCGACTTATCAACCAGCTCAATCTCCCCCTCCAGGTCGGCGCTCAAAACGTCAGCGCCGAAACGGAAGGTAAGCATACCGGTGAAGTTACCGCCCGAATGCTCTCCGAATTAACCCGTTATTGTCTCGTCGGCCATTCCGACCGCCGCCGCGAGTTTTCTGAAACCAGCGCCCTGGTTGCCCAAAAAGTAAAACGTCTTCTTGAAGAATCGCTTGTTCCCATTATCTGCATCGACCAACCTTACCTTGACGAACAAATTCGGGAGCTGCTCGCTCTCCAACTCCCCCTCACCACCTGTATTTTCGCCTATGAGCCGGTTTCCGCTATCGGCAGCGGCCGGGCCCAAGACGCTAGTCAGGCAGAAATCGTCGCCGGCAAGATATCTTTCCTGACCGACAGCCAATGTCCGATTCTCTATGGCGGTTCAGTCACGCCCGAGAACGTTGATTCTTACCTTGCCAAACAGCACCTCGACGGTGTTTTGGTGGGCACCGATAGTCTGACCGTGCCCGCTTTTGTTAAACTAATGGCAGCCTTTGTATGAAGACCAAAATTATCCGCCTCCGGCGATCTCTTTTTTCCCTGCTGAGTTACTTTTTCCGCCACCTTGTTTTAATTATTTTCCTAATTGTCAGCGGCCTGTTGCTGTTTCTTGGGGTCAAGACCAAAGATTTTTTGCAAGAAGCGGGCTTGGGCAACATCAGCCTGCTTACTTTTTTCAAAAACCCCCAAACTGTTCTGGCGGTCACCAATAACCGGACCAATTTCCTCATCCTGGGTATCCGGGGTAAAGGCTCAGATTCACCCGACCTGACCGACACCATGCTGGTTATCTCCTATTCCCATTCCGACCAACAAGCCAGCCTCATTTCCGTTCCCCGCGACCTCTGGGTTAGCTCCCTCAAGACGAAGATTAACTCCGTTTATCATTACGGTCAGTTTCGGGAACAAAATGGCGGCGGTATTTTGCTCGCCCAAAGCGCCGTCTTGGAAACCTTGGGCCTACCCATCCACTACACCATCGTCATTGACTTTTCCCTCTTTCAGAAAGCCGTTGATCGGGTGGGAGGCATCGACGTCGATGTCATCACCGGCTTTACCGATCGGGAGTTTCCGCTCCCCGGCCTGGAAAATGCTCTACCTGAGTCCAGTCGCTACGAAACCATTACCTTTTTGCCTGGTCTCCAGCGCCTGAACGGCGTGACTGCCCTCAAATTTGTCCGCTCTCGCCATGCCGAGGGTGATGAGGGCACCGATATCGCTCGCGACCGCCGCCAACAGCAGATTGTTGCCGCTCTCATCCAAAAACTAAAAAGTCCCACCTTCTTTCTCTCCCGCCAAAACCTGACTGCATTCTATGGCTTAATCCGGGAAAATCTCGACACCAATCTCGGCGAGCAGCTCTACCCCGCCTTGGTTAGAATTGGTCTCGACTCATATCGCCATCCACCCAAAAGAATTATCCTCTCTTATGATCCGGACGAATCCGGTGTCGCCATTCTGGAAAATCCGCCCATCTCACCTTTCTATCTAAATCAATGGGTATTGATCGCCCGCGATAACAATTGGCCCGCCCTAGGCCAGTACATCAAAAATAAACTTGAGTAATTTCGCTATCTAATCCTGACCAGATAACTTACTTTTCCTGAAAAAACTATTTCACCCAAAGACTTTATTTTCTTCTCGTCAATTTTATACTTCTCTTTCTCGCGGGGTGAGACCACTACCCAGCCGAGGTTATACTTTTTGATAATTTCATTTATCTCCGCCTCCGACCCAGTCTCGTAAAACCGTTTGACCTCTTCGTCGCGCCTTCCAACCATCTCATAGCCGCCCCGCCACAGCCACTCGTGGACTCGCCAGCCAACAACCGTCGCTGTTCCGCTAAAAGCCGAAATAAAATCCGTCTCGGTATAAGAATCTCCCACCGCCTCAATCAAATTCTTGCCATTGGCCTTTTTTTCCAAATATCCGATCATCTCTACTTCATCGGGGAATCGCAGGTAAAGGAATGAGAAACCGTCCAGTCCCCGGTAAGACCTAAAGCCGCCGTAGTAGGAACTGAAAGCCAAGTAGGGGAAAATCAGCAAACTTCCAAACAATAAAAACAGGCCACCAGTTACCGCCGCGCTTAATACTTTATTCCTAATATTCAATACTTTTCCGGTGAGCCAGCCGAACACCAGCCCCATCATAATAAAAGCTTGATAAGTAAACTTGAACATCGTATTGGCCCGCGGATGACTCGGGTAAATGTCTCTGACATAGACAAATTCGGGCAGTAGTATCAAAGTGATGGCACAAAGGCCCAAGGCCAGCACCAGAAAGTTTTTATTTTTGCCCCTGACCGACACCCCCAGCGCCACCACCGTCACACCGATATGAACCGCCCAAAGTACCGCCAACTGCCACAAGGGAGATCTCTCCTTGACCGCCGCCAAGCCATCCGATATCGAGGAAAATCCGACCAACCAGGGTAGTGCCGTTATCCCCGCCGAAACACCAACTACCACTAGCGTCTTAGTCAGTTCCCGGATACTTGTCTGTCGAGACATCAAGTTTAGAAAAAATAGTAGCGCCAGGAGGAGCCCGTAAATGGCGCTGTCCCAAGTATTCGTCATTGCCATTACCCCCAATAAAATCCCCAAGCCAATTTCTATTAACCGCCTTTTTTCTTTCTGCCAGGTGATCAACAGGAGAATAAAAATCAAAACCATCGGTAAACTGAGAACATGGCCGTGCAGGTCGCTGACGACGAAACTGTAGCCGGGGAACTCGTGAATTGTGTTCTGGATGAAACGGGTCGCGTCGGCATACCAATACCCCGCTAAGGTCCCTTTTGTTAGTAAGTACCAAATCGTGTGCGAGTTTCCACCCAAGATCACCAAAAACGCCCCAACTAATCCCGAAAAGATCAATCTCCCCTTTGTCATCCCGAGCGAAGCCTCGCTGAAGGCGGGCGTAGTCGAGGGATCTCTCTCTAAAAGATTAACTATCACGCTAAAGGCCAAACTAAGAGTGCTCGCCAAAATAAAGGCCAGCATCAGGTTATAGCCGACGCTTGGCGCCACCCCCCAGATGCGAATCAGGACACTCGCCCAAAACTGGCCGAAAGAATAATAATTAATCGTGCCTCCGGCCCACCACATATCGGCGGCCGGCAGAGTAGAAGAGACAAGATAGCTCTTGATAAAGCCAAAGTCCATAAATTTTTCGAGTCCCAAAATGTCCGGCTGGTAGCCGCGGACTAAAGCGTATCCAAAAAACCCCACAGCAAAAAGGATTTCTTCGGCCAGCACCAGGTAGCCAATTTTATGCACAGACCTAAGTGCCGGTTTAATCTCCTTCCCGAGCAACTTCCAGGTCAAAAAAACTATCACTAGTAAAGCTATCGCCACCCCAAAGTCGTTATTAACCGGTGCCTTTAAGTGACCCGTAAACCAAATCGCCAGCGCCACCACCAAAGTAATAACTGTTCGTCCGCTTGCCCAACCATGATCCATTAGTTTCCCCCCAAACTTGAAAAGCCACGGCCAGGCAATCATCTGCAAGCCGAAGGAAATTAGGTAAACCTGAAAAATTACCACCACATCCCTAGTCATTTTTGATCAATTTTGCCGCCTGCTGACCAAGCTCGACCGCGTAATTGGTACCCCTGTCCCAGGGATAGACCTGGCTCATGTTGGCGATAAAAAGGTCGGGGAGCGCCGTCCTTATTCCCGGCAATTTCTGGCTGTAATTTACACCGAAAACCGGTTGGGCGAACGGGGCTTCGAAACACCAACTTCTCTTTACCCAAGACGGTTTAAACGAGGGATTGATCTTGGATAAGAATGGCAGGAAAAGCTCCAGCAATTTTTCCTCCGAAAGTTCCAGTCTCTTATCTCCATCCGCTAAATAGTTCCCCAAGTAGATAATGGTCTTCCCACCATAGTGATTTTTGTCAATGAAGTTGGTATGTTCTACCGCCACCAAAAACGGCCAGTCTTTTTCTAAGACGTTTAACCAGTAGCCCTTCATCAAACTCGCCTCCAGTTCAAGCACCAGCGTTTGCGCCCACAAGTAATCTATTTTTGGCACCGCGACCAGCGTCGGTGTTGTTATTAGCACCTTATCAAATTTCTCATTATTGACCCACCAACCCGCCTTTTTGTCCCGTTTCATTGACTTCACCTTTTCCCCCAACTTAACTTTTCCCCCTCGCGTCGTCACATAGTCCGCCATCTTCTCGGCTAATGCCCCGAACCCACCAGGAAAATATCCCAACGATTGCGTCCTCTTATATATCCTCGCCCAAAACCAGGCCATGTTTACTTGGGGCAAATAAGGACCAAACTTCGCCGCTAGCAGCGGCTTCCAGATTTTTTCGTAACCCTCTTCCCCGACTAGGCCCGGCAGGAAATCCACCACCCTCCATCTCTCTAAAAACAAACCGTTCCCGATTATTTTCAAAATTAGTAGTCCCAGCCCCATTCTCAAGCGGGAAAAGAACGATACATCAGAAAACAAGAGCAGTGAAAGAGGTGAGTCTAGTTGCTTTTGTTCGCCGTTAATCAAGGAGTTTGTTTTTGGAGTTTGGAAAAAAGCCGGTCGCCCTACTTTGGCCGCCAGATCAATTACCGCTTTGTCATTGGCAAAAATGTGATGGTAGAAACGCTCCAAACTCCAGTCCCAGCCCGAGGCCAAAAACCCAACCGCCAACCCCCCCGGTCTTTTCTCCGCTTCAAAAATGGTTACCTCCCATCTGGCCTCAACTAAATCAATCGCCGCCGAGAGCCCCGTAAAACCAGCCCCAATAATCGCCACTTTCATTTGTCTTCCGGTTTGATTTTAAGCAACAAATTCGTAGACAGTTTTTTATAAAACGCCCGGTATTTATTCAGATCCAAAGGTTTGAGTAATATCGGCATTTGAGTAGAAGTCTCGATCTGAGCTATAGAATTGGCTAAATAAAATTCGGTCAATCCCAAATCTTTTTGTTTAGCCAAATTGACGAGATGATCAAAGGTAAATCCGGTTTCATGAAGTATGTAATATAAGTCAACAAAATCTTTGTGATCCGTGCGGCCAAAGACAGCCAAAACTTTGTTTGACCCAATATTTTCCAAAGAATCAAGTCTGATCTTACCCTCCGTTTTGAAATCTCCAAAATGCACCGGAATATCCTTGACGAGATCGACTTTGAGAGTATTCCCCTGACTATCTTCAAAGATAAATTGCAAGAACGTGTTGGTAACGACTTGTTTGACGGTAAAAAAGCCCAATTCTCGACTAAGTCGTTCAATCTCCAGGTTCATACTGGAAAAGTCTAGTTGCTGGTTTTGAGTGAATAAATCCAGATCGATACTTTCCCGATGGTGAAAATAAAATCTCGCTAGGGCCGTCCCGCCGGTCAAATAAAAATCATCACCAAACCGGCCCCTAAAAAATAAGTCCAAAAACTGATCTTGAACCCGATAATTTACTGCCATATAGAGAGTGCACGCCCCCACGCCTGACGGATGGGTTTTTTGATTTTTAACAAAGGAAACATCTGTTTCACTTCAGACAAGGAAGTATATTTCCATACGTCCTCAAACCGCGCGCTCTCCAAAATACGCGACAACATCCAGACTTTATCAGTCTGATTTTGGCTACGCAAAATTACCCGCACATCATCCTCGGTCAAATCATAATCCCAAATAAAATAGGGTCTCTGGCGAGTACTCATATCAACCTATTCTACCAAAAATCGAAGCTCGTGGATTACAAGGCAAACAATATCCCCAGAATAACCAGCAACAAACCGCCACCAAAGGCCGCCGCTCCCGGAAGACTCAGAATACCCGCTTCCGGTAATACCGGTGCCGTCGGTGTCGTCGCAATCGTCACCGTTGGCGCAACGGTCCCCGTGGCTGTCGTCGTAGCCGTCACTGTCGCTGTTGCAGTTGCCGTAACGGTTGGAGTAGCAGTCGCCGTCGGCGTCGGTGTAGAAGTAGCAGTCGCCGTTGGCGTAGGGGTTACCGTCGCGGTCGGTGTCGGCGTTCCTGTCGCCGCCGCCACCGTAAAACTAGTATTGCAGTTGCCTCCACCCAACCACTCTGCCGCTCGGGGAACGCTCGTAGGAGCAGTCGGTACCTCTGCCTTCTGAAGTAAATAGGCCACATAAATTCCCGCTCCTCCCAAAAGCAGGACAATAATCAGCAGGATGATCGCCAGTATTTTCTTTTTTCCGTTTTTATTCATTTTTATTGCCAGATTGAACCTTCGATTGAGTAATCCCCGCCTTGGGTAATAGTGTAATCATAAATAAATTCAAATGTCGCCGCATCCCCAGGCAAATTCTGTTTCGTCGTCGTTTCCTGTGTTGTCAGAACCGAATTGTTTAATTTAATGACAAAGCGCCCTTTGGTGAAACTGGCTTGATTTCCCCTTACCGCCAACCTAATCGCATCTCCAATCTTGATTGCATTTATTTGTTCCGTCGTGGCTAATGTAGCGTTGCCGTTAATATAAATTCGGGTCGCCACACACGCCCCGGCCAATCCTCCCGGAGGTACCGTCCCTGTTGGCGACTGCGTCCCTTTCCCAGCATCCGGCTCTCCTCCACCCGCGTCCGGCTCACCACCCGCCATCTCCGTCACCCCCCCCCCCCAACGCCCATAGCAGTTCTGGACCATCCCCCCACAATATCCACCCTTCTCACTGATGTATTCAATTTGTCCGCACTGCCCGCCCAGCTTCGCACTCGCCCCAACCACCTCGCCCGCTTCACGCGTACCTCTATTTCC
>CAYGRQ010000006.1:0-22815 GCA_964352325.1 uncultured Pseudomonadales bacterium
TTTTCCCAACCTTCGACCTCCTGTATTTCATCAAAGAAGAAGTAGCAATCTGACATCTCCAGTTTTGGGTGCAACTCCCTAAATGATTGCAGAATTGAATCCAACTCATCAACCGAAAGATGAAGACGCTCGTCTTCAAAATTAAAGTATAGAATTCTCGCATTTTGAACACCACTGACTTTCAACCTGTTCATCAAGTCAAAAAGGTGATAGGTCTTCCCACTTCGCCTGACCCCGGTTAGAGTAACTATCTTCCTGCTATCAAGAGGGATCTGCTGATTTCTTTTCCAGACCTCTGGAATAACCCTTTCCTGGCTGTCAATAATTATGGTTTTGAGTGTATCTTTCCCTGTCATAAGGAAAGTATCTCCCAAAAGTTTCCTTTTGTCAAGGAAACTTATTACATTGACAAATTCTACGGTAAAGCGCAGTATTTAGAAATACGATCCGAGTTGACACACAACCAGCTAATATGGTATAAACCAATTATTATATCTATCCCATATTAAGAACATGCCTATAAGTTACCTTAACCATCGAATCCGAGCTAGATTGGAAAGCAAGCTAAACCAGCTTAATGAGAAGCGCCCGCTTCCACCAGGGGTCGTCAAAAAACTGAATGAGCAATTTGCCCTAGAAATGACGTATAACTCCAACGCCATCGAGGGCAATTCCTTAACCCTGAAGGAAACGGCGTGGGTAATCCAGGACGGTCTAACAATCAGGGGCAAACCAATGAAAGACCATTTGGAAGCCATAGATCACTTTGCCGCACTGTCCTATCTTTACGATCTTGTCGAGCACAACCCCCATCAAGCCATTTCCGAGGTTTTGATCCGCACAATTCACCAATTAGTGGTCAGAGAGACTGAGCAGCAAACCGCAGGCATGTATCGCACGGGCAATGTCATGATTACAGGGTCGAATCATACTCCTCCGGACGTCAGTTCTTTGCCTAGTGACATGCAAGATCTGATTGATTGGATCAGATCAAATCAAAAAAAACTACATCCTGTCGAACTAGCCGCTATGGTTCATCATAAGTTGGTGTCAATTCATCCATTTTTTGACGGGAATGGCAGAACTGGGCGGGTCGTCATGAATCTGCTTCTGTTACAACAAGGTTATCCACTGGTTATCGTCCTGAAAAACGATCGAAAAAAATATTATGAAGCGCTGAGTAAAGCGGATACTGGTGAATACAGATCAATAGTACGATTTACAGCACAGGCTGTTGAGCGATCTCTTAACGTCTATCTAAAAATCGTCTCTCCCCCATCAAAGCAGTCTGAGAAATATTACCCTTTGTCAGAAATAGCTAAAAACACGCCATATTCCGGTGAATATCTTAATTTACTGGCGCGAACGGGGAAGCTTGAGGCCCACAAGGAGAAGCGGAATTGGGTAACTACACAAAGCGCGATCGAGCGATACATAAAGGAGCGTGAGCGTCAAAGAAAAATCCTACGCTAAAACATAGTGGAGCAGAGAGATAATTTTATTCTCTTTTAACTTGTTTCTACCCCGCAGAAAGTCTAACTCAATCAGGAAACAGAAGCTGACTACTTTACCGCCCAATTTGGTGACTAACTTCCCCGCGGCCGCCGCGGTGCCGCCCGTGGCCAGTAAATCATCCACAACGACGACCCGGTCACCTTTCTCAATTGCGTCGCGGTGAATCTCCAAAGTCGCCTCACCATATTCAAGTTTGTAATCGCAGGAAAGCGTCTTATAGGGAAGTTTCCCTTTTTTCCTGATCGGAACAAAACCACAATGAAGGTTGTAGGCGAGTACTGCTCCCAAAATAAAACCGCGGGATTCAATACCGACTATCTTGGTAATTTTTTTGGTTTTTAAAAAGTTCGTTAGAACAGAACAGGCTTTGTGAAAGGCAGTTGGGTCGGAAAACAGAGTGGTAACGTCATAAAACAGGATTCCCTTCTTGGGGTAATCTGGGATTTCCCTGATAAACGCTTTTAGCTTTTCAGATTTGAGACTTGCCATGCTTCTTGGTTATGACGTCTGGAGAATGAAGCCCTTGATTGGAGCGACAAGCCTTTCGAGAGAATTGGCCAGGGGGAAAGGCAGCGCCCCATAGACAATCCTCGCCAGATCAGTAAAAATGACGCCGAAATTCCCCGTTTCCAGATGTGATTTCATCCGCCTCAGAAAGACGGCCCGATAATAATCACGGGTCAGGAGATACCACAAGTTAATTTCGCCGGCAAATTTCAATCTATCATAGACGCGGTCCCGCTGATCGGCTGAGTACTGCAATTCAAATTTTTCCCGGCCGCGGTACCTGGCGCCAAGCTCATCGGAATTTTTGATCAAAAGTTTGTTTTCCTTGACCAAGCTGTCATAGAGATCAGTTCCGGGTATGGGTGAAGTAACCGACACCGCAGAAATATCAGCTTTGACCTGACGCGAAGTCCGAAGTGTCTGATAGAGATCTTTAAGCGACTCGTTGGGATTGCCGACCATCATCTGCTCGAGAACCATCAGTCCGTGTTTTTGGCAAAGTTTTATAGCCTTTATATTCTGCTCGGCGGTGGTCCCTTTCCTTAGAGTATTTAAGGTTTTTTGGCTATAGGATTCGATGCCAAACCAGAGCATATAACAACCGCTCTTTTTCAGTTCTCTGGCAATTTGATCATCGACGGTGTTGACCCTAGACTCACATTCCCAGATAAGCTTCTTATGCAGTCCCCTTTTTCTAATTTCCCGACAAACGGCCAGAGCCCACTCTTTGTTGGCGGTAAATAAGTCATCGGCCATAAAGATCGAGGCTGGTTGGTACTTGCGGTAAAGAAACTCCATTTCGTCAACGGTCCTCTCCGGGCTTCTTCTCTTGACAGTGTTGGTGAATATTTTCCGGAGGGTTGGCTGACAGTAGTTACAATTGTAGGGACAACCGCGAATCGAAAGCATGCTTAGTTGAGGATACGGGGTAATGCAAGGCCAGTAAGGGGCTTTTTTTAACATTTCTTTGAGTGGAAAGAGATCGCGGTCGGGAAATGGCAGGGAATCCAAGTCTTCAATCCGGTCGCGGGGTTTGGTGATGATGGTCTGCCGCCCTTTTTTGTAGGCAATGCCGTTGACCGCCTCTGGTTTGTCGCTATGCCGAACCAAATCGAGGGCCGTTTCCTCGCCTTCCCCAATGACCACAAAGTCGACTTGTTTGTTGGTCAATGTTTCTTTCGGATAAATTGACGGGTGAGGACCACCGAAAATGATTTTAACTTTCGGATTGGCCTTTTTGGCGATTTGGGCAAACTTCAAAGCTTTGTTCAGGCGAATAGTCATGACCGAAAAACCTAGAAACTCCGAGGTTTTGGCAGCGCGCTTTAAGTCATCGATCTTGTGGTGGCGCATATCCAAGGCGTTCACCCTGATCCCGTAGCGCTCGAGATAAGCCCCAACGAAACATAAACCTAAGGGAACGAGTTGTTCGAGTCGGCCGTCTTCGGGATAAACTAGGGTAATCATTTGTCAAGATTATAATTTAGATTGCCGCATTTTCCAATACCTTGCGGCAATCACAAGTAGTCTTCTTGGGTAATTCTGAAATCATTTTCGTGATCAATTTTGCCGCTTGTTGGTTGTTTTCACCAAAGACTTTGATCACCTCTTTGGTGGATACCGGCTTAAGCCCTTCCTTTTTTATCACCCCGGCATCATAGTCGGTCACCAGGGCCAGGGCACAATAACACAGGCCCATTTCGCGAGCGAGGGCGACTTCCGGATACTGGGTCATGTTGACGATGTCCCAACCCATTTTGGTGAAAAAGAGTGATTCGGCGGCGGTAGAAAAACGGGGCCCCTCAATCACCACGATGGCGCCGCCGAGATGCGACTTTATCTTTAGTTTCTTGGCTGTTTTATAGGCGTGGCGGTTAAGCTGCCCACAATAAGGGAAGGCGGTCGAGATGTGGGTAGTGATTGGGCCGTCGTAAAATGTATCAGCTCTGTTTTTGGTCCAATTGACAAACTGATCAATGATAACGAAGTCTCCCGGCTTGATCTTTTTTTGGACCGAACCGACGGCGGTGGCGGTGATAATTTTGCCGATGCCCAATTCTTTCAGAGCATAAATGTTGGCTCGATAGGGTATTTTGTGAGGTGGCAGCTGATGTTCGTTCCCGTGGCGGGGAAGGAAAACAACTTCCTGTCTGCCCACTTTGCCGACCAAAAGTTTACTGCTGGGCGCACCATACGGAGTATTTACCCTGACTTCCTCGGCGTTGTCGAGTAAGCTTCCAAAACCTGACCCGCCAATGACGCCGATTTTTTCAGTCATGATTGTCTACCGATTTCCATAGTACTCAAAATAAACTTGGTTGCTTTTGGCGCCATCGTTGCGAATCACCGTTAGCTTACCACTTTTGGTCGTCGTGGGGTTGGTCCGGAAAATAATTTCGTGATCCGTCCACCCGACAATCCTTTGTTCCACCCCGTTGACAAGAACCTTGCCCCTAAAGGGGGTGTCATGGAATTTTCGGCCATCGATGAAGACATCAACCCAGGGTTCATACAGGCCATAGCCCCTGACCTTCCAAACCACCGGCGAATTGTCGAAACTCGTGACCCTGATTATTTTTGATTGGATAATGTAGGTGAAAAATAAGACCAAAACAAACAGTACTACTTTGCTAATCGCTTTGTATTTTTTCACCAATAATAAATAGATTGGTCCGGAAACAAGATAGACAAACAATAAATATACTCCGGTGTTGGTAAAAAATTGCCACATTTGATGTGATGGGAAATAGTTGTGGTAGGCGGTGATAGCGCCCTCGACCCCCTCGATAATGCGCCCAAAGAGCCAGACGATGGCAATAATTGGGAGTAATGGGGCGAGCAGGGTGAGTAGCCTGTTCGTGGCCACAGCGGTTTTACCGATAGTGGTTATCCCCTTCCAGCTAAACTGATTGATTGAGTAAATAACCGTTTTAGTTTCTGGCCAGATCTTTTCCCAAAGAAATTTTATTCCGTTGGCATTGACTGAATAGATAACCGTCTTGGTTTCTGACCGGAGTTTGTCCCAAAGAAATTTTATTCCGTTGGCATTGACTGATTTTCCCAACACCTCACCTAGCTGGGCAATGAAAGTAAATAGAAGGAACAAAATAGCCCAAAGGGTTGCTTTTTCTATCCCGGGGTAATTACGGTCAAGAGTTAAGAAAATTATCAATACGAATAGGCCAAGAGAAAGAAGGGCCGAGATTTTTCCGGCAAGGCGATGGCGTCTAACCACCAACCACCAGGCGAATACGCCAGAGAACAAGACGGAATCATAAAATTTAGTGTTGACAAAAATATCCCAATAAATTGAGCCAAAGATAAGAGTAAGTCCGACCAAAATCGAAAAGTCTGTCAGTGAAAAAATGATGATGATAATTAAAGGCAAAGAGTAAAGTAAAACAGATTTTAAAAATTCCGGGTATTCAGAGAGGTTGATTGCTTTTTGTTGGAGGAAGTAAGGTATTAAGGCCGGTTGGTCAAGAAACATTTTTTTTGAAAAAACGTGTCTGCCGATAAGGTTGGGGGGTTCTTTGCTGATGGCCACCGCGTTCCCATACCAGCCATTAATTGACCTAAGTTCGAATTTGTAGGTCTTGCCTTTCGAATCGCTGATTTGGGGGAAATCAAAGGGAAAAAGTTTTCCGGGCTGAAACTGATCTGTTTTGTATTTGGCCGTGTAATACCACTCGCTGGCTCCCTCTTCTTTTATT
Source organism: uncultured Pseudomonadales bacterium (assembly GCA_964352325.1). Taxonomy (GTDB): domain Bacteria; phylum Patescibacteriota; class Microgenomatia; order UBA1400; family MFAQ01; genus 2-01-FULL-50-23. The sequence goes on from CAYGRQ010000006.1 coordinate 5,736, forward strand.
TTGAATTCAAGCCAGTCATCGTTGATTCGATTGAATGTCTCGAAACGAATTCCGATAATTCCCAGATTATCAAAACCAGACTGGAATTGGCCCGAGACAGTGGCGTCTTTGAGCAGTTCTCGGTTGAGAATAGTGCTTAAGTTTCCTATACTCGGCCGATCGTCAAGAGTCAGATAGCCGATCTGGTTTATATCAATAAAAACTCTTGTTAAAAGTAAAAATGGGATAAGAAAAAACAGGAAAAGTAATTTCATGTTTGGTTTTTTTTCTTCAATAAACTCCTGGTGGTAAGTATCAAGCTGACAATGACAGTCAGCAACGATACTGGTGTTCCGATGTAAAAGATTCTTTGCGGCCAATAGTCCAGAATCAGTTCGAAATTTTCTTTCCCTCCCACATCTTCCGGCCTAATTAACCAGGAGTTGGCGTAGCCATTGACTAGACCATGACGTTCTGGTGCGATTGCGGGGATAGACCAAGTTTCCCAGGGTTTCCTATCAAAAAAGGCAAGGCTGGGTTCGATCTCCTTGATCTCGCCGTTAAAGTAATTCCCCACAATATTGGTACCCTTTAGGGTGTTTTCATTACCGGGGTATAGTTTCCAGCCCCGATGGAAACTCTCCGAAAACACCAGCAAGAATGGGGCCTTGGCGCCTTCGATCCACAATTTGTATTTGGTCGGATTTATCTTTTTGAAGGTCAATTTGGGCAGATTAGTTTCGTTCAGTTTGACTTCGGGCACGAACGGGGCCGGCAGGTTTTTATCTGAAAGGAAGATGGCCGGCCGATCGCTGACTTTATTTCGCGATAATATCTCGGGTAGGTCATCACGGGTCAGATCAGTTTTGATTATCTGTTTGGCGATGTAGATTCGGGGGGTAAAAGAATCTCCAGTATCGTAAAGGTCTATTACTTCATTCTTCGCAGAAGTGAAATGCTGATCGAAAATTTTTTCCATTTGGTCGACGTTTTCTTTCCCGGCAAAACCAAACCAAGGATATAGGTCTTTGTTGATGACAATTTTCTTGATATTGTATAGTCCGAGCATTTTGGAATAGTTGGGATCAGAAACATTATGAAAAAGGGCAAGAAAACTTGGGGCGAAGAGATTGTTGTATGTCGCGATAAAGGGTTTGTTGGTGTTGGTCATAACCGGGTCGCCGCCGCCATAATATTTTTTGTTCCCCAAGCTCAGAGCGACTTGGTAGTTCAGGTGGCCGGGCAAACTTAAGACCCGATACTGAAGTGGATCATCGTTTAAGGTTGTTTTTAGATCCAGATATTCCTGCTTATAAAAGAAGTGCTTGGAGACGTGGAAGGTCCCGTTGTATTTATAGTCCGGAAGAAAATTTCCGGTAACAAATGGAACTATCGTAAGTAAGGAGTATAAAAATAGACCCAGAAGCACTATTTTAGAAAAAATGGTTTTAGTACTCCTTTCAAGAACGAGTATCAGATAAAGGGTTAAGAGAAAGACAAACAATAAGCCCCATTTTTCCGGAGCGGTCTTGAAGATTTTAAATAATGGGACGTATACAATGGCGAATTCATAGACGATGCCGAATGGTGGATTGATTCCCTTGGCAAGCAAGCCAACAATTACCAGAATTATGCCTAATAGTTTCAGGTGAAGACTCATTAAATCCTTTCTCAATAGGGAAAGCGCTACTAAAATGATCGGAAAGAGGAAAATAACCTCGCTAAGGGTATTACCGTAATAAGCCGTAAAAAAGTCCTGCTGTGGAAACCAAGGAAAAGGCAGGAGTCCCGATAGAGAAAAAGTACGCCAAAGGGCGGGAATTTGGTTACTAATATTTCTCAGCCACCCAAGGGCGTAGGTCGAGGAATAACTGGCACCGGCATCAGCCGCGGCAAAAAACCAGTTGACTATCCACCAGAAGTTAAAAAGAATAAATGACGTAAAGACCAATAGGTAATGAAAAGCAATGTCCCGGACGGAAAAGTGTTTAACCTTGAGGAGGGAGATGATCACAACGAAGATGATGAGGGCAAGCTGGTAAATAACCATCGTCGGTGGGTTAGCGTTCCCAAAGGCAAAAAGCAAAGAATGGAGCCCGAAAATGGTGAACAACAATATCGGTCGATGATAGAACTTATAAATAATCAGGAAAAAGGCGGGTAACAAATAGCTGGCGATCATATTCCACTGGTTGATCGAGAGAAGAAAATATGAGGTGAAAGGATTGGTTAAGTAAAAGACCGAGAAAAGCAGGGCGAGGTATGGTTTGAGTTTAAGCTCCAGGCACAAAAAATAAACGGCTGCGAAGGGCAAAACGTAAAGCGAAGCAATAGTCACAAAATTGACCAACCTGACACTCCCAAAGAGCCACTGAATCAAAATTAGATGAAAAACGAAGTTATAGGAGGTGGCGATATAACCGACGGCGGAGTTGTACCAGAGATAGCCATAATTCTTGGCTAATAAAATTGCGTCAAGATAATAGGCGCCTTCGGCGCCAAGGACATAACCGCCATCGGCATAGAATAACCAGTAGAGAGCCCCCAAAAAGACGCCTAGTGAAACAACCAGGCCAAAGAGCTCTCTTAATTTTCCCATTAGTCTAATTTACACTATTTCTTTTTTGAGAGCTCCGGAGGTAATGCCCGTTTTAGTTCCCATGAGATTGAGGGCCATTTTCGTGCCGGCAAAAGCAAGACCGCTGACATATTTGACATCTTCAAAGGATCGGATTTTTCTCATGATCCTCATCGGGTTGAGAAAACTTAAGAATCTTTTCTTGAAAAAGCGCGAATAAGCCTTATTTTGGATGTCGTATAACTCATGCCCTTTGACGTATTTGGTATCGCAGGCGACCGATTCGGAAAAAAGCACCCGTTCGTCTTTGGGAAGCCAACCTTCTTTCTTGAAGACATCGTAGACCGGAGTCCCGGGTCGCGGACCGAGACGGAAAAAGAGGGCAAAATCGACATCCGAGTTGATCGCAAAATTGATCGTGTCCTGCATTTGATCCTTGGTTTCATAAGGAAAGCCGATGATATTCGTGGCCAGGGTCCAAAAACCAAGTTTATTGGCATACTGGGTCAGTTCTTTGGCTTGGGCCAGACTGTAGGGTTTGCCGATCCAGCGGCGTTGTTCTTCATTGCCCGACTCGATACCGAAGGTGATCCGGTAACAGCCAGCTTTCTTCATTTTTTCTAGCAACGGTTTATCCAAAGTCCAGTGGGCAATGCCGTTCGGAGTCGTCCAGCGGATATCGATCTTCCTGTTGATGATCTCATCACAAATTCCAGCCATCCTTTTTTTGTTCAGGGAAGCGCTATCGTCCTGGAGACTGACTTCCCTGATACCGTACTCTTTCTGCAAAAGCTCGAGTTCATCGACGACATTTTTCGGACTTCTGCCTCTCCAGCCGAAACCCCAGATCGAGTGAATTGAACAGTAAACGCATTTCGCCGGGCAGCCGCGGGAGGTGACGATGGGGGTGAGGGGCTGCCTCATGTTGTACGGGTCGTGCTCGGACTGGTATTTCTCCATCGGCAAGAGATGTCTGGCTGGGAAGGGGAGGCTGTCGAGGTCTGGAACAATGGGTGTGGGTGGGGTCATAACCCCTTTTTTCCCTTGTCTGAAAGCGATTCCGGTCACCTTGGAAAGAGCGGACTTTCCCTCCAAAGCCCTCAAGAGGTTTAAAAAGGTAACCTCGCCTTCGCCATTTACCACGACATCGACGTTTTTTTCCATAACTGTTTTCTTCGGGTCGATGCTGACATGGGCGCCTCCTAGAACGACAATAATTTTTTTGGAGACTTCCTTGGCCAGCCTGGCGACATCCAGCGCGTCTTGGGCGAAAGCGGTAAACATAACGCTGATGCCGACGACGTCAGGCTGATAATCAGCGATCCATTTTTTGATCTTCTTTTCGCTTAAACCAAAGCGGTGATATTTGCCGATAATTTTGTCCTGGCCTTTGCCTTCGGCGAGGGTGTCGAGGATTTGTACCTCGTACCCGAATTTTAGGATATAGGCGGCGAGATAGGCTAAACCCAAAGGCGGGGTGACAGCGGCGATGCCAGGACCATAAATCGTTTCCGGGGGATAAATGAGAAGTATTTTCATTTGGTTATTTTCACCCATGCTCTATCTAATTGTCAATTAATTTACTTATATTAAAATAGTCATAGTTTGTCAAGACCTTCTTGGAATCCAGAAATACGATAGTGGAGCAAAATCAGATCGTAGAGTTTTCCGACACCGCGACGATCGAAAACCTGAGGGATGAACCGGCTGATACGGGCAAGGAGGGCAATTCCAGAAATTCGGTCTAAGAAGATTAGCAGCCGAGGATGTTTGGCTAAGGGGGGCCAGTAACGCTGCGGTAACTTTTTCCTGATGAGAACAAGATTTCGGCCGTTGGCCTTCATTTTGTTAATAATGGAAGCGATTGAGGTTGGGTGATAATGATAGCCAAGGGCAGTCCGGTCATAAAGAAGAACCAGACCGGCGAGGTGGAGGCGGTAACCGAGTTCGATATCCTCCCAGGCGGCGTCGGGAAACTCCTCATCAAATAATCCATGGGGTAACAAAAATGATCTCTTAAGGGAAACATTGCAGGTCCAGAGTCGCTGCCAGCCGGCATTTTTCCCCTCGATGCTATTAAAGCTAAAGTACGGGCCGCCATTTTCCAACCAGTGCATAAAGGGCGTCACTTTTATTTCCGGGTGCCAAACCACCTTACCCAAGAGGCCATAATTTTCTTTCTGTTTATGTCGGTGATAAAGCAGATGTCTCTCGATGAGGTTTGGGCCCGGGACAGTATCATCGTTAATGATCAGGACAACCCCGCCCCTTGCCTTCAAGATGCCTTTGTTTCTGGCGGCAGCTGGCCCTTTGTGTTTTTGGAGTAAGAGTTTGGTGCTATATTTCCTGCCCCGGGTTAGCTGTTTTATATCCAAAAGCTCGCGCCTCGATGACCCATCATCAATAATAATGGTCTCGAACCGGTTGGGTGAGACAGTTTGAGAGTCCAGGGCTGTCAGGGTCTTACCGAGGATGTCACTGCGGTTATAGGTTGGAATAATGACGGATAGTTCAATCATTTTTCTGACTGAAGGTAAACTAGTAAATCAGCCCGCTTAGTAAGTTTGCCAAAAAAACTCCAGATCGATAAGATGAGATGGCCAAATTTCTGCTTGGTGGGCGGCTTTTTGATTAGATCTGCCACTCTTACTTTTCGGTCAAAAATTTCAATTGTCTTGCCAAACAATTTGGCCTTTTGAATTAGATCAACCATTTTCTTCGAAAGCCGCTCTAACTTTACTGGATAGAGATTTTTGTTCCCCAGTTCATGATATAGCAGGCTGCCTCGCCAGCCTTGATGCCCATCCAGATTCGAAAAATTAACGTTCCCGATCCGTACATTGATGAACTTGGTCCAAGGATGTTTTTGAACAAAACTCTTGACGATCTTCTCTCCCATAAGTTTTGTCCGAGCGTAATCACTATTTCGGACTCTCGCATCGATAGAGCTGGCAAAAACAAAGAGGGTTTCTTTACCAGATGAGCAGAAGACTTCAAGGACATTTTTTAGACCGTTGATATTATTATGTTCGAGCTCATGGTTTTTTTCGAACATCCTTTTGGCGGCGGCAAGATGAAAGACGATATCGAAGTGAGACCGAAGGTGTGCGAGCGAATCAGCTTTTGTGATGTCTCCGAGGATCACCCTTAGTCCTCGCCTTCGGAATCTTGACGCGTCTTTTTTGTTTCTTATCAAGACTGTGACAGCGTAAGGCCGCCGCGATAGTTCACGAAGAAGCCCGGTGCCGACAATGCCAGTCGCACCGGTTACCAATACTTCCTTCCGGCTCATAGCGCACCCAAAAACCTAAAGAGACCGTCCTCAACGAGCAATCCGATCTTACCAATGATACCCTGGCGCATGAGAAACATCTCGCCTTGGATCAGCTTCTGGTACATTTTCATCTCCCAGGAGGAAAGATTGTCGGTATGCATATTGATGTTATTCCCCGAGTAGCGCGACCAGTCGGTAGATTCGATCCAGCCTTTCTTGATGGCATCATCGTAGAGTTTCGTACCTGGGTAAGGCGTCATTACCGTCACGCCGAGAGAATGGGGTTTTAAGCGGCGAATCATGTCAAAGGTTGAATAAAGCGATTTTCTGGTCTCTTCGGGTAAGCCAATCAGGAGCAGGAAATGCATTTTAAGTCCGAGTTCGTCAGTGATTCCCTTGATATCTTTTAACATTTGGAGGTTTACCCCGGGCTTGCCCTGCTTTTTCATCACCTCATCATCGCCCGTTTCGACGCCGACATTCATACCCAGACAACCCGCCTTTTTCATGAGTTTAAGGAGGTCCCGATTCAAACAGTTAAGCCTGGTCTCGCACCACCAAGAAAACTTGAGTTTTTTGTCAATTATTTTTTGGCAGATTTCGGTCGCTCTTTTTTGGTCCAGAGTGAAGGTGGCGTCCCGAAACAGGACATGTTTAACCTGATGCTTTTTAACAATATCAGAAAGTTCCTGGTAGACCCGGTCCACCGACATCGGCCGCCAAGCTTTGCCCTGAACCAGGGGGTAGGGACAATAGTAACCGCAGGCGTAAGGACAACCCCGGCTGGTTTGAATTGTGGTCGTATTTGGGCCAAGGAGGGGGTAGCGATACTTGCTGTTTGACAGGAGGTCGCGGGCGGGCAAGGGCATGCGATCAAAATCATTAACCGGCTGGGGCATGTTAATTACCAACTTTCCCCGCCTAACGAAGGAGAGACCTTTTTCTGATTTGCCTTTTACAATCGCATCGATTTCAAACTCCGGCTCACCGACCAGGCAGGCGTCAGCCCGGCTATCGAGAAGAAACTTCTTTAAGATTGGCGCAAAAGTAATCCCCGACTTGGCATAGACTTTTACCCCAAACCTGGTCTTGAGCTCCTTGACGAACTGCGCATCGCTCATCAAAGAAGGCAAAGAAAAGGAGGTGATAATCACTTGCGGGTGTTCTTTGGCACAAGTGGAAAAGACAGTTTCTGACGAGAGACCATCTACCTCGGGGTCAATTATTTTTACCACATGTCCTTTCAATCTCAAGATTGAGGCTAAAATAGCGAAGTCCAAGGGGGGAAGGACGGTAGCGTTGGTGGCATCAAAGCCCAAGCCACCCGCCATATCCCGGGTCAGCTTGACGTTGTCCTGAGGGGTATTGATAAAAAATATTTTCATATCTCTAGTCGATTATACGAGGTTGACGAGAATTTTTCTTAAAGCTTCTTTTGTGAGAAGGCGAGGGTTATTTTTGACCCTATCCGGATTAAAGCCGTTCTTGATAATTAGTTCAATGTCCTGATCGGTTTTTATGTTTAAGCGGGAAAGTCTGGTTTCAAGGCCAACCCCCGTCAGAATTCCATCGATGGTCGTAGCCGCTTCGGCAACATCGTTTTTGCCGACGATGAGTTTTGCCAGGTCTTTGATAGCTTTTTTAACATAGACAACCCCTCTTTTGTCGAGGGTATCGTTTTGACTAATGCCGGCATTGTACTTTAGTAGACTCGACAGGGTCAGGCCGACCGCGTGCCCGTGGGGGACGCCAAAATAGGCGGTGATAGGATAGGAGATAGCGTGACAGGCGGTCGTTTTGGCCAGATTTATCGCCTTGCCGGCCAGGTGGGAGGCTTGGCTCATGGCCATCCTTGACCGAGAGGTCGGGGCGCGAACTGCCTTAACGAGATTGGGGAGAATTATTTTTAGGGCGGCGGATGAATATCTTTTGGAAACCGGGGTCGAGTTGACAGACCAGTAGGCTTCAATCGCCTGACCAAGAGCATCGAGTCCAGAAGAGGCGGTGATTTGGGGGGGTAGGGTTAATGTTAGCTGTGGGTCGATGAGGGCATAATTGGGGAGAATATACTCGTGGGCGAGTGAGTATTTTGTCTTCCCAATGTAGACGACGGCAAAATGCGTTGCTTCACTACCCGAGCCGGAAGTGGTCGGGATAGCAATCAGAGGTTTTCCCGGTTTGGTTATTTTTTCTTTGCCAGTAATATAATCAGCCGGATCACTTTTGTTTGTCGCTAGAGCATTAATTGCCTTGGCGACATCGATGACGCTGCCGCCGCCCACGGCAATGACTACATTCGGTTTGGCTTTTTTGAAGATGCTTATCCCCTTCTTGATATCTTTCAGTTTGGGGTTGGTTTCAAAATCGCTGAAAGCAGTCAGCTGACAGTTTTTTAATTCTTCCTCGAGTATTTTTTTGGCGCCGGATGATTGATAAGAACCGCTTCCGGTGACCAGGAAAATTCTCCTGGCGTGCAGGCGACGAATCAGCCGTCCAATTTTATTCAAACTACCTAGACCGAAAATTTCATTTTGCTTCATTTGACGAAAGCCATAAAAGCGTCCCTATTTTGAGTCGGGGTGGTGGTGGGACGACCTAGATCTTTTCTCGATCCTGAAATAACCTTAACGACGATCGCCGCAGGGGAACGCAGTTTAGCAAAATTTATCTTCCTTAATTTTGACTTATTATTAACCGCAATGACGTCGCGATAACCGGCTGACTGAAAAAGTTTTTTCCAATCGACCACGGTTGACGAGGTACACTGACCACCCGTGCTTTCATACGCTCCATTGTCAATGACAATATGGATGAATTTCTTGGGGGCATAGCTCCCCACGGTAGTAAGCGTTCCCATCTTCATCAAGACCGCTCCGTCGCCGTCGATCACAAAAACTTTTTTGGGAGTATTTAATTTAATAGCCAAGCCCGTGGACAAGGCACAGCCCATGGAGCCAACCATGAGGAAGTCTTGCTCGTGACCCTGGCGCCGATTTTTTCTGATTTCGAATATCTCTCGTGAGGTCTTTCCGGTTGTTGAGACGACGATGCCGCGGCCGATTTTGGAGAGCATTACCGACAACGCTTCCTCTCGGGTAAAACCAGTTTCCTCGACACCAGCGCTTCCTTCTAATTTTGCGATTTGGCCTTCCTTGAAAATCAGGGCGACCGGGCGCTGTTCTTCTTTTGCCTTTTTGACGAGCGAGTCAATTTGCTTCTCAATCCGATTCGGATTGAGAATAAGATAAGGAATTTCCAAAACGTCGAGAAGGGCCAACATAATCCGGCCCATTTTTTTGTGTTGGGGTTCGTCCTTGACGCCCGGTTCACCGCGCCAGGAAATAAAAAGAAGCATCGGAAGACTGTAAACCTCCCGATCCGCCAAAGAGGTCAGGGGATTAACGGCATTACCAAAGCCGGAGTTTTGCATATAGACAATGGGAATTTTTTTGGTGGCAAGGTAGTACCCGGCCGCCAGGCCAATCGCCTCGCCTTCACTGGTAGCCCGGATATGTTGGACTTTGCTATTTTGATTTAGACAAATAATCAGATCTTTGAAGATGCTGCACGGGACGCCACTATAAAAAGTGAGTTTTTTCTTCGCCAGCGACGAGAATAATTTTTCCGGTTTGACCATATCTTTACTCCTCCGAAAAAGGAATAAGGCTAAGGACTTCTTTAATCGGCATGCAGTACTGGTCGGCAAGAAGCGACCGACTGGTTTCGAGAATCGACTGCGCCGTCTTGACCATAGCCGGGTAGGCACTTCGCAAGAGATGGTTGGCGTAGATAACAATGTTGACCCCCATTCTTTCAAATTCCTCTTCGGTGACTTGGTTGTAAGAGGTGGGAACAACGACCAGAGGAACCTTTTGAGTAAATTTTTGGAACCTCCGGCAAAATTCGATGATTTCGGTTGGTTCTTTTTCCTTACTGTGGATCATAATGCCATCGGCCCCGGCCTTGATGTAGGCTTCGGCTCTTTTCAGAGCATCGTCAAGACCCGCTCCCAGGATTAGACTTTCGATTCTGGCAATCACCATAAAGTCCGACGTGACTTGGGCCTTTTTACCTCGGGAAATTTTGTGGCAAAAGTCTTCAACTGTATCTTGAGTTTGGACGATACCCGTCTGTGTCCCGAACAAGGAGTTTCTTTTGGCGCCGATTTTGTCTTCGATGATTACCGCGGAGACGCCAAGCCTTTCCATTGATTTGACGGTAAAGGCAAAGTGTTCCGGCAAGCCCCCGCTATCGGCGTCAACAATAATCGGCTTAGTCGTCACCTCAAGGATTGAGTCAATGGTTTGGATGCGGGAGGTAATATCGACCGCGGAAATATCGGGTTTGCCCTTTGAGGCCGAATCGGTCAGGCTGCTTTCCCAAATGGCGTCAAATTCCCTGACCTTGCCATCCTTGATTATTTTGGTTTTCTCGGCGATGAGACCGGTCAGGCCGTTATGGGCCTCCAGGACTCTAATTAAGGGCTTGACGGCCAAGTACCTTCGCAAAAGACCACATCGATATGTCGAAGTGACCCCGCCTTCGAGGAGGTGGTTGATCAGTTGAGTAGAGGGTGTGCCCCCGGTGGCATTGTAATCGGGCTCGATTAATTCACCGCCCCACTCATTTAAAGTGTCAATCACTCTCTGGCGGGTCTCCCTCTGAATGCCAGTTTTCCAATCGTCGCCATGAACAACATAATCGGGTTTAATCAGGCGGAGATTGGGAACATAGTCAAGTGTCTCCTGGGGAATAACTTTAGTGACGCCGACTACGTTTTCGATAATTAATTTGCGTTTATCGAACGGGAGGAGCGGCACTCGTTTGTAAGTGGCGACTGCCTCATCGGTGAGTAGTCCAACCACTAAATCACCCAGTTCTCTGGCTGAGGCGATAATGTTGATGTGGCCATTGTGAATAACATCGGCGCACATGCCAACGTATACGACTTTTCTCTTTTTATTTCCGTTTTTTTTGGGCATGATTTATCCTCTATATTTCTTAATTAGATATTTTACAGAGTTTATCACGTCAGAGATATCTTTTTCCGTCAAGTTTGCGCCTAGAGGGAGAGATAAGATTCTATCGCCGACGAACTCGGCGTTAGGATAATCTCCTTTTTTGTATCCAAATGTTTTTGCATAGTATGGGTGTAAATGAACTGGGAAAAAATGAATGCCACTGCCAATGTTTAATTTAATCAATTTATCGATGAATTTATCCCGGTCTATTTTGAGTTTTTCAGGTTTGACCAGAATAGCATACAAATGGCGGGCGTGATAGGTATCTTCGTCTTCGGGAGCTGGAAGAATCAGTTCCGGAATACCCTTGAAGGATTGATTATAGATTTGCCAGTATCTGTTTCTGATCCTGGAGTGGCGGTCGAGCTTTTTTTGCTGATGGAACCCCAGCGCCGCTTGGATATCAGTCATATTGTATTTGAAACCGGGCAGGATCGCTTGGTAGTGTTTGAACACTTTGACCGAGTACCGCTTGAAAGCATCAGCAGATAAGCCGTGGAGACGTAGAACTTTAATCATTTCGGCCCAGTTTTTGTTGTTGGTGGTGACCATACCACCCTCGCCGGTGGTCATATTTTTGGTCGCGTAGAATGAAAAAACGGTTAGATCGCTGATGTTGCCGACTTCTTTCCCATGGTAAACCGCCTCAATGGCGTGGGCAGCGTCTTCGACAACAAAGAGCTTATGCTTCCTGGCGATTTCTCCGATTTCGTCCATTTTACAGGGCCGACCGTGGAGATGGACCGGGATTATGGCCTTGGTCTTTTTGGTGATTTTCTTTTCGATTTCTTTCGGGTCAATATTCCAGTCGCTGATGTCCACGTCGGCGAAAACAGGCGTGGCGCCGCAATGGATGATGACGTTGACGGTGGAGCAGAAAGTCAAGGGCGTAGTGATGACCTCGTCTCCCGGGCCGATCCCGAGCGCTTTAAGGGCCAGATGCAAACCGGCGGTGGCAGAGTTGACCGCCAGAGCGTATTCGGCGTGGGTGTACTCCCGAAACGCTTCTTCAAATTTTTCTGTCCGCGGGCCAGTGCCGATCCAACCCGACTCAAAAGTCTTGACCACTTCATCGATTTCCTCCTGGCCAATGGTCGGTTTGCCAAAAACAAGAAATGATTTTCTCTTCTTAAAGCCTTTCAGGGTTTTCTTCCTTTTATCCATATATAGGCGGAGAACTCCCTCAGGAATGGAGTGTTAGTAATATAGTCATTTATCTTTAGAAAAACAGGGAAATATCTGCCCGCCGCACTGGGGAAAAAGGCGTACCGCTTGATTTCAATTTGTTTCAATCCGGCTTGGGCGTAAAGCCGTTTTAGGTTGATGATATTAGTAAAAAGCATCCCCGTTTCCGTTGACCAGCGGTTGACACCTTGTTTGTTGAAGAGCCAGCGGTAAAAGTAGAGGCAGTAATAAAATGGATTTAGCGGGTTTGGCTCCAAGGCGGTAACTTCGCCGCCTTTTTTGAGGGAGTTCACGATATTTTCGAAGATTTGTCCCCGCTTAGCGGGGTCGAAATGATGAATCACGGCCACCATCAGCGCCTTGTTAAATTTACCCGCGTAGGTCTGGCTTTTTTTGGGATCCTCAAGGGCATCTTTTTTTACGGTTAGTTTTTTTTGAACCCCCAAATCCTTTGCCTGTTTTTGCAGGCTTTTGAGCGACCCGGCAGAGATCTCGGTGCCGTGGACCGCACAGCCTTTCTGAAGTAGAGGCAGGGTGTATCTGCCGGTACCGCAACCAACCTCCAAGATGCGGTCATTTTTCCGCGCCCCGAAAAACTGAAAAAAATCTTTCATTTCTTTCAAGGCGGGGTACTCGGGCGATCGGTAGCCCTCGTTATCGCGTTTCGTGGCAATTTTGTCCCAGAAAATCTCTTGTTGGTAGTTGTGTGTTTTTCGTCTCATAGGTTTTAGAAATTATTGACTACTATTTTGGCATTATCAAACCCGAAATGTTTCGTAGCGAAAGGATAGCAGTTTTTGGTAAGACTCGCCAGTTTTCTTTTATTCTTATAAAGCATTTCCAGGGTTTGTTTGATGTTTTTCTCGGTGGGCTTGATGAAGATTGCGACTTTGGGAGAAAGAACCGAGGGAATGGCGCCTTTGTTGGTGGCGATGACGGGTGTGCCGCTGGAAACTGCCTCCATGACCACCCGAGCCGCCCCCTCTTCATAGCGGCTAGGGATAATAAAAACATCAGCCGCTTTGTAATACTGATGAAGATCGGAGTAGGATACCCCACCAATAAAATTAAGGTTAGGATATTTTTTGGCGGCTCTCTTAAACAAAGGAAGTAGTGGCCCCGCGTCGGAAATTACAGCCACCGTTATCTTTGGATTAAGCTTCCCCATCATTTTTACCAAGGTATCCCCACCCTTTATGGGAATTGCCCTACCCACGAATAGGGCTGTAAATTGACTGCCCCAGCCTAGATTCTTTTTCAGCTTTGGTTTATTTTCCGGCTTGAATTTATTCTGATCAACCCAGTGCGAAAACACCACGATCTTATTGGCCGGCACGCCGATAGCCACAATCTCGTCTTTGGATTCTTGGGTTTCCGCCAAGATGACATCCATGTAAGAAAGGACGACTCGCGAAACTCTTGCAAGAGGTGAGCTGGGTTGAAAACAATAAAGAGCCATGGTGCTCATGACGGCTTTCTTTCCGAAGAGAAGTTTCAGAGCGGCGGCGATGAAAGCGGCATTTAGCCCGTGGGCATTGATGGTGTCGACTTTGTCCCGGTGTGAAAGCATAAAAATAATCGAACGCAGCAAAAGGTAGGGGGTGAGATAGAGGAAGTTGAAAATGGGGTGATATTTCTCGAATCTGTGAAAAAGATTGTGGCCAATCCAGCGGAAACGATGGATCTCCAGGTTTTTTCTTTTTTCCAATGGCTGGCCCTTTCTATCGACCGTAATCGGCTGATAGGTCAGGACGTAGGCGAAATAATTGTGGGTCCGGAGATATTCATAAAGATCTTCGAGGTGGGTCTCGGCGCCGCCAACGCTGGGTGGCGCAAATGGAGAGATGAGAACAATCCTCTTTTTAACCTTCATTGGCTTGGATTATCACGAGTGAGCCGAAAATAATCAAGGGGAAAATTGGGTGTCGTGACCAAAAATTGATTGAGATATGTTTTCGACTTGTTTATTCCAATCCCATGATTCGAGAATTAAATCATGGGCATCTTTGGCGGTTTTCCGGTAAAGATTTTTATTGGTCAACAAACTGATTATATTTCGAGCAAAAATATCCTTGTCGAAGCAAGCGGTCTTCAGCATACCCTTGGGGTAGTAGGTCATGAGCGCTTCCAGGTCAAAAGAGACGCCGGGCAGTCCCCAGGCGAGCCCTTCGGCCGCGGCCATGCCGCCGCTGTCGTAGGTGGCAGGATGAACCATGCTTTTGCTTTGTTTGAAAATGGAGAACTTTTCTGCGCCGGATTTGTAGCCAAGCAGGTCGATATTTTTTTCGAGTTTTAACTTTTTGATCTTTTTCCTGGCGTCGGCCTCGAGGGGGCCATTACCGATCATGGCTAATTTGGCCTTCTTCCTCTGATGACATACTTTTTCCCAAATATCGATGAGTCCCAAAACCCCCTTCTGATAATGAAACCGCCCCACGAAACAAGCGTCATATTTCCTTTTGTCGACTGGAATTACTTTTTTGGAGTTGAGATACCTTTCCGATTCTTCGATATCGACACCGCCTCGGGCAATGATAATTTTTGACTTATCCCTGGTTGGGGTGACAAACTTCCCCACATCGGGCTGCGAGGTGACCAAAACAAAATCGGCCCTGCTTTTGATTAACCAATATGATGGTTTTTGAAACAGCCAATAAAAAAGGCCAATAATCCACCGTCTGCCTTTGTAGGGAGAATTTTTATCCCAGGGATCCGGCGCTTGCAAAAAATAGGATGCGATCCAAATTGTTTTTGAGTTTCTGATTTTTACGAAAAACCCCGCAATGACATCGGGGATAAAATCAGTTTGGCTCACGACGTAGTCAAAATGAAGCCCGCTTAAGAGATACTTTAAGCCGGGGTAGAAACTTCTTAAAACTATTTCCCCAAAAAAAAGTAGGTTCTTTTTGAACAAACCGGACAGGGTTGGATGCTCGATGATGGTGACGTTTTTTGATTTCGAGAAATAATGGCGGCTGACTTGATTGTGAGTGTATGTTGAAATTACTATCTTGAATCGCCTCTCCAACTTTTTTATCAAATGAACATGGATGTTGGAACCGCCATCGCTGATGGTATTGTTGGTATGGCCATGTTGATCGCCATAATGGTGAACATAGAGAATTTTTTTCATGTTTCTTCATGTCAGACCTTCCGGCGTTCGAGGGCGCGAACGATGACGCGGGCCGAGGCTCCTTCCCGATGATCGAGATAGAGGGCGTAGGTATAGAAGAGGACGACTGATCGTATCATTTGCGTGCCGAGGATAATCAGCATCACGATATCCATTCTATTTAGGAGCGCGCCCAGGATAAGCTGATACCTGATCGTAAAAAGAAAAATCGAGATAAAGTTAGTTGGCGCCAGTATCTCTAGCCCGAGAAGATCAACCCAACCGATTTTCTTATTGGTAGTAATTTCGTCTCTGAAATCGGCCAGTGAACTTCTAAATTTGAAATCGAATTTGTCTCTAAAGATGTCGCCAATGTAGTTGGCGACAACCAGGCTGACCAATGAAGCCATCCCGATAACCAGCCAGGGATAGTTTTGATCTTTGGACTGATAGACGCCAAGGACCAGACCGGCGACCAGGAGGTGCTGCCAAACATAGTCAAGGGCGGGGTCTAACCAGCCGCCCAAGGCGCTTTGGATTCCCCGTGACTTGGCGACAAAACCGTCCATCCAGTCCAGTATCGAGTAGGTGAAGCAGAGAAAGATGCCCAATAAGTAGCCCCAATGAGTCCCCAAGGTAAAAAAATAGACCGAGGCCAGGCCGCTGGTGAAGAAATTCGCGACGGTGATTTGAATGTGACTGAAGGGCAGTTTGGCAAATAGTGGACCGAATAAACGGTAGGACAAGCTCTCACTGATTTTGTACAGGAAGTCGGTGTCGTAAACTTTTCCCGCGGTATTCTTTTTCGCTTTCATATTCTAGTTATTCTACACAATAGTCACTCACCATTTGCCTTTGACTGGTAGGATTATATATGCAATTATGATATAAATAGGGAAAAATGAAAGCTTCAGTCAATAAAGATACATGCATTGGTTGCGCCCTCTGCAGTGGAATCGCGGAGGATATCTTTGAGATGGATTACGATGCCGGCAAGGCTGTTGTGAAGAAGAACGCCAAGATTGGGCCGGATAACAAAGAAAGAGCGAAAGACGCTGAAAAAAATTGTCCGGTAGGAGCGATCGGAATTAAGGAGTAAGTTCAGCTACCAACTTTGGCGGGGTTATAGGTGTATTGTTTGAAAAGTTTATTTATTTTCACCTTCAGGAACTGAATCGCGTAGTAGATTTCTATTTTTAGAATTGCCAGAGGTAGAAAACCACGCCCGGACTTGAAGTTAACGATAATTTTCACTATGGGGATAAGATGAGGCGGTAAACGGGAAAAGAAATTGACCAACTTCTCGCTGCCGGCGATCTTACTAACCAGCCAACTGGGCATGAGGGGGGTGCAGCTAATGACCAAGGCGTATTTGTTGTAAAAATTTTTCCGATGGTCGCTATAATTGCCAGCCTGGTAAAGCTCAAATTTGCCCTCATTTATTTTTTTGATATCTTTTTCAGTGATCAAACCGGCCTGAAGGGCGATCTCGTTTATTTTGGCCTTGGGGAAGTATAAAAGATTGTAGACGTTGATGATATTTGGCCGAATCCGGTTGTAAAGGTGAAAGGCTTCATAGATCGATTCGTGGGTTTCGTAAGGAACGTTGCAAATATGGTCCACCATCGTCTTGATATCGGCTTTGTGACAAAGATCGAATGCCCGAATCACTTCCTCATTCCTCTCAAATCGCGCGTGAACCTCGCGCCTGATTTTTTCACTGGCGGACTGAAGGCCGAACCAAAGGAAATCACAACCGGCTTTTTTGAGGAGTTTGACCATATTGGGTGTTAAGAGTTGAGTGTGACCAAAGGCGGCAAAGGGAAGCCCAATCTTCTTTTTATATAACGGCGCAAATTCAGTCATCCATTTTTCGTTCATGGCAAAAACGTCGTCTTCGAAGAGGATATATTTGGCACCGTGTTTGTTTT
>CAYGRQ010000007.1:0-11708 GCA_964352325.1 uncultured Pseudomonadales bacterium
GCTCACCCTCTACCCCAAACGCGACCACCTCATCCGCCAGTTTGCCCGGATTGGTCTCAAGGCGCGTCAAATGACCACACCCGAACTCATTAGTTTCTTCTACAACATCTATAACCCCTCGGCTAGTATTCTCAAACCGGAAATTAATCTACCGAGCAAATAACCATGACCCAAATTAACGCCATCCCCACCCAGGCCAGCCAACAGACCGAGGCCGATATCGCCAATGTCCAAAATACCATCGCCCCCCCCGCGATCGAAGTAGATTTTTCTGACCTCAAAGTCGGCGACACTTACCTGCGCACCCTTTTTGTCGTCGGCTACCCCCGCTACGTCTCCGCCAACTGGCTCTCACCCCTCATCAACTTCAATCACTCCCTCGACGTCGCCATGTATATCTATCCTACCGAGAGTAAGGACACCCTCGACCAGCTCCGGCGGCGCATCGCCGAAATGGAAGCCGAAATCAGCACCGATATCCAGCGCGGTCGTCTCCCCCAGGCCGCCACCGAAGCGGCCCTCGAAGATGCCAAATCGCTCCAGTCACAATTAGTTAAAGGCGTCGAACGCTTTTATCAGTTTTCTCTCTATGTCACCATCGGCGCCGAATCGGTCAAGGAATTAAACACCATCACCAAGCAGGTCCAGAGCACCTTGGGCTCCCTTCTCATCGTCAGCAAAGTTGCCTCCCTCTCCATGGAGGAAGCCTTCAAAACCACCCTGCCCTATTTCAAAGATCGACTTCTGATAACCAGAAATATGGACACCACCGCCCTCTCCACCACTTTTCCTTTCACCTCCTCCGATCTTTCGGACAACAAAGGTGTTCTCTATGGGATAAATATGCATAATGAATCTTTGGTTATTTTTGACCGTTTTTCACTCGAGAATGCGAACATGTTGGTTTTGGCAACTAGTGGAGCCGGGAAGTCTCTAGCCTATAGTGACGAAGTGGTCATCAAAAACGCTGCTAATGAAGTTAAACGAACCAAAATCGGTCCCCTAATTGAAAAAATAATCCAAAGAAAAGGATCAATAAGTTTAGAAAAAGACATCGAAGGTAATATTAATCCCGGAATCAAGGTCTATTCATTTGACCCCAAAACCCTGAAGAGTAGTTGGTCTTCCGTCACTGTCGCCGCCCGCAAAAAATCTCCCAAAACCCTCTATAAATTCACTACCAAGTCTGGTCGGGAGATCACCACTACCGCCGACCACAACCTACTTACCTTAAAAGACACCAAAATTAGTGTCTCCAAAGGGTCAACTGTCAAAGTCGGCGACTATCTCCCCCTCCCCCGTCATCTAAGTGAATCAACCTCCTCCACTTCTAAACATTCACTCGAATACTATGCCCTCCTGGGCGGCAAAGCAGACACCAAGAAAGTTCCCTCTATTTTGTTTGCCGAGAAAAACGATCTCAAGGCCGCCTATCTTCGATCGTATTTTTCCGGTGACGGTTGTGTCGAAGCACACGAAGTTACCTGTGTTACAAAATCAAAAGGTCTTGCTTCTGATCTTTCCTATCTCCTCTACAACTTTGGCATCATTGCCCGAATCCAACCCAAATTCAAAAAAGCCACCAATTCAAAACATCAAGGCGATATCTATCACCAACTCACCATTTCCGGTCAAGATAATCTCAAGAAGTTTGCCAAGCATATCGGCTTCAATCTCGGTTACAAAAACCAAAAACTTCAAAAACTAATTAAGAAAGTTGGTAATTCCAATGTCGATATTATTCCTAATCTTGGAAAGGCACTCCGAAAAATATACCGAACTCTCTACAATACCGAAAACAAGGCACCACGACGATTGATCGAAATCAAAAACGGTTCATACCAGCCAACGCCCAAAGAAGTACTCCGGCTGGTTGAAGGAATCAGACCAAGACTAACTGAAATCGAAAATGAAGCAGGAAGCATCTTTACTCTCCTCAAACTCCCGCAATGGCAGGATCTGGCTTTGGAGGGTGCGGCTAAAAAATCACTAAATAAAAAGCTTTGGCAAAACCTTGGTCAAACCTGGCGAACCATGAAGGTTCGTCAAGTTACCCCTCAGATAAACACCGTTCTGAAAGTCTACGAGACCATCCACGGCCCAGTCATAACCAAGGAGCAAATCTACAGTAATCTCGACCACTCTTTCAAAACCTTAGGCTTATCTTTAGGAGATTTTGATAATACTCTCTGGAATGCCGTCACCCAAACCAATGCCAATACAATTTACGACCGTGTCTACAAAGCCGGTCAGTATCTCTTCAGGAAATACCTACAACTTCAAGACAAAATTAAAGAAATAGAGGCTATTCTTCTGGATCTCACCACGCTTGCCAATTCGGACCTCTTTTGGGACCCAATCGAAAAAATCGAAAAAATCAAGTCCGAACACCCTTACGTTTATGATCTCACCGTTAATAATCAGGTCTTCCTAGCTGGCCATGGTGGCATGTTTGTTCACAATTCCTATTTCGTCAAACTCGAAATCCTCCGTTCCTTCATGTTCGACACCGACACCATCGTCATCGACCCGGAAAACGAATATGAAATGATCGCCAAGGCCGTCGGCGGCAACTACATCGCCTTCTCAACCACCTCGGCCAACAAAATCAACCCTTTCCAGATTGCCAGTCCCAAAGAAAGCACCGAGGATGAAATGGGCTACAAATATCTTTTCTTGAACTCACTCCTCAAGATTATGTTGGGCCAGATGTCTCCCATCGAGGACGCCACCCTTAACCGCGCCCTCGTTCTTACTTACCGCCAAAAAGGTATCACCGAGGATCCCGCCACCCATGTCCTTGAAGCCCCGCGCATGGAAGATCTCTACCGCTCTCTCATCGGTATGGAGGAGGAATCGGCCAAAAATCTGGCCGCCCGCCTGGAGCGCTATGTCATGGGTGCCATCAAAGGTATCTTCGACCAGCAAAGCAATATTAACCTTGACAGCAAGATTACCGTCTTTACCCTCCGCGAGCTGGCCGACGAGATCCGCCCCATCGTCATGTTTATCATTCTCGATTATGTTTGGACCAAGGTCCGAAAAGACCTCCGCCGCCGGCTTCTCGTCGTCGACGAGGCCTGGTATCTCATGCGCTTTGAAGACTCGGCCAAGATTCTCCAGGGTTTCGTCAAAAGGGCCAGAAAATATTACCTTGGTGTCACTGTCATTTCCCAAAATGCCGACGACTTTCTCTTCTCGGCCTACGGCAAGGCGATTGTGACCAACTCCGCTCTCCAAATGCTCTTTAAGCAAAGCCCCGCCGCCATCGACCAGGTGGCCGAAGTTTTCTACCTCTCCCAAGGCGAGCGCCACATGCTTCTCTCCGCCGGTGTCGGCGAAGGATTGTTCTTTGCCGGCCAAAATCACGTCGCCATTCGCGTCATCTCCTCCCCCGACGAACACGCCCTGGCCACCAGCAAACCCTCCGAAGTTCTCGAACGCCAAAAGGCCCAAGCTGTCGCATAGTAAACTATAGCTATGGCTACCAGGCGGGTTTCCCTGCTAGAAATTGATCAAAACCTCATTCTTCAGCTCAAGGCAATTATTTCGTCGCCTGTCGCCGATTTTGATAAGTTGGACGATGATCAGAAAAAAACGCTTTTCGTCGCCGCTCTGGCCGCCGGTTACAAAACCAATCTCGAACTTTGGCTTCGCCTGAAAGAACACCCCGAATATATTGGTCTCCCGCCCCGACCACCAGAAGTAGTTGAAAACTCAACCGTCAACGCCCAAATCCTCGCCACCCTCGTCGCCGATCTCGAAAACAAAGAAACACTCGACCAAAGAATCGACTCCACCTTCAAAAGCCGGAGCGAAAAAGATCGCACTCTGATCAAGCTTATGGTTCAGATGATGATCCACCGAGAGCAAGCCCGAGTTCTGGCGGCCAATGCGGACCCCAAAAACAGCGCCGTCCTCAGGATTATAAATCAAGAAACCGACCCCAAACGACCGCCCCTTCCCGTTATCCAACAGGCTGTCGCCGCTGTTATCACCGCTTCTATCACCCAAACCGAAGTTGTCTTTACCAAGACTCAAACTGACGAGGCCGTTAACACTTTAACCGTCGCCACCATCGCGGGTCTGGTCGATTACTCCGATCCGGTCTTGACTAGTACCGCCATTCAGGCCGCCCTCGGTAGCAATCCGGAGTATCAAACCGATGTCACCGCAGTTGTCCACCAAATCGAGAAAAACCTCACCCTAACCCCCCTCCCCAACTACGAAAGCTCTACCGTCACCCAAGCCAGCCCAAGTGTTGCTCTTACTTTAAACAAAATTTCCCTTCCTGATTCGGAAATCAAACCGGAAATGGCAAATATTACCCTCCCCCCTCCTCTTCAAGACCGGGTAGAGGAAGTTCAGGCCCTCGCCGAAAGGTTCAGTACCGCCATCGCCACCAATCCCAAAACCGACCCCCTCCTCGCCAATCTGACCGGCACCATCACACCAGATCAGGAAAAAGAACTCGTAAGAATCCTCATCGCTGAAAACCTGGTTACCAGATCCTCCCCTACCCAAGCCGGCAACGCCGCCGCTACCGTTATCGAAAAATTTAACCCCACTAACCCCCTCATTGATGCGGCCACCATCCGCGTTGTTTCCATGGGCCTCGATATCAAATCGGTCGAGAACCACCTCGCTGAAAAACCGGCCTCCAAGCTCGTCAATTTTATTCACCAAAACCCAAACGTCCTCCGACAGTTAAGGACTGGTAGCCAACATCTCGACGGTTCTAAATTAGGCGCCGAAATTCGCCCCTCTCCACTTTCCGGTCTGGCCGCCACTTACCAAACCCTGACCAACCGCGTTTCCGGTTTCCTGGGCCAGGCCGGCCAAATCTTCAACGCCGTCACCCATCCTTTCCAATTCATCCAGGGCAAGATCGGCAACTTCATCGGTAACCGCATCGTCGGTCAGTTCAAAAACTGGCTCGCCGAAAAAGTTGTCTCCCGCATCGCCAACGAAACTCTCAAAAAGGGCGCCGAATTTATCCTCAAACGCGGGCTACAGGAAGGAGTCAAACTCCTCGCCAAAGAAGGTCTCAAGCGTGGTTTGCAAGCCGTTGCCCAACTCGCCAATATCGCCCCTGGCGCTGGCCTTCTTCTCGCCGTCGCCATTGAAGCCGCTTTTTATATCGGCGGAAAAACAATCGGGGCCGCCCTAAAGGGAATTAACAATTTGTTTCGCGCCTTCACCGGTGAAGACTTCGACGCCCGCGCCGCTCTCGCTCTTCCTCTGGCCGCTCTTGCCGGGATTGGTGGAATCCTGGGCGGTCTTGGCGCTGCCACTTCCGTTGCGGCCATGTCCGCCGGCGTCGCCTTGGTTATTTCCGCCGTCGTTGGTTTCTTCCTCTATATCACCGTCATCACCGTTGCCCCCATTATCACCACCATCGCCCAACTTGACTCCGGCCTTGGGCCCCAGCAGGGACCGGCCTTTGGCGGAGTTTACGAGCCGTATACCGGCCCTATTCTCCCTGGTTGTTCCCAAATCTGGCCTGTGTCCCCCGGCTTTGTTCTTCAGGGGCCTCATGGCACCTATTCCCACGCCTCCGTCGAAGCCGTCGACATTTATGTTTCCATCGGCACTCCCGTCAAAAGTATGAGTTCCGGCGTGGTTACTCTCACTGGCTGGGGAGATGCCTACGGTAACTGGATCCAAGTTCGTTCTACCAGCGAGGATGGTAAATCCTATACCGTCATCTATGCTCACTTATCGGAAATCGGCGTCCAGGTCGGCACTCCCGTCGGCGTCGGTACGCTGATCGCTCTCTCCGGCGCCTCCAGTAGCGTCCCCGGCTTTGCTAATCCTCACCTTCATATGGAGTATCGCGGCATCGCCTACAATTCTTGCCCCGCCGGCGGCGTCCAGGTTCCCGACGGCTGTGTTGGCGCTGTCGTCGGCAAATCAAACGCTTGTCTTATCAACGGCAAGCCGATTTATACTAAATAACAGATGAACTTACTTAAAAACCGCCGCCTCCCCATTATCTCTCTTGGTATCGTCACCGTCTTGGCGATTATTCTCTATCTAATCCTCCGCCCCGCGCCGACACTACCGATTATCACTCTAACTCCAACCGTTACTCCCGGAGTCATCCCCACCCTCGGCCTTGTCCCCGCTAACCCAAACCAAAGATTGATTATCAACTGGAACAACCTCACCGTTGTCCCGCCGGATAAATTAACCTTTTACACCATTATCAGGCCTCTGCTTAACGATCAAGCTATCGGCGTAGTCGCAACCGCGCTTGGCTTCCGAGAAACGGACGCCAAAACCACTCTCCAAAAGACATCCAAGCTTTATGTCCAAGGTAATCGCTCTCTCTTTGCCTCTACCAGTCAAAATCAAGTTCAATTTGCCGACAGTGGGCCCTTGCCAACCAAAGTCGGTTTTGAGAACATCAGTGCCCTGGAACAACGGACGATCGCTTATCTGAATCAATTCTTCAAAAACATCTCCTTTACCAAAACCGGTAACGCCGAATACTTTCTCGGCCGCTTGGGCGACTACTACCCCCAAATTGTGACCAGAGAAAAAGCCAACTTAATTCGATTTAGCTTCCAACAAACTATCGCCGGTTACCCGCTTCTAACAGAAGCGACAAAAAACGCCATTGTCGTTTTTACCTACGACTCCAATTCCTCCTTACGATCCCTGGAAATCAGCGGCGGCTATGGACAAACAGAAACCGGTCAGACGGTTAGCCTCTTGGATTTCGACTCTCTTCGCCAAACAGCCACTCGTCTTGCCGTTTCCCTGTCTCTTGAGACTACTGTTGATAATAAATCACTCATCGACAGCCAGCTCGTCGTTACTCTCGATCTGGCTGACATTAGCCTTGTTTATTTTGCCAAACCGGAGAGCAACCAAATCGTCCCCGCCTTTCTCCTCAAGGGTACTTTAAAGGGAAATTTCCCCGACACTCCCGCTACTTATTTAGTTCCCGCCGCTCAACTCTGAGTCCTTACCGGCATAATCACATGCAGGAAGTCGCTCTTCTCGATTCGAAAAACCGCCGGCTTTAACTCCCCCTCCGTCTCCAAAGTAATTTTCTCCTCCCTGACCACCCCTAAATAGTCAAGTAAATACCGAGCGTTGAAGGCGATCGTCACCTCATCGCCTTCAACCTCAGCCTCAATTGTCGTCTGACTGCCACCCATTTGGTCACTCTGGGCTGTCACTGCGACCCCTCCTTCACTAACCGCCAGTTTCACCACATTGGCGCTGTCGCGGGCAAAAAGCGAAGCCCGCTTCACCGCCTCCATTAGCGCCTCTTTATCAATCACCACTGTAATCTTCTTCTCGGTCGGGATCACTTTGGTATAAGGTGGAAACTCCCCGGCAATCAGTCGGCTGCTCATTTCAATATCATCGGCCTGAAAAATCACCTGTTGTTTGTCATTATCAAACTCCACCTTCACCGTCTTCATTGCCGGCTCCAAGACCCGGGTTAGCTCCATCAATGCTCTGACCGGCAAGACAAACTTCTGGGTATCTCCGGCAGTCTCTGCGGCATCGTTTTTGAAGTAGTCCACCCCCAGACGATAGCCATCGGTCGCCGCCAGAGTAATCCGCTTCTTATCAAAAATCCACAGAACTCCGGCCAGTATCGGCCGCGCGTCATCTTTCGCCGCCGCTATCCCTACCCGTTCCACCTTTTCCACCAATTCAGCCACATCTATTTCCAGTCCTTTCCCCTTTGTTTTTGGCAGGGCCGGAAATTCTTCACTACTTTGTCCTACCACCTCCGCTCTCACTTTTTCGCCCTCGATAATTAGAGTTTGTTTCTTGTCAGAAAGATCGACCACTCCCACCGGCAAAGTGGCTACCAAATCGGAAAACAATTTTGCCGGCACCGCTATTTCACCTTCTTCGCTAACTTTCGCCCTCACCTTTACTCGAAAAGACAATTCCAAATCAGTCGCCGACAAAACCACGCCTTCCTTACTTGCCTTTAGCAGTATTGTCGACAAGATCGGCAGCTGCGCCCGCGCCGATACCCCGCGCATGCAAATCGACACCCCCTTCTTTAAATTTTCCGCCAAAACATTGATCTTCATTTTCTGCTTCTTCTTATTACTTTATTCTTAATAGTTAGTAGTTAGTAATAATAGGGTCTGTTGATATGTTAGCATCGTGCCCATGCCCTGCCCACCCCCAATGTGAGCAAATAATTTTTAATCGCTGAACCATTGTTTTTAATCCTTTTTTCGCCTTACTGACCATCAATAACTGTGGGTAAAAAGCTAATTCTGTGGATTTTTTGTGAATAAGAATTAACATCTTTTCTAGAAATACATTTCCTGTCTTAACTTAACCACATTTTCGCGGACGACCTGATTGACTTCAAACTCCTGTTTAATCTTTTCATCGGCATGCATGATCGTCGTATGGTCTCGCCCGCCCATTAACTCTCCCACCTTCTCCAGTTGCAAGCCAAGCTCATTACGTAGTAAATGTATTGCGATGTGCCGCGCCAAAACCAGTTCCGCTTTTCGACTCTTTCCCAGCAGGTCTTTGTTCTTGAAATCAAAATGTTTCGCTACCAAACTAATTAGTTGGATCGGCCGCAGTTTCCTTGTTTCTCTTTGTTGTTTGACACCGACAATTTTCTCTACCATTGCCGCTTCGGCTGCCCCACCCTTTAAGCTCGCTTCGGCTGCGACTCGCATCAATGCCCCTTCCAGTTCGCGGGCATTGGTCACTACGTTCGCGGCGATCAAGTTAATCAATTCTGTGCCGATCGATAGACCCACCTCCGTCGCTTTCTTGGTAATGATTGCTACTCTCATTTCGTAGTCCGGTAGGCCCACATCGACCGTCAACCCGCCCAGGAAGCGGCTCACCAGTCTTTGCTCCAATTTGTCGATATCCTGCGGCTTCCGGTCAGAGGTTAATACGATCTGAACTCCGTTTTGGTAAAGAACATTAAAGGTATTAAAAAACTCCTCCTGGCTCGACTCCTTGCCCGCGAAAAACTGGACGTCATCAACCAAAAGTGCCCCGACTTTTCGATATTTTTCCTTGAAGGCGCCGACTGTTTTTGACCGCAACGAGCTAACCAGGTCATTCGTGAACTGTTCACTGGTGACATAATTTACCTTGCTCATCCCTTTATTCGCCAGCGCGTGGCCGACAGCCTGCATCAAATGAGTCTTGCCAACGCCAACTCCACCCCAGATAAAGAGTGGGTTATGGCGGATGCCCGGGTAGAGGACGACCGCTTTCGCCGCCGCGTAAGCCAGATTGTTTGAACTGCCCACCACAAACGAATCGAAGGTGTAGCGTGGAAATAGACCTTTTGTTCCACTGGCATCGCCCTGTTTTTGGGCAAACAATCCTTCCGTAACCTCCTTGCCCGACGAAGCTTCAGCGAAGTCGGGGGCGGAAGGGAACTTCTGCCCAACTACCAACGCCAACTCCACCCTTCTCTCGAGCTGTTTTTCCATTGCCTGTTTAATTTGGCCATAGTACCGGTTATCAATTTGATTGAGATGGTAGGCTGAAGGCGAGGCCAGTTCGACAATTACTCGCTCGGCATCAACCTCGGAAATGCTTCTTATGAAGCAGGGCTTAATATAGTAACCAAAAGTCGCCGACGACATCGCTACTTCCAGCTCGCCGCAGACACTCGCCCAAATTTCCGACTCATTGACTTGCATACCCTAGGTTTTATAAGTTTTCCACATTTTGTCCACCCCCAATATACCCGAACGAAAACCATCTTTTTATCGACCGAAGGAAAACAAAAACAGCAAATGGATACAAAAAGATTTATCTGCTAAAATATCATTCGCTATGCCAAAAAGAGTCTACCAGCCAAAAAAGATCAAACACGCTCGCAAACACGGTTTTAGGGCCAGAATGTCCACTCCTGCCGGACGCCAAGTCATCAGCCGCCGCCGCGCCGTTGGCCGCCAGAAATTGAGTGCTTAACAAACAAAACCGTCTCAGCCTCAGAACAGAGCGGGTTCGTCTCGAAAAAACAGGCCAAACTCGTCATTCGTCCCTCTTTATTGTCATCGTTGCCCCCTCATCGCAGGGAGAAGCCGCCTTTCCCCGTTTTGCCCTTCTGGTCAGCAAGAAACTCGCCCCCCTCTCGGTCGAGCGTCACCGTCTCAAACGTCTGATCACCGAAATTATCCGTCTTAATCTTAATGAGTTTCCCCAAGGCAAAGATATTCTTGTCATTCCCAAAAAGAATTCGCTTTCCGCTCCCCGCGAACAAATTCTTACCGACCTTAAACAGTTATGTTCCTAAAGCTTTACCATCGCCTTATTTCCCCACTCCACCATTTTATCGGCCGGTCATTTTTTGGCGCCTCCTACTCCTGCCGTTTTTCTCCCACCTGTTCGGTCTACACTGCCCAAGCCGTTCGTAAATATGGTATCATTCACGGAGGTTTATTAGGCTTAAAGAGACTGGCCCGCTGCCACCCGCTCTCTCGTTCGCCCTATCTCGACCCCGTGCCCTAAAAACATAAAAAACAATGCTTGATTTCATAGTTAACCCCATCAACCAACTACTCATCTTTCTCTATGGCCTCACCGGTCAGAATTTCGGGCTAGCCATCATTCTCCTCACCCTTATCATCCGCGCTGTTTTGGTTCCGGTCACGATCCCCTCTTTAAAGTCGGCCAAAAAACTCCAGGACTTGAAACCCCTCCTCGACCGTCTGAAAGAAAAGCACAAGGACAAAAAAAAACTCCAACTCGCCCAGCTCGATCTCTACAAACAGCACGGCATCAACCCCGCCTCGGGCTGTCTACCTCAAATTGCTCAACTGCTCGTCCTCATCGCTCTTTATCAAGTCTTTATGAACTTCATCAACAACGGACAACTCAACGGCACCTCCCTGAACCTCGACTTTCTTTGGTTGAATTTAGGCAAGCCCGACCCTTATTACGTTCTCCCGGTCCTCGCCGGTCTGTCTCAACTTGTTTTTTCACTAATGATGATGTCCGGCCTGGAAGGCCATCTCAAGGTACCCAAAAAGAAGGATGAGAAGAAAAAGGAAGAAAATAGTCTGGAAATGGCCCAGTCCATGTCCCAGCAGATGCTCTATATCATGCCCGCCATGACCACCATCATTTCCTTGACATTCCCCTCCGGGCTCGCTCTCTATTGGGTAGTTACCACCGTTTTTTCCTTGGTCCAGCAATATATTGTCTCCGGTCCCGGCGGTCTGAAACCAGCCCTCGCCAAGGTTATCCGTTTCCTGCCGGGGCATGCAAATTAATCAAATGACTACCGAAAAAGTTCAAAAGCTCATCGAAAACGTTCTTTCTCTTCTCGAACTCCGGGAAGACCAATTCTCAGTTGAGATGGGTGAAGAAGATGACGTCCGTGTCCACGTTCAGCTTCCTGAAGACGAAACTGGTATTTACATCGGCCACCACGGCGAAGGCCTGACTGCCCTTCAGCTGCTCCTCTCTCTGATGATCAGCCAAAGGATGGGCTCATGGTATCGCGTCAGCGTTAATATCAACGATTACCAGGAGCGTCGCGAAGACTCGTTGAAACACCTGGCTGAAACTGCCGCTGAAAAGGCGATCGCCTTGAACCAGGAGGTTGTTCTCGGCAATCTTTCCTCCTACGAGCGCCGCATTGTCCATCTTCACCTCGAACAACATGGTGGTGTCACCACCGAAAGCCGCGGTGAACCGCCCCTGCGCCAACTCCTCGTCATCCCCAAAGC
>CAYGRQ010000007.1:11808-20284 GCA_964352325.1 uncultured Pseudomonadales bacterium
TTTAGCCTGCCCTTTCAGCTGGGTTACCACTTCTGGCTGCCGGAAACCTACGTTGCCAGTTTCCGGATTGATTACCTGGCCCCCACTTTCTATCTTACCGATCTTCTGCTAATTCTTTTTCTGGCCACTAATTTCAAAATAACAGTTTCTATCATAATAAACTTCTTTATCAAACCGTCAGGCTGGTTCTTCGGCGCCCTAGTTCTTCTTAATCTCGCTACCGCCTCCTTCAGTTTAATCACCATTCTTGCCTGGGTCCGGCTCGGCAGTTACCTGCTCCTCCTGGCCGCCCTTGCCAAGACCGATCATTTAGCCAAAAAGGTCCTCCTGCCCTTTTCCCTTTCTCTCATTTTCATCATCGGCCTGGCCATAACCCAATTTATCCTTCAATCCTCTTTGGGCGGTATCCTCTATTTTTTCGGTGAAAGGCCGCTTTCGCTTGCTCTCCCTAACGTTGCCAAAATGAATCTGCCCTGGGGCCAAATACTCCGCCCCTACGCCACCTTTTCCCACCCCAACTCGCTTGCCGGCTATCTCTTGGTCTCGTTGGTTATTCTCCGTCAAATCCCCGCCCCCAAAGTTATTAGACATTTCCTCATTGGGGCAATCGTTTTGACTTTTTCCAAGGCGGCCATCTTTACTCTAATTATCCTCGAGTTAATCAGGCCGAAATTAATTCAAATTATCCTTTTGAGCGCCGTCCTTGGTTTCCTCCCGTTTCTTAGGCTTGATCCCTCTTTCTCCTCCCGTTACTACTTACTTCCACCAACGGCGAAAATTGTTGGCGACCGCCCTTTTTTTGGCGTTGGCCTTAAACAATTCATTCCCAGTCTTGCCACTCATCTTCCGGCCAGTCAGGTTTCTTATGCCACCCTCCAACCTGTCCATCATACTTTTATTCTGATCTTTGCGGAATTAGGCCTCCTCGGTGTCCTGCTCATCACCAAAATATTCTGGACTCCCCTATCAAAGCTAACTAAGGACAAAAAGATCCGCCCCTACTTACTCGACCTGCTTAGCATTATTCTTATGACCGGCTCTCTGGACCACTACTGGTGGACGCTACCTCAGAACCAGCTTATAATCGTCCTGGTCCTCGCACTAATAGCAAATATGTCCAATAAGTCCCATAAGTCAAATAAGTCCTATGAAATATAACGAAATCACTATCAACACCGACGGCGGCGCCCGTGGCAATCCCGGCCCGGCCGCCATCGGCATCACCGTTCAAGCCGGCAACGAAACACTTTTCGAAATTTCGGAATATATCGGCCAACAGACTAATAACGTCGCCGAATATACGGCCGTTATCCACGCCCTTCATCACTTAAACGAGCACCAAGTTGCCGCCGACAACTGTCTTTTTGTTCTCGACTCGGAGCTAATCATTCGTCAGATCAGCGGCCAGTATCGGGTCAAAGAAGCTCACCTTCAGTCACTGGTCCAAGAGGTCCATCGTCTGACCAAGGAATTAAAAGACAAAGGCCTCTTGAAAAACATTGCTTATCGTCACGTCAAACGCGCTGAAAATAAACGCGCCGACCAGCTAGTCAACCAAGCTTTAGACGCGCGCTAATAATTTCCCGACCTTTTTGTGTTTGTCTAATCCTGTGGATAACGTATCTGAATAATAAGCCTAATAATTTTCATGTGTGCCGTAAGTACAAAAACAGACTCCCACGGATTGCTATACTTAAATTGTGGAGACAACATCCCAAGCATCACTCTATTTATGGTCAAATAGTGAACCTTTAAGGAGGGTCGTGCAAAAATATCTCGAAAATCTATCGCTCAAAGTTGAGACGAAGGAAAAGAAGGAAACCGACTACCGCGTTTTGCTGATAAGTTTGAGCCAACATGAAGATCTAAATTCTCTCGTTCTCGACACACTCGATAGTCTCAAAAACTACCCTGGAAAAACCTGCTTGGTCATCGCAGGCGACAGTCAGACAGACCAGCAGCTGCCAACCCAAATCCGCTCACTCACCGATAGCTATCTGAAAAATAAACAGCTTAACATTAGACTAATCCTAACGTTCGACCTTTATGATGCCGACAGCGAACAACCCCTTAGCAATCTCCAAGAATGGCTCCACCAAACGGCGAGGGCTGAAAAGGCCACCGTCAGTTCCTCCGGTAAGAACCTCTACCACCCCACCTCTGTCTCCGATCTCTGCCAATTAATTACCAAAAGCCTGTTTGTCACCAATACCTCCGGGGAAATTTTCACCGGTTCCGGCGAAGAAATAACCGATCTCGAAACTGCCTACCTTGTTAAAAAAAGCCTCGACAAGAAAGATTTAACCCTCGACCTCGACTTAAAGGGAAAATCCAGCGCCGGTGAAGATAACATCAAAGATCTTTCCATTCAAACCCAAGCGCTTTTAAATTGGCTCCCCAAGCTAACTCTTGCTGATCAAATGGATCGGCTGGTAGATAAGTGTTTAGCCTTGGAGCCGGTATCAATGCTATCTCCGGAAAAACCAGCCGCAACCTTGCACCGGCTTGAACCAAGCGCCTCGGTCGAAAATACTACCCCAGGCCGTCTTCGGTTAACGATCAAGAACCTAAAAGAAAAATTCTCTCGAAAAAAAACACTCGAGGAAGATCTTCACCAAACCGAAAAAAGGGGAATGTTCAAATTACTGAAACTCGCGCTTTTAGCCGCAATTTTATTAGCCCTGATTCCTTTCCTAACCGCAGCCGTTGCTCTCTATGCCGGCACAAATGACACCTATCAGGCTTATCAGCACATCCGGGTGGGGGAGGCGGAAAAATCGCGTCGTCTCCTAAATCGCGCCCAGGCTCTTACCGCCCAGGCTCAAAGTTCTTATCAAGCGACACTATCCCTACTTTTCCTCGTTAGTCCCGGGCAAATTGAAAACATCGGTAATTTCATCTCCATCCTTGGTCATGGCCAGGAAGTTCTGGAATCGGTTCTGGATTCCTACGCTCTCGGTGATCAGCTCTATCAGGGCATCCTCGGAAGGCGGGAAGTTGATCACCGGGCGATTACCGCCGCCCTTCGGGTCAATCTCGTCGCCCTTTCTGAAAAACTATCTCAAATCCAGCTTTTGCTTGGGAAAATCGACTTGCCCTTTGGTTATGGAGAAAAGCTGAAAGCGGGCGACCTTGGCCAACAAATCAGTCTCTTGAAGTCTCAAATCAATCTCGGCCTGCCGCTATTGGACCTCGCCGCCTCGGTTGTTGCTGACCAAAAACTCCAACGCTATCTTTTTATCATCCAGGATCAAAACGAACTCCGGCCCACCGGCGGCTTCATCACTTCCTATGGCATTATTACCCTCGACCAGGGGAAGATTGTTGGTTTGCAGGTTGACTCTTCGTTTACCCTTGATCGACTGATCGAAGGTCGCATCGAACCCCCCGCAATTTTAAAAAACTTACTTGGCGAGACCAACTGGCTCTTTCACGATAGCAATCTTGATGCCGACTTCGCCCACTCTGCCAACCAAGTTGCCTGGTTTTACGAGCGCTTTAAAGGCACCAGCGTTGATGGTGTCATTGGTCTGAACACCAACTTTCTCAAATTCATCCTTGGTGAGGTTGGCGCTATTAATTTACCAAACGGTCAAACCGTCTCCGCTGACAATCTCGATCAGCTGGCCAGTAACCCCACCGCCAGTCGGGGTGTCGATGTTGTTACCGCGGTTACCCAAGTGGTTTCCGACAAATTCCTCGCTGGCGAAATTAAATTCGCCACTCTGGCCCGCTCGTTTCTAAAAACCATCACCTACAACGAAAGCGCTCTTTGGTTCAGAGACCCCAAACTTGCTTCTCTCGGGAAAGAAGCTCGTCTTACCGGCGAGATTAAACCCTTTGACTGCCACCCTCAGTTGTCAGTTTTCAACTGTCGACCGGACACTATTTATCTAAATGAAGCCAATTTCTCCATTAGCAAAATTAATTTTTATCTCAAAAGGAAACAAACCATCCTAGCGCAGATCAAAGACGATGGGGAGGTCGACTATACCGCAACTTACGACTACTCCTACCCCGTTCCGGCGCCAACCAATCTCACTCAAAGTTATAAAGCCTACTACCAATTCTATTTACCCGCTGCTTCGCGCAACCTTCAGATTAGCCTCGATGGCAAAAGCCTTGACGCCGCCACTCTCATTCAAACCGCCATATTACCCTTGACCAAAATCGAGTTTTCCGCCGGGGAAATCATCAATCAGTCGCACCAACTGGTAATTAAATTCACCTCGCCTTTCAAACTCGACCTGACCAAACCGCAAACCGCCTACGCTCTCTCCTATCTCAAACAACCCGGAACCCTAAACGACCAACTCATCTTTAGAATTGTTTACCCCGAGAGGCTTCAACCCCGCACCACGACCGTACCCATGAAACAAGTTTCCGCCACCGAGCTCGTCTTTGAAGTTAGTCCTACCAGCAACGAAAACCTCGGCCTCCTCTTCAAGAATAATTCTCTCTAAACTGTGTTAAAATACCCTCGACATGGCAAAAATAACCTTATCAGTCGAACCCCGTACCCTTGCCGGCAAGAAAGTTAAACAACTCCGCCGCCAGGGAATTATCCCCGCCAATATTTTCGGTGGCAAGATCAAAAGCACTGCCGTTCAGGTAAAGGAATCTGTTTTTGCCCCCATTTGGCACCAAGCCGGTGAAACCCAAATTGTCTATCTCCAGCTCGGTGACGAAAAAGAAACCCGCCCCACCCTCATCAGCAATATCCAACGCAATCCAGTTTCCGATGCGGTCATCCATGTCGACTTTCGCCAAGTCGACCTGAAGCAGAAGATTACCGCTAACATTCCGGTCGAGATTGTCGGCGAATCTCCGGCCGTCAAAGACTTTCAGGCCGCCATCATTACTTCTCTCGCCGAAATCGAAGTCGAGGCTCTACCTACCGACCTGCCTGAAAATATCCTGGTCGATATCAGCATACTTAAGAACACCGGCGACGTCATTAAGGTGGCCGATCTTCCGATTGACCGCACCAAAATCGAAGTCAAAGATGACCCTGAGAGCATCGTCGTTTCCGCCGCCGCCCAGCAGGCCGAGGAGGTTATTGCTCCTCCTCCGGCGCCAGAGGGTGAAGCCGAAGGCGCCATCGCTCCGGCTCCCGCCGAAGGTGAAGTCAAGGCCGAAGAAAAACCCGCCGAGTCACCCAAAAAAGAAGTTTAACGACTCAATTCTGCTTTTGCTTTTTCTACCGCCTCCGATTCCGTCGTCTTGCCAACCTCGGTCAGTTTCCTGATTCTATCCTCCACTGTTTCTGTTTTTACTTGGGGCAGCGCTGTTTGAACGCCCAGAACGGCCTTATGTTTGTCAGAATAAGACAGGCTGACAAAACCGACAACGATCAGGACCAGTAACAACAAAGAGGGGAGTAGATGTAACAAAGACAAGTGGAGCGGGGAAATATTTCTAGTCCTTTGTTTCATCACTTCATCTTAGGCCAAGATGAAGCCGTCAACAACCCCTCATTTGGGAAAACCTCGTTCCAGACCGCCTCAGTCACAAAGGGGACAAAGGGGTGAAGCAGTTTCAAAAGGGTAGCCAGACCATCTTCCAATGTACGAGAACCAACGTCACCCTTCTTGTTCGCTTCGATCGCTTCATCGCAATACCAATGCCAAAACTCGTTATATACCGTCTCCGCCGCCTGACCAATTCTCAGATCATCAAGTTGTCTCGTCACCTCCCCGACAACCAGGTCCAGTTTCTTCTTAAATTCCTCATCCTTCCCGTACACCGTCATCCCGAGCGTAGCCGAGGGATCTTTTTGTCTTGAGTTCTCGTGCACATACCTTCCCGCATTCCAAATCTTATTCGCCAAATTCCTCATTCCTCTAACCTTACTTTCACCCACATTACTGTCGTTTCCCGGCGTCGTACTCATCACCAAAGCCATCCTCAGCGCGTCTGCGCCATACTTCTCGACCAAATCGAGGGGATTGACGACATTACCGATACTCTTGCTCATCTTCCGCCCCTGCTCATCCCTGACCAATCCGTGCAAATACACATACTTAAACGGTGATTTGCCTGTCATATAAATTCCCAACATCATCATTCTCATTATCCAAAAAGGGAGAATGTCGTAAGCCGTCCCCATCACATCAGTTGGGTAGTAGGCATCGAAGTCTCCCGCCTTATTCGTCTTCAAAGTTATCACCGGCCACTGGCCTGAAGAAAACCAGGTGTCAAAGGTATCCGTCTCCTGGATATATCCTTCTCCTGGACTTGCTTCACTGACAACATACTCCTCATCTTGAGTTTTATACCACACCGGCATCCTAATTCCCCAGACGATTTGGCGGCTGATGTTCCAATCTTTTAGATTATTTAACCAGTGTCGGAGAATTTTTTCCTGTCCGGCACCCAAGATTGTTGTCTCTTTGGAATCTAATGCGAGCAAAGCCCTATCCACCAAAGGTTTTACTTTAATGAAAAATTGTTTAATTGGCAAAGGCTCAATTGTTTTATGACAACGATAGCAAGTTCCAATACGGTGAACATATTTTTCGTCAACTTTTTCAATCAAACCTCTTGCCTTAAGATCCTCAACTACCAATTTTCTACCCTCAAGAACTGATAGTCCTGCATATTTTCCAGCCGCCTCAGTTAATTTTCCGTTTAACCCAATTACTTGTATCATCGGTAGGCCATGTCTTTGGCCTATGTCAAAATCATTTGGATCATGAGCCGGCGTTACCTTTACCACCCCAGTCCCAAATTCTGGGTCGACCAACTCATCACCAATTACTTTCAATTTAAACTTTCCGTTTAGACCTTCGACCTCAATTTCCTTTCCAATCCATTGCTTATATCTCTTATCCCCGGGGTGGACTGCCACTGCAGTATCGCCGAACTTTGTTTCCGGCCTCACTGTTGCCAGAACAAATGGACCATATTTAATGTAATAAAGAGGGTCATTCTTTTCTTCGTACTCCACTTCCAGCTCAGAATACGCTGTACCACACTTGGTACAGTAATTAACCAGTTTCATGGCTCGATAAATAAGGCCGTCCTGGTTCAACTTTTCAAAAGTCTTTAACACTTCCTTAATTATTTCCGGATCAAGGGTAAACTTAAACCTGTCCCAGTCAGCGCTCGCCCCCAACCGCTTCATTTGTTCAATTGCCACTCCGGAATTTTCATCAACATACTCTGCAATCATTTTGTAGAGAGTCTCCCGGTCAAAATCAAAACGGCTCTTGCCTTGTTTGGCCAGTTTCTTTTCGAACACAAACTGCGTCTCAATACCCGCGTGATCCGTTCCTGGTAGCCATAATGTGGCTTCGCCACACATTCGGTGGTAGCGGATCAGAATATCCTCAATTGCCACAAACATGGCGTGGCCGATGTGCATCGGGTCGTTCGCATTTGGCGGCGGCATAATAATTGTAAACGGCTTTTGGCCTTTCGCTTCCGCTTCTTCTTTGGTTGGGGCCGCAAACACCCCGCTCTTTTCCCAAGCCGAAATTATCCTCTCCTCGTGTTGCCTGTGATCGTAATTCTTCTCCATGCTCATATTCTAGCTTACCGCGAGACCCGGTTCGGGGCGTAGTTTCAATGGGTCGACGTAATCAGGCCGAAGTAGGGCACAGGCGGCAATCATGGCCGCGTTATCGGTACAATATTTCAAACCCGGCATAAAAAATTCCTTCCCTGCTTCGGTCACCGCCTTTGTTAGTCCCTCCCGCAAGGTTATGTTTGCCGCCACGCCCCCGGCCAAAAGCACACTCTTTGGCTTAAATTGTTCGACCGCTTTCATTGTTTTCTTGATTAGGACATCCACCACCGCCTGATTAAATTCTCGAGCCAGTGCGTTTATAAGCCCGGGGTTTTCGGAAAGCTTTTCCCCGTTCTGTTCTATGACTTGGACTAGGGCCGTCTTCAATCCCGAAAAACTCATTTCCAAGTTATCTTCATAAATCATCGGCCGGGGCAATTTCATTTCTGTAGGCAAACCAATACTCGCTTCCCCAGCCGCTTTTGCCACCATCGGTCCACCCGGATAGGGGAATCCCATTGCCCTAGCCGCTTTATCAAACGCCTCTCCCGCCGCATCATCCCGAGTTCCACCAATCCACTTCCAGTCAGTCAATGAGTTAAGTAGCATAATGTCCGTATGTCCACCGGAAACGATGAGCGCCACTGCCGGTAATTGCGGAACCATCTCATCTCCACTCTTTATCCAATTAGCAAAAACGTGGGCCATCATATGATTCACGGCAATTAACGGTTTCTTCCAGGCCAGCGCCAGGGCCTTGGCTGTCTCCACTCCGATTAACAAACTACCAATTAAACCAGGGCCTTGCGTCACCGCAACCGCCTCAATCTCGTCTCGTCCAACTCCTGCCTCCGCCATCGCCTCCGTGATTACCGGTATGATCGCCGCGATCTGCTCCCTGGCCGC
This sequence comes from uncultured Pseudomonadales bacterium, assembly GCA_964352325.1. Classification (GTDB taxonomy): domain Bacteria; phylum Patescibacteriota; class Microgenomatia; order UBA1400; family MFAQ01; genus 2-01-FULL-50-23. The sequence goes on from CAYGRQ010000007.1 coordinate 20,225, forward strand.
GATTTCCGGAATCACCCCGCCATATTTGGCATGAATCTCGGCGCTACTCGCCTTCACATC
>CAYGRQ010000008.1:0-15530 GCA_964352325.1 uncultured Pseudomonadales bacterium
GACTTGATAGGCCGGATTGCCCTCCGGCTGGCAGACAGCGCCGTCTTCACAGACAACGAAAAGCTGGTCGGTAATCCCCTCTTCTCCCCTAACCATTTTGGCTTTCTTGTTTTCGAGGAAATAGCGATAGGACTCATCATAGTTTTGTTTGGCAATCAGGCCAAGGTTAAACGGCTTGCCGGTCGATTCCTTGATGATCAGGTCGACGACCGCTTCGGTCCGGGCCAATTGACGATTGGGCTCCTGACGGACAGGGGAGTTGATGATATTTAGGTAGATCAACCAGGAAAGGAAGGCAGCACCAAAGAGGGCGAAAGGGAGTCGACGGGCGAGGAAATGTGAAATGGAGATACCGGTGAAAAGATAAATAGCCGGATACATAAAGCCGTAGTAGTGGGCATAGACGTGTTGTTTATAGACAATAAGACCCAAGAAACCGAAAAAGAGCCAGGTGACGAGAACATAAAAGGGGTTTTTATTTTTCGCCTGCCGAAAAGCGAGAACGAAACCGATGAGAAGAACAAGCCCGACAATAAGCGGGTAGGTCGCCACCCGACCGAGGATCATGTCGGAAATAACCCGGTCAAAGATCAAGCCAAAACGGTCGGAACGGGCCGGGTTGAGATTGATGGTGGTCTGCCGGTCGGCAAAGAAAGCCTTGAAGGCGTTGGCGTTCATAAAGTTATGCTTGAGGTCAAAGAGCAAAAGCGGTGACATCATCAGAAAAAATATGCCCATGGCCAATAGCGTATGGCGGATGAAATTAATTCTGCCTACAGGGTTAGACCTTGTAGTACGAAGAGTGAGAAACCAATAGATGCCCAGGACTGGTGTCAGAAGTAGGCCAAGATAGTGCATTTGCAAGGCGGCGGCCAGGGAAAAAGCGGCCAGGGAGAGAAAAAGAAAACGTTTTTTCTGCCAAACCTGATAGATGGCCCAAATCGAAAGTAGGGCAAAAAAGGGCATCGGGTTGGGGTTCCAGGAAGAACGGGAATAGATAATGGCGACGGGTGAGAGGGCAAAGAGTAGCGCGGCGATGAGAGCCGGAAAGCGACCAAACCAAGAGCGGGCGAGGCGCCAGGTTAAATAAACTGTGACGGTCATTAGAAGCGCGACCATGACCGCCGGGCCAACCGGACTGCCGCCGGACAAAAACAAGGCCGGAGCGATCAGGTAGTAATAAAGAGGGCCGAGGTACATATTGCCGATGCTGGTCATTGGGCCGATGAAAACGAAATTGCCGGCAAGCAGGTCGCGAACGATGCGAACATCGCGGCCTTCATCACCCAGGAAGGTTAGATAACCGTCAATGCGATACAAACGGAGAATTAGAGCCAATAAAACTATCGCGCCGATGAGATACCACTCCCAACGACTTAGCTTAGCTTTTTCCATAAGCGAAACAAATCAACAAAGCTCTTGATGATGACGTTTAACTTTGATCCAGTCCCCTCACCTTTCAGCCGGGGGTAATGGTGGACGGGAATCTCAATAATTTTGTAACCAATCTTTTTTGCCTTGATCAAAAACTCGCTGCTAATAAAAGCGCCGCGTCCACTCTCGAGTTTGGGAATGGTATCAACGATCTTTTTACTGATCAATTTGAAACCGCAGTCGATGTCGCGGACCTTTAAGCCAAAGAGGAGAAAGACGACTGTCTGCCAAGCAAAAGTATTTAATTTTCTAACGAAGAGAACTTGGCGGTGGCGGTAATAGCCAATGACCAGATCGGCCTCCGTTTCTTTTTGAATTTTGATAAATTGATCGATTTCGGAAAAGTCGAACTGGCCATCGGCGTCGATAAAGGAAATCCAGGGATATTTGGCGGCATAGAGACCGCTTTTGAAGGCGGCGCCGTAACCGCGGTTGACGGGGTGGTTGATGATTCTGATGTTCTGGTCTTTGGCGGCTAATTCCTGGGCTACATGTTGGGTGTTATCTCTACTACCATCGTTGACAATAATAAGTTCGTATTTTTCAGCCACCCGTTTTAGGTTGGTTAAAACATTCCTGGCAGTTTTTCCTAAATTCTCGGCCTCGTTGTAACAGGGGAGAAAGGTGGAAAGCTCTTTTATTAGCTTGGACATCGAATTAGAGTATATACTAAAAGGGTGCGGAACTACCTCAAAATAGCTCTCTTGGTTTTGGTAACAACTCTGCTGGTTTGGCTGCCGTTTGCCTTAAAGATTTCCTCATTGCCTGGCTGGGGACTCGACTTCTCCGGCGGACTACCTTCCATCTGGAAAAACTATGACGGGCCAAACTACCTCATTATTGCCAAAACCTGGTATGACAAAAATCTAATCGGACAAACTTTTTCCAATCCCCTGCCGCTGGAGTATTATCCGGCCCACTTGCCTTTTTATCCGGTTCTGATTAGACTGCTTAATTTCGTTTTGCCGGGAACGCGGGCGATGCTGTTGGCTACTCTGATGGGTTCGATTTTGGCGTTCGTGATGTTTTATAAGTTTCTGGTCGAATTCAAGCTGACGAAAAATCCTTTCTTTCTGGTAGCAGTTCTCTTGTTTTTACCGGCTAGGTTTCTGGCGGTGCGCAGTATCGGTGCGCCGGAGACCTGGTTTATCTTCTTTATCCTGGCGTCGCTCTATCAGTTCAAAAAGAAAAAGTATTTTTGGGCGGCAATTTGGGGAAGTCTGGCGCAATTAACCAAGAGCCCGGCGGTACTTTTGCTCATCGGTTACGGATTATCTTTGGCGTATGATTATCGGAAAGTGATCAAAAAAGTCACTGTAGCTTGGCCGCTTTTAATTTGGCCGCTGACGATCTATTTACTTTTTAGTTTCTATAAAGTGAGGACGGGTGACTTTTGGGCCTATTTTCACTCCGGTGACAATTTCCACCTTTTCTGGCCGCCATTTTCGATTTTTTCACCTCAGGGAAAGTTTTGGACGGGTGACTTTTGGCTGGAGGAAATTATTTGGATCTGGCTGATTTACGGTTTGGGGGTGTTGCGGCTTTGGAAGAAAAAGCTGACAACCGAGGCGTTCTTTATGGGCACCTTTTTTGCCACCACCCTCTTTGTCGCCCATCGCGACGTCGCCCGCTACATCCTCCCTATCGCCCCCCTGGCGATTCTGGCTTGGAAAGACATTATTTTGAAAAGAGAATTTCGATGGGTTCTACTCCTCCTAATTATTCCGATCTACTTATTTACCTGGGATTTCCTGTTAAATAACCAGGCGCCGGTCGCCGACTGGACGCCGTATCTATAAGAGATTCCTCGACTACGCTCGGAATGACCCGAGAATCGGGTCACTTTTTCTTGCGCCAGATGACGCGGTTGTACATAGTCCAGTTGAACGGCAGGACCAAAAAGACGATGATAAAAGGTAAGAGAATCTGGCGGTTTAGGCCGGTCAGATAAACCAAGCCGGCGCCGAAAATGGTTTGGATAAGGAGAGCGCCGGCAGAGGTGAAGTTGAACTGGGCAAACTTCTTCGCGAGGTGGGTAAGGCCGGTAATTTTGTCGGCTTTGAAGGTCCAAAGGTTGTTCCAAGTGAAGTTACTGATGACTGCCAGTTCGGTGGAAATAAGCCAGGCCAGCCATTCGATACCAGTTAGATTGAAAACGGCGGCCAAACCAACAGCGTTGACGATATAGCCGGTGAAGCCGACGATGCCGAATTTTATGAATTTCTTGGTAAAGGGGTCGTTTAAACGAAGCTTGATGACGGTGACCAGGATTTCCTTCGCCGTTTGGGGTTCAATTTTGCTGGCGCCGCTTTCGCGCAGGCCGAATTGTAGAGGAATCTCTTTTACCTTGGCACCGAGAGCCATCATCTTGAAAAGGAATTCCAGTTTGTAGGCAAAGGAACGGCTGTAGAGGTGGTCCATGTCCAGGCGATCGACAAAGCCCTTGACCCGGCTGGCTTTGAGACCGGTGGTTGGATCAGTAATCTTCCAAAAGTTCTTGAAGGGAAAGAAAAGAATAAAACGAGCGGTAAAACCGCCAAATTCAGAAAGGAAGACCCGTTTGAAGCCCCAGTCCTGGGGATTACTGCCGTCCTTGATCTTGCGACTGCCGAGAACGTAATCAGCACCAGCATCAATTTCCGCAAGCATGACCGGGATAGTCTCGGGAGGGTGCTGAAAGTCGCCATCAAATTCGATGACCACATCCGCTTTCAGTTCTTTCATGGCGTATTTGAAGCCCCGTACATAGGCGCCGCCAAGCCCCGCTTTTTCTTTTGAAAGAGAGAGGGATAAATCCTGGTATTTATTTTGTTTTTGCTGGACAACCTTGTAGGTGCCGTCGGGCGAGGTGTCGTCGACAACCAAGAGCTTCATCTGCCAGTCCTTGATCGCGGGGAAGGTTTTTGTAAAGAGATAGTCGATCATGTCGCCAATGGTAGCGGCCTCGTTGTAGGTGGGGATAATAACTACCGCCGTTTTTTTCTTTTCACTCATGGTGCAAGTATAATATATGCACGATGAAAATTGATATATTGACGATTTTTCCGGAGATGTTTACCCCCTTGACCGAGTCGATCATTAAACGAGCGCAGGATAAGGGATTGGTGGAAATTAAAATCCACAACCTGCGTGATTGGTCGACCGATAAACATCATTCGGTCGATGCCTCGCCCTATGGCGGCGGCCCGGGGATGGTGATGCGGGTTGATGTGATCGACCAAGCGGTCGAAGCACTTAGGGAGCCAAAGACAAGAGTTGTCCTGATGGATACCAAAGGCCCAATTTATAACCAACAAAAAGCCGAACAACTAAAAAGTGAAGACCACCTGATCCTTATTGCCGGACACTACGAAGGGATTGATCACCGCGTCCAGGAACATATTGCTGATGAAGTCATCTCGATCGGCGGTTACGTTCTGACCGGAGGTGAACTGCCGGTGATGGTGGTAGTTGATAGCATCGTCCGCCTGATCCCGGGGGTGTTGGGCAGTGAAGAGTCGCTCTTGGAAGAATCGTATCAGGAAGAAGGCAAAATCGAATACCCACAATATACCCGACCGGAGGAATACAAAGGCTGGAAAGTACCGGAAATTCTACTCTCAGGACACCACAAAAAAATCAATGCGTGGAGAAAGGGAAGTTAGGGTTTGGGAATGCCGAAAGGAATGGCGTAAATAATAGTTTCACTGCTGGGGATACCGGCTGCCTGGGCCACCTCGGCGCCGTCAAAACCAGCGATAGTCACCATCCCCAACTTCAGACTTTCCGCCTCGAGATAGAGATTTTGGGCGGCGTGACCGGCTTCGAGGTAAACGTTGTTGTCGCGGCGGACGTTGTCAAAGGCTTTGGCCATGATTTCCATATCGCCGGTAATAATTAGAAGCGCGGGTGGGTTCGTGGCGGCGTTTTGACCGATGGCTTCACCCAAGGAGACCCGAAAATCGCCTTTTTTCAGCAATTGGATCTGATGGGCGGCTTCGAGTTTCCCCGGCAGATATTTGTAGATACCCGGCGCCAGGTCAACAACATTGTAAGCGGCTAAGTAAACAGTCAAGGGGTAGGCTGACTTGGCTGAGGGCGCGGTCCGGCCGCCCCAATCGACGGTAACACCCTGGGCTGACCAAAGCATTTGACCGACTTGTCGCAAATTGAGAGCGTCGGAAGTAAAGTCCCGGCGGCTGCGTCTTGCCTGGAGGGCGGCCTCGAGAGACAGGCGGCCGGTGAGGCTGGGCTTGGGCAAGTTGACCGGGGTGGCTACCTCGATGGTGGTCGGCGCCTCAACTTTTTTCCCACGCTTTACTGATTCGCTCTTTAACCAGGTGACATAGGCGAAGATAGAAAGAGCCAGGATAAAAGCAGTCGCGAGGAGCGGAACAAGACGTCCGGCGGGGATAACTTTTGGGGCAGACTTTTTGGGCATGGACTAAAGATAACTCTGGATGGTGGCCTTACCTTTTTCTTCCTGAAACCAGGTGGTGAACTGCTGTTGGAGTTTCTGCTCCGTCAGATTTTGGAAGATATCGAGCTTGACGTCTGCCAATTTCTTGTCAGGGAAGAGGGTTTTGTTGTCGTTATAGAACTTCTCCACCTCCTGATCGGCGACCTCGATCTTAAAGAGTTTTTCGGCCAGTTTTCTGACCACAACCTGGGTTTTCATTTCCTCTTCAAACCGGCTTTGGGAATAACCGAGGCGATCGAGGGTGGACTGAAGCGCTTCTTTGCCGCCCAGCCTTTGCTCGGTGGCTTCGATCTCCTTTTTGAGTTCATCCTTGGAAACGGTAACGTCGTTTTTCTTCGTCTGCTGTTTCAGAAGAGTGGTGCTGGCCAGGTCGTCAAAAGTGGTCTTAGCATAGCGATCATTCATGGCCTTCTCTAATTCCCAACGGCTGACCACCTGACCATTGACCTTGCCGACGACAAACAGGCTGCGATATTTTTTGGCAAATAGGACACCCAGGGCGGCGAGTAGGACGACCGCGAGAAGCAAAACGACTTTCTTGGGTAATCCCAGCTTAACGGCTGGTTCTACGAAAGGGGTAACTTCTTTAATAGACTTGGGTTGGGTTTTTCTTTTCATAGGAGCATTCTAACACAAGTTAATTGATAAATTAAAGCTCTTCCAGGGATTCAAGAGAAATCTTGTCGTCAAAAACCGCCGGCAGCGGCTCGGGGAGGGCCGGGTTGAATTCCTCAATCGCGCGCTTGAGGGGCAAGAAGGGAGATTGATATCTAGGAGTGGTGGTCGGGGCGATGAATTCAATTGGGGTGGGGGTGACTTGTTTGGGAAAGAATAGACCAAGCAGCCAAGAGCCGATGGCGGTGCCCAGTAGAATTACAAAAAGAACGGTCACAGTGGGGAGACTCCAGCGCATAATTTTTTTCAAGCGCGGGGTCAGGGCTGGAATGACCGTCGCTGTAATTTGATTAAACCACTGGAAACGAGCCAGTTCGGGATAAAGATTGAGGAGGAAATTTTTGACTTTAGTGCCTGACATAGTTGGTATCCAGATCAATAATGACGGTGACTAAACGATTTTGTAGGCCTCTAATCTCCCTCAGAGACTGACTGGTATTTTCGTAAAACTGGCTCTGATTACTTTCATCAAGATCGAAGTCGGTTGTCTTTTTGGCTAAGGCTTCGATTTGGGCGTTTATTTGGGCACTGTATGTCTGGACCTGATCGAGGCCGTTCTTGACGACAACATCATTCTTGACCGCTTCAAGTTTAGGTACGAGCGAATCATAAGCCGTCTTGGCATCGATTTGGAATTTGATTAGCTGGGCTAGTTTGTTGGCCGTTTGGGCCTGGGTTAACGATAGACGATGAGTGGCCAGAACCGTCAGTTCTTCCTTGGTGAAATTGGTAAGATCGGCCCGGGTGACGATATTTGTCGCTTTGTTGGCTTGGGTAAAGTGATAGTTAGCGATGCCTGTTAGGTCGGTGGTAGCCTCGGTGATTAAAGGATAGTTGACACCAGGTTTACTAATCGACTCGGACAAAACCAAATAAAAATTGGCCCAGGCCAGTTCACGCGAAATGATGGTTTGTCTGGCGGAAAGAAGCGCTTTTTGTTCATTATTCAGCGTCGGCCGATCGTCATAGTCTTTCTTGAAGTTGGTGTACTCGGCGTAGTTTTTCCGGTATTGGTCGAGCTGGAAGTTGTAGTCGGAGAGAAAGGTGCTTTGGGCGAAAACAATTCCGGCTGAAAACAGGAAGATATTGGCAAAAATAATGAGAAAAAACTTCTTCACCAGTCCATTCTAAACTATTTCTTCATATACTTTCTCGTGACCTCCAATCGCTAAAAACAATATAATAATCACATGAACTGGTCATTCGCCATCATTAATGGGAGGTTGGCTGAGATCTATTACAACAAAAAGGGTAGGGTCTTGAGTTTTATTGGTCATAGCTATGTTGACAAATCTCACTATAAATCTAAAAAGGAGAAGCTCTGGATAGAGCATGACACTCGAACCCATATATTCACTTACAGAAACAGTCGGTACTATAGCAGGAATCCCAATAATCGATACACCTTGCAAGTGGAGCCTGATTAATCCTTGTCAAGAGTTAGGTCAATACTCTTTCCTGTCGCGAATTCTGCCGTCTGTGCCATGTATAAAAACAGCGGTTCCTTGATTCTGTGCTACCGAGACAGCATAAGTAGTGGCTTCCTGTTGTGTATCAAAAATTTGGCTGGCTCTTTGTGTCCCCGCACGCTTCACCACCCACTCGTTTCCTCGGGGTAGAACGTGTTGACTTTTTTTACCTTTCTCCACGGCCTCTTTATAAGCACGAATTTGAGGATGATCCTGGTCAGTTTTATAGGGAATTTTTTGCATAGAGTTAAAATTGCGATTGAATTGACGAAATTATATCATTTTCAGTCATTTGCAAATTATGCAAATATTCTAAAAGTTGTTTTCGATTTTCGAATTTTATTTCGGCGAATTTCAACTCCTGCCTACTCGTATAAGAGCTTTCAATAATATGCATTGTTACTTGAGGAAAATTATTCGCAATCCACAACAAAGTGTTTCTAGATCCAGAATGAGTTTTGTAAAAGTGAATATCAGAAAACTTTCTGTCTCTATTTAAAAAAGCAATGAAAGCTCTTCACAAATTCATTCTAAACTATTTCTTCAAGCCGCCATAGAGATGGCTGACGATTTCTGCGGAGGAGGAGAATTTGACCCCGAGGTGTTTTTCGGTTTCCTGGTTTAGTAAGCCCCCAAACTGGGGGTAGCGGGTAGTGTCGACCGTTCCCGGTTTGACCGGGTCGTGATTCCCATAAACTAAATCGAACAGCTGAGTCATGATCTGGTAAGGAGTGGTGATATCGGAACTACCGGCGTGAAAGACGCCCGACGGGCGATGAGCGAGAAGTTGATTCAAAGCTAGACAGATTTCATCGACGGCGGAGATGTTCATGTGCTGGTCGGTGAAAATGGGGTAAAGAAAATGGTTCTTTTCATAGTAGCCTAATAGAGCACGCAGATAGTCGAGTTTTAGGTCGTACTTGGCGACAACGGGGTAGATGAGCCGTAATATCGCGGCCGAAGGCAGGGTGGAAGTCGCGATCCGTTCGGCCAGGGCTTTGGTGTAGCCGTACCAGGTGAGACGATTTTTGTCTGCTTCGACTGGGTGGTCCTCCGCATAAGGGCCGGGGTCGGCGGCATCGCCGGGAAAGACCATATCGGTCGAAATGTGAATTAAATAAATACCCTTGTCTCTGATTTGGTCAATTAAATTCTGGGTACCAACGACATTGAGTTGGTAACAGAGCGAGTTTTTGTCCCCCTTTTGTTTCTGGGCCTCGGAGACATTGGTATAGGCGGCAAGATTGATGACAGCGGCAATATCAGGGTGATCCGAAAAGTAGGCGGCGACGCTCTCGGTTCGAGTCAGGTCAAAAACATCGCGGTCGGTGGTCAACAGTTTAGCTGGCACTTCAAAAGTTTCAACAAAGCGGCTACCAACCATCCCCGACGCGCCAGTGACCAGAATTTTTTCCGGTTTCATTTTTCCTTTGATTTTAGTAACTTTCTTTGGACTTCCGGATCGATGAGGGGGCGGCCCTCTTTTAGCGGTCGCCACCAACCCTGATTATTAACATACCACGCCACCACTTCCTTCAGCCAGTATTCGAACCGGTGTTGCGGCTTCCAACCCAATTCTTTTCTGATCTTTCGACTGTCGAGGGCATAACGCCGATCGTGGCCAGGTCTATCTTTGACGAAGGTGATGAGCGACTCCGGTTTAGCCAAATATTCAAGAATTAACTTGGCAACCTCGAGATTATTCCTTTCACTGTTGGCGCCGACCAGATAACTTCGGCCAACCTCGCCGTTGGTGAGGATTAGATCAATGGCGGTACAGTGATCAGTGGTGTGGATCCAGTCCCGAACATACAAACCATCACCATATAGAGATATCGGTTTATCATCAATGGCGTTAGTGATCGTCCGGGAAATAAACTTTTCGGGGTCCTGGTAGGGGCCAAAATTATTTGAGGTGTTAGTCATGGTAATCGGCAGGCCATAGGAGTGGTAATACATATTGACGATAAAGTCAGAAGTAGCCTTGGAGACGGAATAAGGGCTCCGGGGTGAATAAGGAGTTTTTTCGTTAAATTTGCCGTTCGTTGTCAATGACAAGGCGCCAAAAACCTCGTCGGTAGAAATGTGGTGAAAACGCTTAACTTTAGCCTTGAGGGCGGCGCGGCAGAGAACCTCGGTGCCAATGATATTGGTTTTGATAAAAATGTCCGGATCAAGCAGCGATCGGTCAACGTGAGTTTCGGCGGCGAAGTGAACGACGATATCGACGTCTACCATAGCTTTAGCAACGGCTTTGGGGTCACAGATATCGCCTTTGATGAAGTTAACTTTTAAACCGCGGAGATTTTCCCTGTGTCCGGCATAGGTAAGTTTGTCCAGGACGGTAATTTGATCGTCAGGATGATGAGAAAGCCAGTAACGGACAAAATTAGAACCGATAAAGCCGGCGCCGCCGGTGACGAGCATTTTCAAAAAACGCCTTTCTTTTTGGCCCAATAGGCGTTGGCGGCAAATAAGGTTTCAAATTTGCCGGCGTCGGTCCAGAATCCATCTAGCATTTCCCATTTGAGTTCGCCTCTGTCGATATACTGGTTTTGGACGTCAGGTATCTCCAGCTCTCCCCTAGCAGATGGTTTGCAGTTTCGGATAAAATCAAAACATTTATTGTCAAAAATATAAAGACCGGTGGAGGCATAGTTTGATTTGGGTTTTTTGGGTTTTTCTTCGATTCGAATAACTTTTGTCTTGTCTTTCTGGTCAAAGACGGGAACACCGTATCTTTCGGGATCGGGAACTTCTTTGAAGAAAGCGACCGAACCGCCGTTAAAATTCCTAACGGCAGAAGAAATGTCAGCATCGGTGGTGTTGTCGCCAAGAATGACGCAAATCGAGCCGTCAGCGGCAAATTTTTCGGCTAAGGCGATAGCGGCGGGAATACCGCCTTCCCCTTCCTGATAAGCGTATTCCAGATGGGTCAAACCGAGATTATCGCCGTTTTTTAGGACACTCACGAAGTGTCCTGCTTGGAGACCGCCAACGGTGACCATAACCTCGGTAATACCGGCCTTGACTAAGGTCTGGATGGGGTAAAAGACCATCGGCTGGTCATAGACAGGCAGGAGATGTTTGTTGGTTGCCAAGGTGAGCGGCCGAAGACGGGCGCCAAGGCCACCAGCGGTAATGACTCCTTTCATCTCAGAGGTAATATAGCACACCCAGGACCAAGGCTAGACCGAGCAAACCAAAGAGGAGGTATTCCAAAATGATTTCCGAGTGCAGTTCACCCTCGAGGGCGGAATGGATAATGCCCCAGAGAAAATAGGCGGCGGCGATTGAAACGAGGACGATGGTCTGGAAGAGCGTGTTTTTGCCGGCGACGGAGGCAATGATCAGGCCGGTGACCATCAGGATAAGCAGGACGGCGTAGTGGCTAATATGACGGAGCGACTTGTTCTTCATATGATGAGACCCTGTTTAAGTAAGACCAGAATAATTAACAGGGTCAGGAAGTAAGTCAGATGGGCCCAATTTTTCCCGGAAATGCGGATGAGGTTGCGGCGCCAGACGATCAGCCAGTCAAAGGCGAGAACGGCGACGATGAGAATGACAAAAGCCAGGGAAATGGAACGGGAAACGTCAAAGGGAGATAATTGAATTTTCGGTAGAGGTGCTTGGACCGATTCTTGGGCCAGAACTTGCTTAACCAGAGAGGTTTTTTCCGAGCTAACCGAGGGAGCCGCAGTGGAAAGAGTCCCGAACATTTGGACAACCAAAGTGGTTTCGACGCCATTTATCTTGCCATCAATAACGGCAATACCAATGTCCTGATATTTACTGCTAAGCAGGTTGGCCCGGTGACTGGGTGATTTCATCCAAGCCTCGACGACGTCTGTCGGGTTACTAAAGTCGCGGGCTAGATTTTCGCCGGCATGAAGGTAGGAATAACCGGAATTGAGGATAAAACTCCAGGGTTCGGTGCCATTGGGGTCGTTGTGGGCCCAGTAGTTTTGGGCGATCATATCGGCCGCTTTGGCGGCGGCGGCGGCATCCAACTCTTTGTTCTCTTTGAGGGTGGGGAGACCTTCCCGAACCCGTTCTTTGTTGGTTAATTCAATAACGATTTCGGGCGAGATCATCGAGGCGTAACCCAGAACTCCGGGCTTAATGCCGTGAAAAAGGGTTAAGCCAGACTGGGCCATGATGAAAAGGCCCAAAAGAACTAGAAGCGACTGGTGGTGGAGCAGTTTGGCCTTGTGGTTATTGTGTGAATGCGGCAAAAAAAGATGGAGAGGATTGGCAGTCATCAATATCAGTTTACATCATTTACCGGCGGCGGAAAAAGGCCCAAGCGCCAAAACCACCAGTGGCAATAAGAAGAAAAATTAGCCACCGAGAGAATTGATTGTTTTTGGTTTCGCCCAAGACGGAGGTGGTTGGGGTAGGTGTCAAGTCGATGGAAGTGCCTTTGACACCCGGAGTGAAACCTTCGGCGGATATTTCTGTCGCAATGGCAACACCTAGAGTGGTGGCGCTAATTTCATTTGAGAAATCTCCCGGAGCACAACCATTCCCGGCCCGGACTTGGAAATAATAGATAATTCCGCCCGATAGTCCACTGACGGTGTAACCGGTCGTGCCTTTGCCGCCAATATTCGGATTGCCATAGGTCTGGGCGCCGGGGTTGGTACCGTAAGTAATCAAATAATAAGTTAGGGGGCCGGTAGCTTCGGTCCACTTTAGAGTGACGCTGTTGGTCCCTCCAAGTGCGCTAAATAAGGTCGGGGCGGAACCGGGTTTGGTATTGTTGCAGACGGGCGCGGACGGAGTAGCCGATTTTCCATCACTGACTCCGCTCCCACCGATACCTCCAGAAGAAGTGATAAATGAGTGTTCGCTACTGACCGCCTCTGGTGAGCCGTGAGAAACAGTTCGATAATAATAGGTGGTTCCCGAAAAAAGTCCGGTTAAACTAACTATATGTGAAGTAACCTTTGTTGAATCTTCAACGGTAGAATTGATATAACCATAATTTGGAGCTTCGCCAAGACCGGAGTGTGAAACGGTGTCATAAATAACCCGAGAGGTAGTCGGATCGTCCGTTGTCCAAGTAATTGTGGCTGAGGTTGTCGTCGACGAAGAGGAGGTTTCGGCAGAAATTTTCGGGGCAATTCCATAAACGGCTTCTAGAATATCACTGGCGTTGCCGGCTTTGTCATAGGCAACCGCTTTAATCGTCATGTCTTTGTCAACGGTGATAGCGCCCGAATAAAGAGTTTTGGTATTGTCTGGAGTCGAACCGTCGGTCGTGTAGTAGATACTAGCCAATCCACTCCCCGCGTCGCTACTGAAAAGGGATACCGATTGATCGCTGGTGTAGTCACCTGCGGCGGGCGTCGCGGAAGGCGTCGCAGGTGCGGTAATGTCAATCGTCAAGGATCCACCGGATGATTCTGGACCAGTATTTCCTGCATTATCTTTTGCTGTAACGAAGAAATTATAGATACCTTCTCTCAAGGTAGTAGTAAAAGAGGTGACATTGCTACCTGTTGAAGTCAACGCTTGGGTCACCGAACCGGTAATCCTGTAAAGATAATTTTGGATGTCCGAAATAGTATCTGCTGCCGCTGTCCAACTCCAGTTTTGATTTGTAGAGTTGGTCGGAGTGGTCGTTGTTGGAGTTCCGGGAGTAGCAGGGTTTCCCCTATCTATTTTATACGTTCCTGAAAAGGTTTTTGTTCTACCGCTATTGTCTGTAGCTAAAAGGTTTAACGTATGACTTCCGTCACCCGGGTACGTTGAAGCCAAATTAGTTCCATTTGACGTCGCTGTGCCGCTGGCCGCGTCCGTATCCCAAGCATATTTAACTCCCGAAACGCCACTGATGCTGTCACTTGTAGAGACAGTAATTGCAGGCAGAGTGCTCTGCCAAGAAATCGAGGATCCTGTCACGGAAACTGATGGATCGGATGTATCTAATTTATAAGAACCTGAAGAAGTTGAGGAGTTGCCCGCATTGTCATCTGCATAAAGATACAGTATATGATCGCCCTCTAACGGTATATTTATTGTTGCCCCGTTTGTAAAAGTAGTACCAACCGAAGCAGTCGCAACTGAATTCCAGTTATAACGAGCATTGTTCAAGTTTGAACCTCCGCTATCGGAGGCGGATAAAGTGATAGTGATATTTGCGGTTCTCCAAGAAGTTGAAGCATTATCTGCAGAGACTGCAGGAATAGTTTTATCGACGGTAAGATTAAGAGAAATTATTTCCGTCTGAATAGTGTCGAGAGAGTCTGTAGCTCTGGTTTCAAAAAGATGATTGCCTTCCGATAACGAGTCCGGAATGAATGTAAATAATTCTGAAGCGGAATTAAAACTTCCATCCGAAGCTGATGCGGGCGTCCAGGGACCAGCATCAACACGATATTCAACATTTTTTACCTTCGCTCCCCCATTTGCGGTTGCCGTGCCGGTGACGGTCAGAGAGTTATTGTTGGTTGGACTATCAATAGTGTCTAAAGAAGAAGTTGGAGGTGAGTAATTGACCAGGAGAACGACTTGGTTAAAGCTGGTAGTGACAAATCCGTCATCAGCGACACCGTAGAGATAGAATCTGATTTTTAGATTTGTGAGTTTTGTTGAATCCTGATACTGCGAAGGGAGTTGAATTAAAAAGGGCTGATCAGTCGTTGCGGCCACCGTTGGTTTAACTGAGAAAACTTCATACTCTTCGGGATCGTCGAAATTGCCGTCATCGCTGATAACAAGTTTGGCATCAGAGTCATATCCCCCATCAATAGAATTGGTTTTGTATACTAACTTCAACTTGGCGTTTGCAATAGAGACGCCAGTTAATTCCGGATGATTAAAATTAAATTGAACATACTGGAGATCGGAATATTCGTCTGACCATCCGGGAATACCAGTGGCACTACTAATGTCAAGATAGCTTTCGTCATTTTGTTTTAGACTCTCAAGTCCACCGAAAGTACATGTGATCTCCGGATCGTCACACAAAATTCCATCGGTCGACCGATCGTCCCCGCTGGTGACGAAGTAGATGGTGAAATGGTCGAGGCCGCGGATAGTAATAGTATTATCTGTTTTCTCTCCTGCCTGGCTAACAGTCTGCGATTGGTCCAGGCTGTCTGCGTTGCTGGCAAATTTGACTTTGACGTTTTGATTACTCTGTGGCAGTGGCAGAGTGAGATCATAAAGAAAACTGCCATTCTCCATGTCCGAGGTGATGTCGTAAGCAGTGCCTGAAAGAGCGCCTGTGGCGGTGATTTGCTCCGGGGTTAGTTTGACTTCTTTGATGGTTAGCTTTCCGGGTTTGGTTACTTTTGTGAAACGAACAATGAGGTTGGTATTGCGAAAACGATAGTTGGTTCCCTCACCAACATTTTCATTGGTGACAACAGTGTCGCCATCAATTTCAATCCAAAGAGGTTTTGGGGTCGGTTCGACAGTTACCGTGGGAGCTGGGGTTTCGATGGGAGCAGGAGTTGCTTCGAGAGTTGGTGTTGGGGTGG
>CAYGRQ010000008.1:15630-17804 GCA_964352325.1 uncultured Pseudomonadales bacterium
TGGGGTTTCGATGGGAGCAGGAGTTGCTTCGAGAGTTGGTGTTGGGGTGGGAGTGATTTCTTCTGTCGGTGTGGGGGAGGGCTCTTCGGTAACCGTCGGTTCAGGCGTGGTTAGGTCATCAACGGCGAGAACGGCGGTGGCAAGGGTTTGGAACAGCAAAGTAAAGGAGAGGAAAAAGAAAATGAGCCGATAAAGTTTTTTACCAAAGATCATCTAATTGCGGATTTAAAGCTGAGGACTTATACCAGCCACCTTTTCCAGTCTATCCAACCTCCTATTCTGCCCATCTTGCTGATGAACTATGACCAGGTCGTGTTCCCTGCCCGCTACCACTTCTTTCATAATGGCATCCAGACCAGTCTTGGAGACGAAATTTTTACCAAGCCATTTTTTGTCCGTTGTCGTTAGGGCCATATTTTTAGTATACCAATTTACACAATTCTTTTTGGTGGTGTGGTGTTGGGTGGGGCAGAATAAACGTGGTCCAACAATCCACTTAGACTTTTGACCAAAATTACGCTACTACAGGAAACTACATTGTATTAGTTCCGTTACATTTTTAGATGAGGCAACACGGCCAAACTGGACAATAGAAGGGCGATAACGGCCATGAACGATACCAGAGCGAAATGGGCTTTATCGACAATCTTAATTTTCAGGATTTTTCGGACGACAAAGGAGATGGAGAGCGAAACCAAAAACCAGCCGACGAAGTTGCCGGTGGGGATACCGAAATATGGTCCAGCGCCGAACCAGCGCCAAGCGCCTTTGGCGACCATGACTGGGTCAAGAAGTAAATCAATTCCGGTCATAAAGACGGCATCGAGAAGAATAAACTTTAAGAGACCCTTCGACCGGGTGAAGGTGTTGACGAGAACGTGGCTGAGATAATAGAAGATTGCCCAAAAGGCGCCAACTTGAAAAGGGACATTCAAGAAATTGAACCAGGGCTTGAAGGTGTATTCATACCGGGCGGCAAAAATGGTGCCATAAGCCAGACCGTGCGACTCGGCGATCGTGCCGACGGTGAAGGCTACCAAAATGATGAGAAGGGCCGGGCGTAAATTATGCTTGTAGCGCTCGATGGAGAAAATTGACATGAGGGGGATGAAAGAAAAAATGGTGTAACGAAAGATATCCCCGGCCAACAGAGCCATGAGGGAGGAAGTAACCAAAAGAGAGAAGGCCAGGTAAAGAAAAAGCTTTTTAGACATTGATATTTGGAGGCGAAGAGTAGACGGGAAGAATGGGGGGCTCCTGGCCGTTGACTTTTATTTTCAGGGCGAAGGCGAGAGCATTGGCAATGGCCACCCCGACGCGGCTGCCGGTGAAGGAGCCGGGGCCGGGATTAACTTCGATTTCTGACAGGTCATCAAGCGATATGTTTTTATTTTCCAATAAGCCATTGAGAAAAAAGAGAACATCCTGTTCCCGGGGGGAGTCGTATTCATTGATGAACTCTTCAGCATCGAGACGGATGATCACTTTTTTGTTATCGGTTGAGTCCAAATATAACCTCATATGAGTTTCATTGTGATCTCGCGGGCGTTGACACCTAGGTTTTTAAAATTAATTTCGTAGCGGTCTTTCGGCAGATAATTTTCGAGACAATCGGGCCACTCAATGACAGTCAGATTAGCGGGGTCAGACCAAATTTCGTCCAGGTCAAAGGCTTTGGCTTCCTGGCGCGATTTCAGACGATAGAGATCAATGTGATAAAGGGTCTTGATATGATCAAGGCCGGATTTGAGCGGGTACTCGGAAACGATGACATAGGTAGGAGAGGTCATGCGGGTGATGCCAAAATACTCGCCTAATCCTTGAGTGAAAGTGGTTTTGCCGGCGGCCAATTCACCAAAGAGACACAGGGTGATCCCCCGTTTCAGTTTGCCGGCAAACTCTTTCGCCAGTTCTTTGGTTTCTTCGGCTGACCCGGTAACATAGACGCCTTGCATGTGGTTCATTTTACTTTCTTTTTAATTGATATTTTAGAGAGACGGTAAAAGATGATACCAAGTAAGCCAAGCGAGGTAATCCCGACGGCTATGGCTATAAGGGTACCGGTTTGGCGAAAATCTTTTTCGATCGTTTGGACTTCAACCGCCGGCGTAACGACCTCCTGGCTGGGGGTGGCGGAAATGCTAGCGCCGAGAATTTCGCTGGCGACCGAGGCG
>CAYGRQ010000009.1:0-11043 GCA_964352325.1 uncultured Pseudomonadales bacterium
CGATGGAAGCGGTCGGGGTGCCGCTGCCAACATTGAGGAAAGCAAACTTAGCCGAGGCGGTGGCGGTGGCCCCGAGAAGAACGTCATCGGTAACGGAGACGGGAGCGAGGGCGCCGCTGTTTCTTTGCCAGTTGCCGACGATGGTGGGGTCGGACCAGGCAGCATTGCCGCCGCTGTCGGAAGTGAGAACATATCCAGAGACGGGTCTTTTGGCCAGGGTGAATTCATCAGTCCAGGTGCGGCCGCTGACGACCAAGGCTCCTTCGGTGGGATTAATGGTATTGATACCGACGTTGCCGTTATTGGCGATGACGAAGCGGGGGGTGCCGGAGGCGGAAGCGGCGAAGATGGGACCGGAGTTGTTTTGATTAAAAATAACACCGGCCCGGCCAGAGGAGCGGGTGTCAGCCAGAAGCCGGCCACCGAGGGAGAGGCCGCCTAGTAAGTCGAAATCGCCGCTGGCCGATAATTGAGCGACCCGGGTTTGACCGGTTTTGGCAGAAAAGATGGGGCCGGAGCCGGTTTGTTTGATACTGAAGGCCGGTTTGGTGTAGGTGTCGGCGATGATATCGGTTTGTCCAGTGGTATAAATGGTTAGGCGGTTGACTTGTTTGGTACCGGAGGCGAGGTGGAGCAGGGTACCGGTACGGCTATTGTTGGCGACGTAGCCCTCGATCAGGGTGCCGGTGGTCAAATTAGCGTCGGTAACATTGACGAAGATGCCCCTATCGAGACTGCCGATAAGATTGACCGAGCCGCGGCCATCGGGAGCAACAGTGACGTCGCCGTCGGTGCCGGGAGTGGTTGCCAAGGTGACGGCCTGGCCTTTGATGGCGAAGGTACCATTTTCGGCCAGGAGTGTCGGGGAAGCGGCGCCAAGGATAATAGCGCCGTCATTATTGACGACGGGAATGGTGTTTTCAGTAGCGGACGCAGATGCCGGATACCCCTGGAGGGTTTCCGAATTTAGGGCGTAACCGCTGGTAGCGATTGGCTGGCGGGGAATCAGGCTTTGGCCGCCGATAGCGACTTCCAGAAAAAGACTGGTGTTTTCAGAGAACACTTCCGGGCCGATTTCGGTTCCGCAAATACCATTACCGATTTGGGTGGAAAAGATACCGTTCTCGTCGGGAGTGACGGTACAGGCTGGAACGGAGTAGACTTCTGTGCCTGATTCGGCCTGGTTATAGAGTTTAAAAGCGACGTTGGTGGAAATACCGATTGGTCGACCGTCCTGGTCGGTCAGACGGCCTTGGAAGGCCAACTGGCGGGTGGGACGCACCAGAGCGGTGGGGAAAGCCTGGCCTGATTTGGCCTCCTTGAAGATTTGATTGTAGCCAAAAATGGCCAGGGCGGAACTAGCCAGGACGAGAATAGCCAGATGAAGATAGGGGGTAAAGGAGAGAGAGTGGTAGCGCTGGTAGAGGGAGGGTTTTTTGGTAGGGTTTTTGTCATTCCGACCGTAGTGGAGGAATCTTGAAGATCCCTCGAGAATACTCGGGATGACAGAGGGGGGGGCGATGAGTTTGGCGTCGGTGGTGAACTTGAGGAATTTGTTGAGGGCGGCTTCGCGCCGGTGAGCCACACTTGTCTTAGTGTGTGATAGTTTGAGGTGATTGAGATAGGCGGGAATGTCTGCCGACTGATTATTAGCACTCCAACTCCAGTAGTGATTAAGGTCGGAAACGTAATTTTTGATGGTAGAATGGCTTCTTTTTTCTTTTGTAAGGTACGCCTTGAACTGATTGGTGAGATCCTTGCTAGTGAGAACCTCCTCCACGACAGTTATCGGAGGTAGATTGATGCGGTATTCGATCGCCAGAAAGCTAACAAACTGCCTCATCGAAGCTAAATAGCGCTGATAAGTGGCAGGCGGTTTCGTATTTTTGATTTGGGCCTGATAGTCCTGGATTTGCTGGTGGGTGACAAGGAGAGCTGAGCTGATCTGGCTCCAATTGAGGAACTGTCGGACATCGGAAACGTAGTTTTTGATTGAAACCCGACTTAGTTTGGCTTCCTCGAGAAAGGCTTGGAAGTGACGGAGTAATTCTTGGGTTTGGTTCATTTGGACAGGATAAATAGAGCGAGTACGGGGAGGACAAAGATCAGGGTGGCGGTAAGCACTTCGAGAATTCTGTTTATGTTTGATCCGCCCGCGACTTCGTAGCTATGGCGGACAGGGTAATCGATGATTTTCATATTAGGTTCAGATTAGACAAAATTAGACGCTCTTATACTAATTTAATAAGCGGGGATAACCCTGTCAAGGGGCTGTTTTGGGGAAGAAAGATCCCTCGAGAATACTCGGGATGATCGGATTAACGGTCGGAATGACAGTAAAGAAAAACCGCTTGCGGAGCGGTGATTATTTTCGTTGTGCGGTTAATATGTCTAAAACCTCGATATTCCTTGCGGTAATATGATACCGTTACTTCGGTTATCCACCAAATCGGCACTTGATAGGGTTAGATACCGGGAGTTATAATTTGTACCGAAAAACTAAAAACGAGAGCAGGATTAGACAAATAATCAGACCGGCAAGCAATCTGACCGGGACCAAAACGAGGTTGATTTCAGTCCGACTAGTGCTGTTTTCGCTTCTAATATCGAGGCTGGCTTGAAATGAACCGAAGCTCGTCAGGCGCGGTTTAAAGACTAACTCCGCCGAGGGTGAGCCTTCCAGACGACGGTTGGAATAGGCGAGAAGGTTGAGAGGAACGAGGTTTTGAACCCAGACCGGTTCGCCCTTTTGCTTGACGGTGAGGCGGCCGCTGGTTTTGGTGAAGTATTTACCGACGTTTCGAGCGCTGGCAGTGAAACGAATCGGAAAGATGTTGTCGACGAAGTAGTAATCGCTATAACGGAAGAAATAATCAGGTGCCAGCGGGGCGAAGTTCTCAATTTTGACCAGGGCGGGCGGATGACTGCTAGTGCTGACGGTAATCAAGAGATTACTGCCGACGGCCGCGCCAATGACGGTATTATTTTGTCTTTGACTGCCATTCTCCGGGAGGCTGGTGCTGACCAGCAGGGTGGCGTAAAGATCGGCGGGGGGCATCTGGTAGGGAGTATCGAGCGAAAGGATCAATTGACGGCTCTCGCCGGCCTCGAGGGCGAAAGGTTCGTTTAGCCGCTCACGGGAGTTTTTTAGCGAAAAGTACTTTAACCATTCCGGCCGCTGATTTGGTTTGAGAATGGGTCGACCGGGTTCGTCGCCGGGGACGAAGGGGATGACGCGGGCGACCAGGGTGATTGGACCCTCCGAGAGATTGGTGAGCTTATAGACCTGGCTAACGCTCTTGCCGGGGGCAATGATGGCTTCGACAAGAGAGGGGGTGAGTGACAGGCCGAGCGCTTGCGCGCGGGCGATTGGAATAGGTCCCAGGAGTCTTATAAAACCGATGAGACCTATAAGACCCATGATTGAAAATTTCATTAGAATGATGGCAGGGCGATAAATTGAATAGTATTTTGATAGGCGCCGCTGGTTTGGGAAGGGGGAACGTTGACACGGAAGGTCAGTTTGGCGGCGGCTTTTTCGCCCCTACCTTGGCGGGACATGATGACGACCGGGTTTTGGTTAGCGGCGTTGTTGGCGAAGGGTCGAAAGTGGGTGGCGTCGGCAAATTCAGTTTGGTCGGTGTCGGGACCGTCTAGGTTGTAGCCGAAGCCATAGGCGACACTGCTGGTCCAGGGACTGGCCCGGGTCGGGGTGCATTTAGCGCTGGGGTCGCAGGCGGTGTCGGGGATGATGATGTCTGGTTTGGCGGTCAGAGGGTGGTCTTCGATGGCGCTGACGCTATAGCCGTGGACTCCGGCGCCATTGACGGTTAGGTCGAGACTGCCGCCGGCGAAGGTGGCCGGCTTGACCGTACCAAAGTCGACAACGTTGGTAGAGACAGTCAGAGAGAAAGGCTCGGTGGTCTGGCCGACGGTGTCGGTCGGGCGGACAGCGGGGCCAGTCTTGTCAGCACCGCCGATGGTAATAGTGCCCATCTTGATGATATAGTCGCCGCCGGTCATTTCCCCGGCCCGGACGACTACCGGAGAAAAGAGACCAAAAAGAAAAGAGAGGAGAGTTATTTGATATATTTTGTTAGTGATCGTCATATCCTTATATAGTCTGGTTGTTTTCTTGATATACTTGGTTTTGTGGTCAGAGAGTCAAATAAAAGGCGAAGCTTTATTCTTCCGAAGCTTCGTCAATTTCTTTTTCCAGGCTGGCGGCCGACTGGTGGAGGGTGACGAGGTCTTGATGGAGACTTTTTAACTTTTGCTGGAGAGCGTAGGGCAGTAAATTACTACTAATAATGAGGCTGGTCGTATCCAGAAGGTTAATCAGGGTGGGTTTGGCTTTGGTGGAGAGCCAGAGGAGAGTATCGGTTTCTTCCTCGGAGATAACCTTGGTGAGTTGTTTGATCTTGCCCAAGTCCTCGAGAGTTTGGAGGTACTTTCGGCCGAAAATCATCGCGATGGGGGTAGTGAGAAGGAGAGTCGTCAGGTTAATCAGGGCGAGATTGTCGAAGTTTAGCGATAGATCGTAGCCAAACAAAGCGATCAGGAGAAGGCTCAAGATAATTGACTGGACGGGCTCGAACAACAAACTTAAAGCGAAAAGAAGGAAGTAGAGGAGAAAAAAGATAGGCGAGTGAACTCCGCCGGTAGTGGTGATCAGAAAGAGGGTAAGGATGGTAAAGATAACGGCATCGAGGCTGGCCGCCAGACGGTTTCGACTGCCGGAGACAAGTTTACCGGCGAAGTAAAAAAGAATGATCAAGCCAACGGCTTGGAGGTTGTAGGGCGTTAGGCTCGGGTTTTGGGTCCAAAGAAAGGTGAGCCCGACGGACAAAAACAAAAAGAGAGTGTGGAGGATAAAAATAGGCATTAGATACACTTTACTATATTTGTAAAGCGCGCAAGTGGGTTAATATTTGCAATACTTTGTCTATAAACTATCACTACAGCATAGGAACTGATAATAATATTTGCTATGATATTATTATCACTCACTAAAATTCTGTAAGGTTGATGAGGTCAGAGTTTGTGTTAAAGTGTTTCTAAGTGAGAGGCAAAATAGAGAAACTTTTGAAAAAATTTACCTGGGTTGACTGGTTGCTGGTTGGCCTGGTGGGTGCCGGCTTGATATATTTGTTCCTATTTAGTCTGGCGTTATGGCAAAGACCAAAACAATCAGTGGAGTATATCGCCAGCGATTCTGTGACCCAGTTGCCGGGTGAAGCACAGATTTGGGTGGATGTTTCCGGAGCGGTAGTTAGCCCGGGGGTTTATCAATTGGCTGGCGGCGCCAGAATCAAGGATGCCTTGGTGGCGGCCGGGGGACTGACCGGCCTGGCAGATCGGGATTTTGTATCAACGACGATCAACCTGGCCGCCAAAGTAAAAGATGGCGACAAAATTTATATTCCGACGGCGGGCGGCGAGGTGGCCGGCGCCGCGACGGGGAAAGTTAACCTAAACAAGGCTACTTCCGGGGAATTGGAAAGCCTGCCGGAGATTGGTCCGGCCAGGGCCGGGGCGATAATCGAAAACCGCCCTTATGCCTCGGTCGATGATTTGGTGACGAAAAAAATAATTCCGGTCGGCGTCCTGGACAAGATTAGGAACAAGGTAGCGGTTTATTAATGACATGGCGCCTGGCGGTTTTGGCTGGAGTGTTGTTTCTGCGGTTACTTGTCAATTTCGTGGTGGTGAGCCGGTACCGATTAGGTGAGCCGGTCAGGGTCAGGTTTGACCATTACAATATAGTGCGATCTGGACCAGAATGTATCATCAGCCAAGGAGTTTTTTGGTTGAAAAATAAGGATGTTTGTGGTCTGAAAGGTGCGGGTGAGATATATATCTCTGGCAATTTGGGCGCCAGTTTGATAGATAGGTTGATGGGGCGGATTTGGCTAGATAAATCAAGTAATTATACGATCAGTGAAGGAAATAACCGGGCAGAAACCGAAAATTTTCGGGCGAAATTAGTTGGGGCGACCCTGGCCCGGCTACCGTCGCCCGAGGGGGAGCTGGTCCTGGGGATAGTGCTGGGCTACAAAAGCGTCCTGCCAAAGTTATTCTATGACCAGTTGGTGCGGTCGGGGACAGTCCATATTGTCGTGGCCAGCGGCTACAACGTCATGGTAGTCGCCGGATTGGCGCTTTCGGTGATGCTCTTGTTTTGGCGCCGGAGGCTGGCGACGCTGGCGGCGATTGGCGTCGTCTGGCTGTATGTACTGCTGGCCGGAGGTGAAGTTAGTTTGTTGAGGGCGGCCTTGATGGGAAGCGCGGTCTTAATCGGACTGGCCTGGGGCAGGAGCTCGCGGATTATCTGGAGTCTGGTGTTGGTGGTAGGGGTGATGCTGGTCATATCGCCGGCCTTGATTGAGAACATCAGCTTTCAACTTTCAGTAGCGGCGACGTTTGGGGTGGCAGTCGTGGGGCCATTTCTGAAGGCCAGGTGGGCCAGAGACGATCCGGTTGATGTGACGACAACTCTGGGAGCATTGGTGATGACCGCCCCCTTGATCTGGTGGCATTTTGGTCGGCTGAGTTGGATGTCCCTGGCGAGTAATGTGGTTATTTTGCCCCTGGTACCAATATTGATGCTGTTGGGAGGAGTGACGGTGGCTGTTTCTCTGTTAGCGCCCATGCTGGCAAGCCTAATTTCTTGGCCGACTTATGCTTTGGCCCATTTGGTGGTGGTATTAGTCGGTATTTTTGGTAAAGGCTGATGAGAAAAGTTCTTTTTTGGTCAGTAGTCTTAACTTTCTTGCTTTTGACTTGGGTAGTCGGGCAGGCGCCCGATGGGAAACTGCATGTCATTTTCTGCGATGTGGGCCAGGGCGACGCCGGCTTGATTATTCTGGGAGATTTTCAGATGCTTATCGATACGGGACCTCCAAAGAGTGGGGTGGTCGCTTGTCTTGGGAGGCAGATACCTTTTTGGGACAAGCAAATTGAAGTCTTTGTAAATAGTCATCCGCAGGCGGATCATATTGGCGCCCTGGCCGAGGTGGAGAAACGCTACCAGATTGGTAAAAAACTGTTCACCGGCGTGGCTGGTGATCGAATTAGATATGGTGATTTGTCTTTTGATATATTGTGGCCCGCCGCAAGCTTGCGCATGCAGGCGGGCAGGCCCACCGATTCGAATCAACTGTCGGTAGTAATGGAGCTAGACTACGGAAAATTCAGGGCCCTTTTCACCGGCGATTTGGGTGAGGGGGAAGAATTGGCCTTGGAGGTGGCGGGAGTGCTAAAAAAGCTGGACGTTTTGAAGGTGGCCCATCACGGCAGTAAATATAGTTCGTCGGCGGAGTTTCTCTCGGCTGTCGCGCCGAAGCTGGCAGTCATTTCGGTGGGGAAGAATAATTACGGTCACCCGACGAGAGAGGTTTTAGAGCGCTTGAAAGCGGTGGGAGCCAGGATTTGGCGGACGGACAAACAGGGGGAGCTGGAAATAGTCTGGTAGAATTGGGTAATGTCTTTCGCGCCCAAAGTAGTCAACCTGTCCGGTTTGAGAGTGATCCTGGTCAAGGATGACCGGGAATCGGTCATGGTCGAGGCGTTGGTGGGTACCGGCTCGCGCGAGGAAACTGATGATGTGGCCGGAAGCGCCCATTTTCTGGAACATTTTGTCTTCAAAGGGACAAGGAAGTTCCTGGGCATGTTTGATATTTCCGACGCCATTGACGCGGTGGGTGGTGGACGGAACGCCTTTACCAGTAATCAGGTGGTTGGCTTTTGGGCAAAGACAGCCAAGCATAAGTTGGATTTGGCGGTAAAAGTGGTGGGCCAGTTGGTGACCGAGCCGATTCTTCCCGAGGAACACTTTGACAAAGAAAGAGGCACCATCCTCGAAGAATTGAAGATGTATGAGGATCAACCTGACAGCAAGGCTGGCGAGGAAATGTGGAAGCTGTTGTACGGCAAGACAAATATGGGTCGGCCGGTAATCGGAACAAAAAAAAGTTTGTTGGCGATGACGCCCGCGGCGCTTCATAAGTATATGGATAGGTGGTTTGTCCCGGAGAATATGTTGGTGGGGGTGGTGGGAAATTGGGGGAATGACAAGGAACTACTTAAATTGATCGAGAAGGAGTTTGTAGGACTATTTGACAGAAAGGGATTGCCAAAGAAAAATATATTCTCTTGGGGAAAGATGGCGGGCTTGAAGACGAAGTTAATTTGCCGGAAAACGGAGCAGGCAAATTTGGCGATGGGCCTGCCGGGGTTACCTATCGGTCATCCGGACCGCTATGCGTCGTATCTAACCAACATTATTTTCGGTGGAGGAGGACTGAGTCGATTGTTTAAGGAAGTACGGGAGAAACGGGGTTGGGCCTATTCGATTGGTTCAGGTACGGAAAGTTTTTCCGATTCCGGAGCGGTAGTGGTTGGGGGTGGGTTGCCGAAAGATAAGTTAAAAGACGCGGTCGAGCTCATCGTTGACATCATGGCGGGACTTGGGGGCAGTGGTAGGTGGGGGATTACCGAAAAAGATTTGGCGATCGCCAAGGAATGCTATAAGGGGCGGGTTAGTTTGGCCTATGACGATCCGAAGAAAGTGATGGATTTTGCCCTCAACGAAATGATGTTTGAGGGGAAGATCTACCCGCCGGAGGAAATTAAGGCCAATGCGGACAAAGTGACCCTCGAGGAGATCCGGGACTACTGTCAGAGGATATTTAAGCCAGAAAAACTGTCGTTGGCGGTGGTGGGCGATTATGAAAAATTGCCTTTCGAGATTTGACGGGCTTTGTAGAGGTTTTCGGTAAAACCACCTTTTTCGAGAAACTCTTTTTCCAAGGCTTGGAGCAAACGATCGAGTAGATAGTTGGCTTGGTTGATGAGGCAGATGGCGCAGTTGGCGGCTGATTCGGGATCGGACATATAGGTCGAATAAGTCAGATAGGACTTATCGGACTTATATGACAGATTCCTAACCGCCAGCGATTTGGGGTGGTCCTTGCCCCAAAGAGGAAGGTTCTTTTGACGGAGAAAGTCCTCGTAATCGAGAAGCAATTCTTCCAGACTGGCCCTGGCGACCCCGACTAATTTCAGTTCGGTCTTTTTTGAGGTGGCCGAGGCCATACTGCCTTCAGCGATATTTTGTTTTCCGGAACGAGCGGCTTGGACCATTTGGTCATAAGTCCTATAAGACTTATTGGTCGCATAAGACATATAAGAGTCGCAAAATTTGACGGTTAAATCGTAGATGATTTCTGTAGTTTGATAAGACCGGAGTTGGCGATAGCCGCCATGAGGGGGGATGACTGACTGATAGGTCATATATGTCTAATATGTCATATGGGACCTATCGGCGCAAATTTGGGGGTGTTAAAATAGCTTTGTTCCCGCCAGAGTGCGGGTACAGCGGGGTGTAGTGAATCGGTATCACGCTTCGTTCGGGACGAAGAGACAGGCGGTTCAATTCCGCCCACCCCGACTTCGCGGGCCATAGCCCGCTACGTCGGGCGAAGGCCCGACCCTTGACCCGGTAGCTCAGATGGATAGAGCAGCTCACTCCTAACGAGCAGGTCGGCAGTTCGACTCTGCCCCGGGTCACGCTATTTCAGGTCGAGAGAGATGAGGTTGGCGACGTTGGTTTGCTGGTTGAGGTTACTGAGGATAATGAGATGGGTGCCATCGGGCGAGGGGACGGCTAGGCCTTCGGCAACTTGGGTCGAGATAATGGGGGTAAGGTTATTGTCGTCGTACTCGACGATGGAGATGTCTTCGTTAGCGGTGATAATCAAGTGGCGGCTAGTCGTGTACCAGCTCAGGTTTTGGGTGGTATGGGGATCGTAGGCAGCGCGCAGGAGATTGATGACAGCGAGGAGGGAGGTCAGCGGGGTTGGTTTTTCGGCGACGGTGGCGATTGTTCCGTCGACGATGAGCGGTTGGGCGGTTTTGGGGTTGTACTTGGCCTCGGTGATGAGATAGTTACTGTCTTCTTTGAGGTCGTAGACATAAGTTTTTCCGGCCAAAAGCTGCCTGTTTTGAACGGTTGGGTTGATGCTCGGGATAACTTTATCGGCTAGATTTTCGGGGATGCGTTGATCCTTGGTGGCAGTGTAGAGGATCTTTTCCCGATCGGGCGAGAAGTAGACGTTGACAGCGGACTCGCTGGCGACTTTTTGGATGAACTCCGGGAAGCGGACGAGGGCAGTGAGATTGATGCTTTTTTGCTGGTCCTGCCACTGATTGAGGAGGAGGGGCAGTCTGAAGGTAGTATCGGTTAGGTTTTTGGCCTGGTTCAGATTGCGGGGGTTGAGGAGATGGGAAGCGATGATTTTGGCGGTATCGTGAAAAAGGGCCAGAATTTGGCTGCCGTCCGGTGACCAGACGAGAGTCGCCTGGCGATAATCAAAGGTAGAGAGATCGGCGATTTGGATAATCTGGTTGCCGGGGAAGATGCTGTTGGCCAAAGAAAGAACATAAACGCCGTTGTCTTGGCTAAAGGGTGAATTGGTAAGGGTGTAGACGAGTTTACTGCCGTCGGGACTTAATAGGGGCGAGGAAACCTGGTAAAAAGTGAGCGGGGTCAGCGAGGGGATTGACGGAAAGAGGCGGGCGTCGGTGGTGCTGACCAGTTCGGGTTTGATGGAAATGGTTTTGACCCAGGGATGAAAGCCGGTTTTCATAATTTTAACCTGGTACTGCTCCGGTGTCAGATTGAGGGTGTCGTCGGTGACAGTGGTCAGGCGGTCGTTAATAAAAACCTGGGCATTTTTGGGGTAGGAGGTGACGGACAAGAGGCCGGTGCCGTTGAGCGCGAGTTGCGCCAGGTTGGGCCGGTAGCCTTTGGCAAACTGGATGGCGAGGAAGGTTCCGCCGGCTAGGAAAAGGGTGACCAAGAGAGTGGTGATGAGGCGGGTGCGTTTGATTTGGGTGGGCACAGACTCTTATTATACCAATATAACGGCTAAGTTCCGAACTTTTAGTAAGTTCGGAACTTCCAGCGTTTGTTTGCTACAATCGGTCTTGTGAAGTTTACGTTATCAAAAAGAGTCGGAATTGATTTAGGAACAGCCAATA
>CAYGRQ010000009.1:11143-12520 GCA_964352325.1 uncultured Pseudomonadales bacterium
CTTGTGAAGTTTACGTTATCAAAAAGAGTCGGAATTGATTTAGGAACAGCCAATAGCCTGGTTTATGTCGTGGGAGAGGGCATTGTGATGGAGGAGCCGACGGTGGTAGCGGTGTCGCTTGCCGATAACAAGGTTTTGGCAGTTGGTAGGGAAGCGGAGGTAATGTTGGGTCGGACGCCGGGGAATATCAAGGCGAGCAAGCCGATGCGGGATGGGGTGATTGCCGACTACGTCGTGACCGAGGCGATGCTAAGGTATTTCCTGCGGAAAGTGGGTGCGGCCAATCAATTGTTCAAACCGGAGGTGATGGTGTGCGTCCCAGCCGGTGTAACCCAGGTAGAAAGGCGGGCCGTTCTGTCGGCCACCATGAGCGCCGGGGCGAGGACGGCTTACTTGATTGAGGAACCTATGGCGGCGGCAATTGGCGCCGGGGTCCCGATCGCGGAACCAAGCGGCAATATGATTTTGGATATGGGTGGCGGGGCGAGCGAGGCGGCGGTCATTTCTTTGGGTGGAGTAGTGACATTTAAGAGTGTCAGGGTGGCCGGTAACAAAGTCGATGAATCTATATCAAGATACATCAGAAAGCAACACAATTTGATCATTGGCGAGCTGACGGCGGAAAAAATAAAAGTGAAAATCGGCTCAGCGACCAAACTGGCCAAGGATGAGTCGATGGAGGTGACGGGACGGGATAGCGTGACGGGATTGCCGAAGTCGGTGGTGGTAGCGGCGAGCGATGTCCACGTAGCGATCAGTGATCCATTAAACCGGATAATTAATATGGTGAAGTCGGTGTTGGAGGAGGTACCGCCTGAGCTGTCTTCCGACATTATTGATAAGGGCATTGTCATGAGCGGGGGGACGGCGACCTTGCGGAATTTTGACAAACTTTTGACCGCCCAAACAGGCGTTCCGGCCTTTGTGGCCGAAGATCCGCTTCGATGTGTAGTAAAAGGTACTGGGATAGTTCTGGAGAATTTAGAGCTTTACCGACGAAGTGTTTCTACTAATCGCTGATATTTCTAGTGAATCAAGCCATTTTTGGTCTACTATCAGTCGTTGATTCAGATTGCCATTTCGGTGATTAGATTTA
Organism: uncultured Pseudomonadales bacterium; assembly: GCA_964352325.1. GTDB lineage: Bacteria > Patescibacteriota > Microgenomatia > UBA1400 > MFAQ01 > 2-01-FULL-50-23. The sequence goes on from CAYGRQ010000009.1 coordinate 12,240, forward strand.
AATATGGATATTTACTAAAGCAGAATATAGGGTACATAAGTAGTTGGACTTGGGGAAGAAGATCCCTCCACTCGAGAATACTCTCGGTCGGGATGACAAGAGGGGCGGTCGGGGGATGATAAATACTCCGTCATCCCGAGCGCAGTCGAGGGATCTTTGGAATCTGTGCTGACCACAAAAGATCCCTCCACTCGAGAATACTCTCGGTCGGGATGACAAGGCGGGCCTGCAGGGCCAGGCCCTGCAGGGAGGGTACGGGGTAGGGTATCTATGACCTGCGG
>CAYGRQ010000009.1:12620-16169 GCA_964352325.1 uncultured Pseudomonadales bacterium
AACTCCGGTTTTTATCATAATCAAAGTCGATCAGCTGTTACATGAATATAGGATGGTTTGTATAAGCTATTTTTCGATCGCGATGGTTTATATGTTAGAGATAGGAGTGGATACATAACTTCAGAACTAGGTCTTTTTATCGAGCTAGTGTATTTTCGGGGAAAAATAACGATTTTGCTTTATTTTTTGGAGACAGAATGTGAACGAGATCGGACCGGCGTTGCGGAAAAAGTGATAGCAGGAGAGCGCTATAGTTGAATGATGATGGATTCATCAGAGTTTATACTAGAGGGTTCACAGTACAATCTCATAGTAACGGTATTTTTTGACACGGTGACAGCTAAATTAAATCTTGCGTCGAAAACTTCATCAAAAAACCAGCCTCTAGTGCTAAAAGGGTGAGGGGTAGACCACGAAAAAGGGTTGGTGAACGGCTAGATAGCCGAAATTGAGCTGTTTGGCAGATGGCGGGGATGAGTGATAAGACTGAGGCTGATGGTATACTAGCATTTAATGCAGGTAAAAAAAGTCTTGGGTACCAGACTTAACTTGGTTAGTCGTGAAGAGGCTCTGGGTCTGCTTGAAAAATGGCTAACGGTCAGGCCGACAAGATCAAGGATGGTGGCGACGGCCTACAGCGAGTTTTTTGTGAACGCACGAAGTGATGGGGACTTTAGGATGGCCCTAGAAGGCCCCGATTTGATCATACCTGATGGAATAGGCCCTTTGGCAGCTATTTATTTTACGGAGTCTCTGACGCCTGGTGATAGTGTTTTTCAAAAAGTGATAAAAGGGGTGAAAACCGGAGGTGCGGTTCTAACGGGCAAGGTAGGTCAGCCGGTGGCGGGTTATTGGCTGTTCACGGAGTTGGTAAAGAGAGCGGCGGAAAAGGGTTGGCGGATATTTTTGTTGGGTGGTTTTGGTGATACGGCGAGTTTGGTGGCGGAAAAACTGGCCCGCGGGGGGAAAATTGCTTTTGACCAGGGTGCGCAGACGCCGGAGGAAATGGCGGGAGAAGCAAACGAAGCGGTAATCGAAAAGATCAATGAGTTTAAGCCGGACCTGTTATTTGTGGCTTACGGGCCGGTAAAGCAGGAAAAGTGGCTGGCGGTCAATAAAGGCAGGCTTTTGGCGAAGGTGGCGATCGGTGTCGGCGGGACTTTTGATGAATATTTGGGGAAGGTAAAAGAGGCGCCGGAGATTTTTTCGAAGTTGGGCTTGAAATGGCTTTGGCGGTTGAAGGAACAACCTCGGCGGATCGGAAGGATTTGGAAAGCGGTGGTCGTCTTTCCCTGGCTGGTGTTTAGAGAAGCTTAGGCGGAGCAGGTTCCGAACCTGTAACAGGTTCGGAACCTTATTTGTTCCCGGGGTTGATGCCCAGCATCCAGAGGACGGATTCCTTTTTGTATCTGCGGTCACCGCGCGAGTTGATGCGGATGGCGGGCAGTTTGCCGCGTTTGCCCCAACGCTTGATAGTGAGAGTGGAAACGCGCAGCAGTTTAGCGACTTCGGAGACGGTCAACAGGTCGGGGAGATTGGCAAGGCTGAGTTGGTTTTTTTCTTTGATGTCGGTGGTATTGCTGTCCATGTCTGATATACAAGTTATCAGATAGGTAAGAGAGAGTCAATGGGGGAGATTGACTTGGAATAGCTTTAGGTTGGGGATGTTTTGGAAATGCTTCGTATTTAAGGTGCACAGTTCTCCCTCGCTAATTATGGTTGTCGCGGCGATGGCGGCATCGGCAAGGTCGATTACATTTTTGCTGTCTCTGGCTATTTTTCCTGATAGTCGGGCCACATCGACGTCGTAGGGGAGCACGTTCAATTGAGCGATTATGGCCATCATTTGGTTCTCTTTCGTTGGACTAGTGGTACTATTGCCTTCGTAGAGTTCCTGAAGTGAAATGACAGATATGCCTATTTCCTCACGACTGTAATTTTTCGATAATTTGGAAAGGAGAGAGTCGTTTGACGATCGTCGTAGGTGATCGATGATGATATTAGTATCAAGGATTACCATTCTGTTTTTCTTGATTTAGCCGCTTGAATCTCGATTTTTCCTCTTCTCTTTTCTGTTTTATCCCAATCGTCGTTTTTCCAAGCGCCGGATGTCGATTTGAGAATCTCTTGGAAGATTACTTTCGAATCTGAAGAGATAGTTGACTTATTGAGCGGAGTGATGAGGACGCCGTTGGGTTTTAGGATCAGGTTTACGAAGACGGTTTCGTTTATATTCAGTTCCAGCCTAAATTTCTTGGGGATTACTATCTGTCCCTTTGAATTTGGTTTGGCTATAGTAGTTAAATTCATACTAGTATGAATTTATTACTAATTTGGGTTTTTGTCAAGGGTGTTTGGAGTATAATTCCGGAAATGGCTTGCAGAAAAAACAATATTGAGGCTGGTGAGAGAGAGATGGAGTTTTCGCCGATGGCGTATTTGGTCAGAGCGTCTTTGGATAATAGACTGGGGCTGTCGGAAAGTCAGAAAGTTGCCGATCATTTACTAAATCAAGTCGGGGTCAAGTGTGGTGAATATTTAGAGGACTTGAAGGATTTCTTTAGGGCGATCGAACTCCGTAGTTTGGACGCTCATGATATTTTAGAGGCGTATCAGATCAATCCAGAAATGATCCGAATTTCTAAAAATGATATTGAACGGATACTTTTGTTTGGATCTGATCACTTCAGAACGGTGGCTGCAAGAAAAGAAATGCCAATAGAGGCAGTTTTGGATTTGGATCACACGATGACCTTTATGGGAGAAGAAGCTTGGAAGGTGGCATTGAAATCGGCTCTTGAGGCCTATGTTGAGATTTGTAAAAATTCTGGTGGTGAAATGCCGCCGAATATTGAAGAATTGAGGCTAATTATTTTTCGGTGCCGGGCTGTTTTGGAGATTGCCGTATTTGAGCAGGTGGTACTGCAAGAGAATTAGTCGTGTAATCTGACAATGAACCAAGAAAAATTTGCCGGTGGTTATCCGAAGGGCGTTGAGTCTTTGATGGTTGGGGAAGTTGGGTATAGAGAGGCGTTTGAGGACGTCAGGCCTCAGTTGGAGGCGATGGATGAGACACAAAGAAAGTCTTTGATACTGTTGGTGGCTTGCGATAGAATTTGGGGATTTTTTGAGGAGCGTGGGGGGACGGCCAATGGGCCGCGTTTGGTGAAGTTGGTTCGTGGTTTGGCCAGGGAGTTGGGATTATTGAATGGATTGCCACGCCGGAACTCGTCCCGGTATACCGAGGATCCTCGACTGCGTCGGGACAATGACGAAATTGATGTATCCAAAGAGGAGGCGAGAGCGTACTATGATGAGCTGGTAAAAATGGGTGTGATAGAGTTTGTCGGCGAACTTGGAGCGAAGAATGTTTTTTTGTCCTTTTTGGGGGATATTTATTAAAGCTTTACCATTAAAAAAATCCCGAATTTATTATCGGGGCTTTTTCCAAACATTTTTTTCCCGGTTTTTTCCGCCTTTGCCGGGCGGGTTGAGGTGCCTTTCCGATTGCCCCCCTTGGGTTCTTCCTGGTCTTCTTCCCGCCTGCCT
>CAYGRQ010000010.1:0-5511 GCA_964352325.1 uncultured Pseudomonadales bacterium
TTTGTCGAAACCCAAATCGTTTCTTTTCCCAGCGATAACAATTTTTTCCATAAGTTCCAAACCATATTTTTGCAAACCAAGCAACACGTCGGCAGGAACTATGGCCGCCATGTTCTTCCCCGCTCTTTTGACCATGGTAAATTTTCGCAAATATACCGTTTTGTCGAGTATGGCTCCAAAATTTCTCCTCACTTCCATCGCGTCAGAATAAGTTATTTTCAGCATGTGTTCATTATACCAATTGATATAATCATGTCAATGGCGTGACAATAAAAACCACCCGGTGGTCCCCGCCAATGGCGAGGGTCGGGTGGGTTGGCGCGGGCGGCGCGCCTTACTTCTTTTTCAAGTTTTGCACCACCCAGAAAAAGAGTAGGGCGAAAAAGCCGATGAAGACCAGCCCCAGAAGGACCATCCCATCGAAGACTGACCCCATCATGCTCGGCCCCATTCCGCTCCAGCCACCGAGGGCGCCCCACACCATGAAGATGACGAGGGCGATGAGGGCCAGGACGGCGATTGTCGACCAACTGACGTTTTTCATGCGAACCTCCAGTTTTTGGATCGATTTTGAACGTGCGGGGTAGATTGTAGCACGATAGCTACAAAAAAACCACAATGATTTCACCTGGGAGGAGTCCCGGGTACGGGCCACCATCCCAGGAGAAACCTCTACCAACGAAAATGCGCAAAGGCGCGGTTTGCATCTGCCATGCGGTGGGTGTCGAGTTTTTTCTTGATGGCGTTACCGATTTCAGCGTGGGCGTCGATGATTTCGGCGGCGAGTTTGGCGGCGAAAGAATGGTAGGAGCTATTGCTCCGGTCGCGGGCGGCGGCAACTAACCAGCGGATGGCAAGAGTTTGTTTACGCTCATTTCGGACCGGAGTCGGGACCTGATAACTGGCACCGCCGACACGGCGGGAACGAACTTCCATTTGCGGCTTAACATTCTCTAAAGCTTCCGTGAGGTAGGTCAGTTCGTCGGTCTTGGCTTGCTCTTTAATTAATGAAAGTGCTCCGTAAACCTCCCTGGCGGCGACAGTTTTCTTGCCCTCTAGCATGACGGCATTGATCATTTTGGCGACAATCGGAGAGTTGTATTTGGAATCGGGGACGATGGTTCTGATGTAGTTTTTTTTGGCTCTCATATTTTATTTCTTGACGGCTTTGGCTAAGCGGGCGCCGTATTTGCTGCGGCTGGTATTCCTTTTTTCAACACCGCCGCAGTCGAGTTTGCCACGGATAATGTGGTATTTGACACCCGGGAGGTCGCGGACGCGGCCGCCCCTGATCATAACGATGCTGTGTTCGGCCAGGTTATGACCCTCACCCATGATATAGGCAGTGACCTCTTGTTTGTTTGAGAGGCGGACACGGGCGATCTTTCTTAGAGCCGAGTTTGGCTTCTTCGGGGTCATGGTTTTGACCTGCAGACAAACTCCGACCTTTTGCGGGCTGGTAACGGTGATCATCCGACGCTTGACTGAGTTAAAACTCTTTCTTAGGGCGGTGGTTTTCACCTTTTTGGCCAGTCGTTTACGACCCTGTCTGACTAGTTGGTTGATGGTAGGCATATTAACAAGTCCTATATTTTACCAGAGATTTTCGATCGCCGCCCGGGATTTTGAAGTCGGGATGAGACGGCCAATAATAACGTTTTCTTTCATACCGATCAGATGATCGACCCGGCCCTGGACGGAAGCGTCGGTCAAGACACTGGTGGTGTCCTGGAAGGAAGCGGCAGACAGCCAGCTATCGGTGTAGAGAGAGGACCTGATCGTGCCCAGGATAATATGGGTGGCGGTGGCGGGGTTACCGCCCTGGGCTATAACTGCTTCGTTGGCCAGTTCATAGGTACCACGGCTGATGATGTCGCCGGAGAGAAGTTGGGTGTCGCCCGGCTCGTCGATTCTGACCTTGTCGCTCATTTGGCGGACGATGACTTCAAAGTGTTTGTCGTGGATGGAAATACCTTGAGATTCGTAAACTCCCTGGATCTCTTTGATGAGATATTCCTGACTGGCGCGGAGTCCCTTAATCTTCAGTAAATTCTTGACGTCAACGCTGCCCGAGGCCAGTTGGGTGCCGGCGGCGATCAAGTCGCCATCTTCGACCAGAAGCGAAAGAGTCAGGGGGACAAGGTACTCTTTCCGCTCATCTTTACTGCTACCGGTGGGGGTAACCGTAACCAGGTTGCCATTGTCGGTTTCCATGATTTTAACCTTGCCGGAAACCTCGGTGATGGGGGCGGCGATTTTCGGCGACCTGACTTCGAAGAGTTCGGTAACACGGGGCAAACCCTGGGTCACGTCCAAGCCAGCGATACCGCCGGCATGCTTGGTCCGCATGGTCAGCTGGGTGCCTGGCTCACCGATACTCTGGGCGGCGATAATACCGACCGGATCACCAACTTTGGCCATGGCATTAGTAGCGTAGTTCATGCTGTAGCATTTGGCACAGATGCCAAAGCGAAGTTTACAAGTCAAGGGCGAGTGGACAAAGACACTCTCGACCTTGGCTTCCTTGATCTGCTTGGACAGTTCATCGGTAATAATTTCACCTTCACCAACGATGACCTTTTTGCTGGTGGGGTTAACGACCTTCTTGGCGGCGGTGCGGGTAACGATACGGGCGGCAAATTGGTTACCGCGCAGGCCTTCGGAGAAGATCTCTAAGCCCTCGGTGTTACCACAGTCGAGCGATCTGACGATACAGTCGTGACTGACGTCGACGAGGCGGCGGGTCAGATAACCGGCGTCGGCGGTACGCAAGGCGGTGTCGGTCAGCCCCTTGCGGCTACCCCGAATAGCGGTGACGTACTCGAAGATGGTCAAGCCCTCGCGATAGTTACTCTTGGTGGGAAGTTCGACAAAGTTACCCAAGGGATCGACACCGATACCACGCATGGCGGAAAGCTGTTTAATGGTGTTCTTGTTGATACGTCCACCACCGGTATCAATGATAGTTCGGATCGGATTGTCGAGACTAAAGGTGGCCCAAGTTTTTTCGGCTAACTCTTCGGTGGTTTGCATCCACATATCGATGGCCAACTTCTTTCGCTCTTCATTGGTGATTAGACCAAGACGATAGTTATCTTCGATTTCCTTGGCTTTTTTGTTGCCCTCCTCAATAATGGCCCCTTTGCCGGCAAAAAGTTCGTTGTCGGAAATGGAGAAGGAAAGACCGGAGATAGTGACAACTTCGAAACCGAGGTTTTTAATATCATCGATCAACTTGACGACCCGGTCGTTATCGAGTTCTTTGATCGCTTTCTCAAAGAGGTTACTAAGGGAACGGCTGGGCATACTTTCGTTGATAAACTGCCAACCTTCCGGAAGAATCTGGTTAAAGAGAATCCGGCCGACAGTGGAATCGGTCAGAGTGGTGTCATCCGGATTGAGACGGACCCTGATACCTTGGCGGAGTTTGACAGCCCCGTTTTGATAAGCGGTGATAGTCTCTTCACGACTGGCCAGCGGGTTGGTGTGGGCCGGGATGGTTTCATCAAGGGAGGTGATGAGGTAAATACCGATACCCATTTCCTTCTTGACCGGAATGTTGATGGGGTGACCACTGCTCGGTTTCAAGAGATTGTTGCGGGGGAACATGTATTTGACGGCTTCCTTCTTGGCCTTTTCGGTTAGGGGGACGTGGACCGCCATCTGGTCACCGTCGAAGTCGGCATTGAAGCCTTCGCAGACGACCGGATGGAGGCGGATGGCGCTGCCCTCGACCAAGACCGGCCAGAAGGCCTGGATGGAAAGCTTGTGAAGCGTCGGGGCACGGTTAAGTAAAACCGGGTGTTCTTTGGTGATTTCCTCAAGAATATCGAAGACCTCCGGAGGGCGTTTCTCGATGATATTTTTGGCCGACTTGACATTCGGGGCCAGGCCTTTGAGGATAAGTTCCCTGAGGACGAAGGGCTTGAACATCTCGAGAGCCATTTCCTTCGGGAGACCACATTGGTTGATATCAAGTTCCGGTCCAACGACGATAACCGAGCGGCCCGAGTAGTCGACGCGTTTACCCAAAAGGTTCTGGCGGAAACGACCTTGTTTACCTTTCAAGAGATCAGAAATACTCTTGAGGGTCTTGCCGGTGCGGCTGCGGCGGGTGGTTTTGGCTTGGGAGGAGTCGATCAGCGCATCAACAGCTTCCTGAAGCATACGTTTCTCGTTGCGCAAAATAATCTCGGGGGCCCCAAGTCCGATGAGGTGACGGAGGCGGTTATTGCGGTTGATGACGCGCCGATATAAATCGTTTAAGTCAGAGGCGGCATAACGACCACCGGAGAGTTGGACCATCGGCCTGAGATCGGGCGGGATGACCGGTAGAATCGAAAGGATCATCCACTCGGGTCGGATGGTGGAATTTTTCAAACCACGGACCACCTGGAGCCTCTTGATTGCCTTGAGGCGTTTGGTCTCGGAATGGCTCTTGATTTCCTCTCGTAAAACTCCGGTCAGAGCATCGAGATCGATCTTCCTTAAGCTTTCGATCAGAGCCTCGGCCCCCATGCCGACGGTCAGCCAGCCGACGACACCGTAGTCTTCAAATTTTATGTATTCGGACTCAGAAAGTAGGGAATTGGCCTGGACATTGTTAATGAGATCGCCGAGTTTGGCACTAATCTCTTCCTGAAGGGTAATTTCCCCCACCATTTGTTCACGCAGGGCGGCAATTCGTTGTTTGAGAGCGAGTTTGGCATTCTCGGTCTTGAGAGCGAACTCGTCTTTGGCCTTGACGGTTTTCTTTAGTTTGGCCAGTTGCTCCTTAGCCTCATCTTTTAATTTCTCGATCCGATCGTCGAAGTCGCTTCTAGTCGCTTCAACTTTTTTACCTTTTTCTTCGGCGATCTTATTGATGGCTTGTTCTTTGGCTTTTTCGTCAACGGAAAGAACGAGATACTTGGAAAAATAGATAACGGAAGTCAATTTCTTTGGAGAAATGTCCAAAAGGAGAGAAATCTTGCTAGGCGCCCCTTTGAAGAACCAGACGTGGGCAACGGGAGTGGCCAATTTGAGGTGACCCATACGCTCGCGGCGAACACGGCTTTGGGTGATCTCGACACCACATTTGTCACAGATAATGCCGCGGAAACGGACACGTTTGTACTTACCACAGTAACACTCCCAGTCTTTGGTGGGACCGAAAATGCGCTCACAAAAAAGGCCGTCTTTTTCCGGTTTTTGGGTCCGGTAATTGATGGTTTCGGGTTTCAAAACTTCGCCGTGAGACCAGGAAAGAATTTCCTCGGGGGAGGCGAGTTTGATTTGGAGTCCGGCAAAATCAACGATGTTTTTCATTTATCTTTTTATCCTTTTTTTAATTTTATTCTTCATCTTCATCTTCATCTTCTTTTTCCGGTTCGACAGCGGTGTCGGCAGGGATGGTGGAGATGGCCCCGTCATTCGACAGGGCTTCGGCGGCGACTATAGGAACCACCACCTCGGGTTCCTCGGCGATAACCGGGCCAGTGGGGATAATGGAAAGACAGAGAGAATTTAATT
>CAYGRQ010000010.1:5611-15449 GCA_964352325.1 uncultured Pseudomonadales bacterium
TCCTCGGCGATAACCGGGCCAGTGGGGATAATGGAAAGACAGAGAGAATTTAATTCCTTAACCAATACCTTGAAGGATTCGGGCACGGTACTCTCGGGAATGGGTAGACCCTTGACTATGGCCTCGAAAGCCTTGGAACGACCGATGACGTCATCTGATTTAATGGTGAGCATTTCCTGAAGGGTGTGGGCCGCTTTGTGGGCCTCGAGCGCCCAGACTTCCATTTCTCCGAGACGTTGACCACCCATTTGAGCTTTGCCGCCGAGGGGTTGCTGGGTAACGAGGGAATATGGGCCGGTGGAACGGGCATGGGTCTTGTCCTCAACCATGTGAATAAGCTTGAGGATGTAGGCGACACCAACGGCGGTCTTTTGAGCGAAAGGCTCGCCAGTGCGGCCATCATAAAGTTGAACTTTGGCGCTACTTGGATAGCCGGCCTTTTCCAAAAGGGCGCTGATACGGTCTTCGTTTATTTGCTCAAAGACGGGAACGGCAACTTTGATTCCAAGGCCTTCGGCGGCGAGACCCAATTGGGCTTCCAAGAGTTGACCGAGGTTCATCCGGGCGAGAACAGAAAGCGGCGAGATCATAATATCGACCGGACGACCATTGGCGGTATAGGGCATGTCAGTTTTCGGGACGATCTTGCTGATGACACCTTTGTTACCATGACGACCGGCCAACTTATCACCAACAGTAATTCTTCTAAGCTGGGCGACTTTGACTCTGATTTGGCGGATGACACCGGCGTCGAGTTCATCACCTTGCTCCCGATCCAAGATTTGGACGGAGATGACAGTTCCTTGTTCACCGTGGGGCATGCGCAGTGAGGTGTCTCGGACCTCACGAGCCTTTTCGCCAAAGATGGCGCGAAGCAATCTTTCTTCAGCGGTTAATTCGGTCTCGCCTTTGGGGGCAATTTTACCTACGAGAATATCGTTCGGGCTGACGGAGCTGCCTATGACGACAACGCCATCAGGGCCGAGATTTTTGAGGTCGGATTCGCCCACGTTGGGGATATCGGCGGTCAGTTCTTCGGCACCGAGCTTGGTGTCCATAAGATCGGCCACATATTCATTGATGTGAATCGAGCTAAGGAGATCTTCTTCGAGTAGACGGGAGCTGATGACGATGGCGTCTTCGTAACCTAAACCCTCAAGAGATCCGTAGGCAATGAAAAGGTTTTGACCGATGGCCAGCTCGCCGTTGTCAGCCGAGGGCCCATTGATGATGATGTCACCTTTTTTGACTACATCCCCCGGCATGACGATCGGGAACTGGCTATAACTGGTACTTTGAGAAGTGCGGTGATATTTTCTAACATGGTAGGTTTCAACCGTACCCTTAACAGTGACGAAGCCGTAATCGGTATCCGCAATTTCTTTGACGGCGTCTTTGGCATCTTCAGCGGTAAGTTTGATGCTAATGTGGTTGGCGTCGCTACTTACTATTTCACCGGCGTGTCTAGCGCGGACGACCCAACCCATAGACTCGGCAACTGTCGCCTCCATACCGGTGCCGACGATAGGAGCTTCAGGCTTTAAGAGTGGAACGGCTTGGGTTTGCATGTGACTTCCCATTAGTGCTCGGGTGCCATCGTCATGCTGGATGAAAGGAATCAGAGAGGCAGAAGTACCAACAACTTGCCTGGGAACGACGTCAATCAACTGAATTTGGGTAACGTCGACCTCGATGAACTGACCGTCATAGCGGGCGGCAACCCATTTGTCGGTGATAACATCGCCATCCCGACCGACTTCAGCGTGGGTAATGTAATATCTTTCTTCGTCGTCGGCGGTGATATAAACAATTTCGTCAGTAATGCGCATGATGGTCTGGCCGCCTTTTTCTTCCTTGATGACTTTGAGGTAAGGAGATTCGAGGAAACCGAATTCGTTGATGCGGGTGTATAGAGCCAGATAAGTCACCAGACCAATGTTTTGACCTTCTGGGCTTCTAACTGGACAAATGCGGGAGTACTGGGAGGCGTTAATGTCACGCATGGAGAAACTGGCGCGCTCACGGGTAACGCCACCGGTACCCATAACAGAGAGACGGCGAAGATTATCAATTTCGGAGAGCGGGTTAACTTGCTCAAGAATGGAACTGAGGCGATTGCGTCTAAAAAATTCGTAAACGGAGGCGATGATGGGGCGGGGATTAATGAGAGCGGGAGGAGTGGGCAGGTCCTCGGCTTTGGCCATACTCATTTTTTCCTTGATGGAACGCTCTAGACGAAGTAGTCCGACGCGGAAGGCGGTTTGGTTGACGAGTTCACCGACACGACGGACACGGCGGTTAGCCAGGTGGTCGATATCGTCAACTTTGCCCTGACCATTCTGGAGGCCGATGATGTAGCGGATGGCGGCAACAACATCCTGCTTGTCTAAGGTGACGTGGTTTTCGTCGATGGGGAGATTAAGTCCCAGTTTTTTGTTCAGCTTGTAGCGACCGACCAAACCAAGGTCGTAGCGGCGGGGGTCAAAGAACATCTGGTGAAAAAGATTTTTGGCATTTTCAATAACGGCTGGTTCGCCGGGGCGGATCTTGTCATAGAATTCAAGAAGAGCTTCATTGGTGGTCTTGCTGGTATCCTTGAGGAGGGTGGTTTCAATATATTGATGATCGATATCGGTATCGACTTCTTTGAAGAGATTTCTGATCTCATCATTGTTTTCGTAACCGAGGGCGCGGAGAAGCGTAGTGCCGGAAATTTTTCGATGGCGGTCGATCCTAACTGAAATATGGTCATTGCGGCTGACGATGAATTCTAACCAAGACCCACGGAAGAGAGGGCGAATTTCGGCGGTGTGGAGGAGACGACCAGAGTTGGGATCAAGTTCGCGGGTAAAAAAAACGCCCGGCGAGCGGACGAGCTGATTGACGACGACGCGCTCGACGCCGTTGATAATGAAGGTGCCGACGGAGGTCATCAGGGGAATATCGCCCAAAAAAATTTCTTGCTCTTGAACGGCTTTTGTTTGGAGGTTGGTGAGTTTGGCGGTGACCTTGAGGGGGGCTTCGAAGTTGACTCCCTTTTCCATCGCCTCTTTGGGAGAAAGTTTCGGCTTGCCGAGATGATGATCAGAGAACTCGAGTTGGAAAAACTTGCCAGTGAAATCTTTGATTGGATTTAGTTCCTGGAGAGAGAGACGAATGCCGTTTACCAAAAAATCTTTGTATGAATCGACCTGGATTTTGGTGAGATTAATCTCAGGTAATTTTTTGTGGGTCTTACCCCAGTTTTCGCGAAGGGCTCTCTTTGACATCCTTTTGGCTTTGATAGGCAATCGTTAATGACAATGAAACGAGGCGTCAATAGACGAGAAAAACCTGACTTGGAGTGATTCCAGCCAGATTAATTGACTGTTGGTGATGATATCATAGGCTCAAGACATGTGTCAACAATCAGTTTTGAGGTAAGCACAGACGTTTTCGTTATGTTCCTTAATGGTTTCGGCATAGTGAATTTTTCCTTCCAGGTCGTGGAGGTAAAACCAATATTTACTTTCTCTGGGTTTGGCGGCGGCTTCTAAGCTGGCACGGCCAGGGTTACCGATGGGACTAGGGGGGAGACCGAGGTTGGTGTAGGTGTTATAGGGAGAAACTATCTTTAAGTCGGCTGGCGTTAGTGACTTGGGCCACCAGTCGCAGATACGAATCCGACAGCGAGAAGTAGCAAGGGCATATTGAACGGCGGCGTCGACTTGGAGGGGCCATCTGTTGGCGATGCGTTTGATCATAATGCCGGCGACTGTGGGGCGTTCGCTGTCTTCCCCCGCTTCCCTTTCGACCAATGAGGCAATAATAACGACTTCGCTTAGTTTTTCCTCCGGAATTTTCAGGTTGGCGACGATCCGATTAAATTGATCGGTCATTTTTTCAATTACCTCGGCGGTGGTAATGTTTTCTCCCAAGGCGTAGGTGTCCGGGAAAAGGCGGCCTTCCAGTTTGGCTGTTTGACGAATAAACTCGTCCGGATCAAAACGGTGCTTGGTTTTGGTCTCAACCAATTTATCAATGACCAAGTTGGCGATTTCCTCCCGACGTAAGCCTTCCGGAATGGTGACCCAGGCCTGTTTGGTGCTGGCTTTGGTTAAACTTTGGGCCATTTCGGCGGTGCTTTGGGATGGTGAAAGGAAAAAATAGCCAGCTTGAATTTTTTTGGCGATGTTATAGCGGAAAACGGTCAACTTAAAGACCGTTCGGGAACGAATGAGCTTGGCCTGACTAAGAGCATTGGCGATTTGATCGACGCTTTGACCGGGGGTGATTAAAAATTCAACCTTGGTGGTGTCATTACCGACCGGCTGGCCGAAAAGTGAAACGATCATAACGGAGATGATGCCGAGAGTTAGGAGAAGGGAAATAAGGTAGCGACGCATTCTTTAGACCTCTTCGAATAAAGCGCGGCGGTAGGTCTTGTTTGTCTTATTGAACATAAAGATACGGCCGCATTTGCAGGTGACCTGGTCATGGTCTTTGATTTTGCTTTTTTCTACCTTGCCGTTTTTGAGCGAACTGCCGCAACCGACACATTGACCTTTGGAGAGTAACCAGGCTTGGACGGGGGCGATAATATTTTTGAACATATCTGCTATTGTAGCAAATCTAACTAGAACTAACCACAAAGTTCTTTTTTGATTCTGTCTCGCAGACCTGTGGCTACGTCTAGCATTTCCTGTTTGTCGTTGATGTATGTTTCGTAATTCAATCCGTCGACTTCTTCACCGGGTTTATCATTTTCAGTCAAATACTGAACATAACATAGATATTTTTCTCCATCTTTTGTTTCTGCAAAATCTAGAGTCACCTTGTACCAGCCAAAATCAACAAGTTCCCAATTGTTGACCCATCTTAGATCACTAACGGAAAATTTCCAGATGGTTCCCGCAACAGAAGAGCTTGGGTCTTTTTTGACAACGTAACTTTTGAAATCTTCTCCCCATTTACCCTGAAGTCTTGTCCTCGCTCCAAAAGAATCATTCTGACCAAAATCTTTGGGATCGATAATATTCTTCAGGGGTTGAAGATACAACTTATATCCCTTAAGAATGGCCTCTTTGCCCCAAACAGGATCGGAGCCGGTAATAGCCTTGATCATATCCAAATCGCGATTGGCTCCGTAACCAAAATAATAAACGTAATCCATATGGGAAGTATAGCAAAAAGGTGCTCTGTCATTCCCGACCCCCGCGTGTACGAGGATGACATAGTACGGGGTCTGACCCTGTAGGGTAAATCTTAAAGATTTTTGTCTAGGAATTGCTTCAGGGCAACTAAGTCTCTTTTTTCTGAATCATAATGATATGAAATTATACCTACGGACTGAGCACTTTTTACGGCCTCTGGGTTGTGTTCAAAATAAATAACATCGTTAGATTGTAAATTAAAGTGCTTTAACATTTGTTCAAAATAATCGGGATCTGTTTTGTCCGGATTATGTTTAAGGGTAAACATTTCGTAGGGTAAATTAGTCAAACCGAATTCCACCACTTGCTCGTCGTTGGCATTAGTCAGAATTATCTTTCGATTGGGATATTTTTCCAGCAAATCAGACATTGGTTGAAAAACTCCTTATTTTGCCTACAGGGCCAGGCCCTGCAGGCGATTCTAGCAAAATTATGGGCTTTGCGTTTTTTAGGAGATGGGGCAAATTTCAAAACCGTGGACGAAGACCTGAACCCCTTTGTAGTTAATTGTTTCTAGGGCTCTGGTAAGCTCTACCGATTCAATCTTGTCGGTTATTTTGTAAACATATTGCCAATCGCCATCCGGAGCGGGGGTGCAATCTTCAAACAATCTCGTCTCGTTTCCCAATTCGCCGACCTTCTTGATTAAATAACCGATTACTTCTTTTTTGGTAATTCCTAGCTTTTCCAGTTGGTCAGGGCTAATTACCCCGCCAGCGTACAAACGAGTGACCTTTTCCTCTCCGACACTAGCGAGTTCTTGACCGCCGCCGGTTCTGGCTGACAGCCATTCGTCATGATAAGTTCCTCCTGTAGACTCATCGACATAGCAACTCCGTTTAAAGGCCAATCCGCCTCGGTTTATAGGTTCGGTCTTGGTTTTACCGGCGTAACCCTTCGAAAGTCCTTGGGTTAACAGCTCTGTACCTTTTGACATATTCATATTCTCTCACAAAACAAACTTGGCTCCCCCTCCTTCTCCTCTGAGGAGGTACGGGGTCAGACCCTGTAGGATTGTTGGGAAAAGTTCGATATATTTCGACCATTTTGCGAACGTCAGCAAAATGGTTTTACAAGTCTGGTGTCATCCCGAGCGAATGTATCCATGAGTCGAGGGGTCTATTCAAATAGATTCCGGCTCGGGGGCCGGAATGACAAATAAAGATCCCTCCACTCGCGAATACGCTCGGTCGGGATGACAGAATGGTGTTTATGATGACAAAAGAGTGGATCCCCGCGTTCGCGAGGATGACATGGTGGTGTCGAGGAAGTCTTGCAATATAAGGGCGGCGGCGGCGGAGTGGTTGCTTTCTTGGCGCCTGTGTTTGGCCACACCTCCTTCGACCATTTTTTTGGCGGCTTCTTGACTGCTAAGATCTTCGGGGTGAAGAATGATTTTGCCTTTGAAAAAACGACCGATCTCGTCCTTGAGGACAAGAGCCAAGTCGGCAACTGGCCCAGGATCCGGTTCGCCGATGACTAAGGTATCCGGGCGGTGCTTTTCGATCAATAGCTTAATTTGATTAATTAAATTGTGAGCCTCGATGGTTGCGAGCGGCTGGGCCAATTTGCCTTCGTGACTGATGGCAACGCCGATTTGGCTAAGTCCGGGGTCGAGTGACAGATAAGTCATAATCAGGTTTTTATTAATTCGGCTTCGACGACAAGGCG
Organism: uncultured Pseudomonadales bacterium; assembly: GCA_964352325.1. GTDB lineage: Bacteria > Patescibacteriota > Microgenomatia > UBA1400 > MFAQ01 > 2-01-FULL-50-23. The sequence continues at coordinate 12,475 of CAYGRQ010000010.1, forward strand.
GCGAAGCTTGGTCCCGGGGGGGACACAGGTAATTAGTTTAAGCGTCTTTTGATTATAGTCCTGCTTCAAAACCCAGATATCGTTCGGCTTGACTTCATACATCCGGTTGACGCGATAGGTGTATTTGACGCCGGCATAGTCGATGAAAATATCGGCTCCGACTTTGATGGTCGGCAGGGTGGAAAAAATGGTTAGATAGTTGCCGGCATTAAAGAACTGAGGCAGAGTAGAGTGGCCGAAAATGACGGGGGCACCGGCTTCTCCGGGGAAAGAGGTTTTTTGGTATTGAATTAGGCTTTTGGCCAAGTCATCGGTGTCCGAACGGACTCTTGCTTGTTTAATACCCAAGGAGGGAATGGCAAGGATGTATTCGTCAGCAGCGATTGCCTGTGGCAGACGACTGCCGGACTCCCCGTTTAGGTCAATAAACTGAGACTCGCGTTCGGGAATGACCGGTTGTTGCCCATCAACGGGGGAGAAAGTAAACCAATTGCTGGCTTTGGTATAGTCGATATCGGCAACCAAGGTGGGTCCGGAATCTGATTCCAGACCGGTTTCGCTTCCGAAAGCTTCATAAGTAATCGGAGAAAGTAAGGAAGAACCGACTTCTTGGCGGCTAAGAAGCAGAGAAAGCTGGTAGCTACCAATCGGCCAGACGACGGAGGCAACCATGCCCAAACCAAGGGAAGAGATTAGGGTCGGAAGAATGCGCAAATGTCGGGGAATAATTTTACCCGGCGAAGGCACCCGGTCGGTGGCTTTCTGATAGGAATAAAGCATGTTACTCGGTGATGATGTTAAAGACAAAATGTTTGTCGTTAACCGGAAGAAAAGAATTAAGGAGGGGTATATTGGGATAGATTTCGATGGTGGCACTTTTGAAACCGGGGACTGTTTGGAGTAGGTTTTTGAGAACAATGACGCGCTTGCCCTTGGTCTCCTCGGCTAGTTTTTGGCCGCTTAACTCCGGCAGGAGGACGGCGGAGACGCTGGCTTTGGTGGTAAAGGTGTCGTTACTGCCGGGGATGGGATCGGTTAAGCTAATTTGGGTATGCTCGGCGGCCAGAACTTGACCGGGGTTGGCGCTTTCGAGAACTTTCCCTTCAACTTGGCTTAAGAGTTGTTTACGACTGTAGATCAGAACCTCGAGGTCGGCAGCCAAGTCTAGGTTCAGGATGGTTGCCTCTCCGCCAACCGGGTAATCAAAGTTCTTGGTGGTGAATTTAAGAGGACCGACGGCCAGGGAACGGTTGTCGGGATCTTCTTTCTTTAACTGATCGTCAATGGCGGCCTTTAATTTTTCGCTGACACTGGCCAATAGTTTTTCCTGGTCTTCTTTGGCGACCGCCTTGACCGTCCGGGAAGTACCGCCGGTAAGGGCCGGATCGGAACGGGCCCGAAGCGACGACTGGGGATAGGTGTCAATGGCTAACTGAGTACCCTTATCAAGATTGCTTTCGGCGCCGATTTTTGCGGCGGTGATACCGGCTTCGCTTTTTCCGGGCGGAATACTACCGTTGTCGTCAAGAATGCCGCTAGTGCTGGCGATGGTGACGGCGCTATTGAGGAGGAAGGTCAGATTTCCTGAGGTAATTTTCGTCCCCGCCTTTAGGCTGACAGGTTGGTTGGTGTAGTTAAAGATATTGACTTTGCCGGTCGCCTTCTCGCCAACAACCGCTTCGCCGGTTGTCGACAGACTATCCGAGGCCTTGGCAGAAATTGTTTTCTTGGTGGCGGGGACGGTCAAGAGATCGGCGACTGGATTAGTACCAATCGCCATATCAATGACTTGGTCACGACGGAGGGGGGAAACTGTCAGGGTAACTTTGACCCGACCCTGGAGAAAGTAGTAGGCGGTGGCCGAAACAACGAAGAGAGCGAGCAAAATTAGCGGCGCAAACAATAGTAGGGGCCGGGAGAAATTTAACTCGGGTAGCCTGGGCCGGCCGAGGGATAATCTGCCGAAATCCAGTTTGGGCAACCTTGAGAGTAAACCGGTTTTGCGGGTTGGTTCTTCCTCGAAGGGATTGTTGATGACGGGGGTGGTTTCAGAAGGCGCTTCTTCTTCGTCCTCGAGCTTAAAACCAAGAGAGGAAAAGTCGCCGGAGATACTCTCGACGGCGGCATCGGCAACGGATTCGGAGGGGGGTTGATCTTCTTCGGTGATCTCAATCCCCAAAGATTTGGCGGCCTCGGCGCCCCCGGATAGGGCGATGGCGCGGATAGAAAAGTCGATAGGGAGGACCTGAACTTTGGGGATATGAATAAAGGGCAATTTTTCGGTCCAGGGATAGCTCACGATTTGCTGTTCTTCATCAGAAAGGTCGGAGCCATTGGTTAAAATGAAGCGGGCCGGAAGTTTCTCGGCGTCAAAACGGGCCAGGCCCTCCTCAACGTCGCGGGCCAGATCATCGGAACGGCCGACTTCCTCGATAGCTTGTTTTTCACCAACATTGACGAGGGTGACAATGACCTTGCTCGGATAAATTTCAAGCAAGATAGCCGTAGGCGGAATTCCCTCTTGATCCTTTAGGTGGCGGACAACGGCCTCGGTGATCGTGACGACGCCAATTGGTTTGATGGACAGATCGTCTTTTAGCCGCTTGATTATTTTTTGCTTGGTCGGATGAACTTTGTTGTCGACCAACCAAGATTCGGGAAGGCCCAGAATAACCCGGTCAGGCTGGCTATCGAGTCCCTTGATGGCTTCAGTTAGCGAAGCATCGGTCCCGTTGATGAGTGAGTCTTCTGAGTCCCAAAGTTCGTAACTGCCGAGAGAAACGATCGAGGGTTTTTCGTCTTCGACTTGCCAAACGGCTGTTTTGATGAGTGACTCATGAATTTCGATAGCCAGAAAAAGTTCGCGGATGGTTTTTTTGTTCTTTGGTGTAAACAGGTTGTTGAACATTGCCAGATTATGAGGGCAGTTTTAAGTAGACCCGGCGAAGCGAGCTACCAAGCGAGTCTTGTTTAAC
>CAYGRQ010000011.1:0-1159 GCA_964352325.1 uncultured Pseudomonadales bacterium
AGTTGCGGTCCTGGCGGACTTGGCCGAAGGCTCAGTGACCGGCGTGGAGGTGGGGGAGAAGGGGGTAAAAAATGGGGGGAATGGAGGAGCATGAACTGGAATGTCAATATCTGGTTCGTCTGTGACTTACGCTGGAGGTGGAGGCGGCGCAGACCTCAACGGTACTGGTGGGAATGGTGGTGCTGGAGGCGGTGGTGGCGGCGGTAATGTTGGTAGTGCGGGGACAAGTAATAGTGGTGGTGGCGGTGGTGGTGGACAGTCTACCACTGGCAGCGGAGCAGGCGGCTCCGGCATTGTCATTATTCGTTATCTGTCGTATGGCACCCTCTATCTTGGCTCCACCAACACCTCCTCGGCTGATTTGGCGGAGTATTACGTTACTGGTGACAAGAGCATTGAGCCTGGAGACGTTGTCACCATTAACGCAAATCCCAAATCCCAAATCCCAAGCTCCAAAGGAGAATTGTTGAAAGCCGAGAAGCCGTATGACAGTAAACTTATTGGCATTATTTCTACCAACCCCGGTGTGTTGATGGGAAGTATTGACGGAGATACGGGGAAAGAAGACAAGAGAATGTTGGCTTTGGCGGGCCGGGTGCCGGTGAAGATTGATCCGGACAGCCCGCCGATTGAAGTTGGGGACTTTCTGACTTCTTCTGACAAACCAGGTCTGGCCATGAAAGCCACCAAGGCAGGGTATACGGTGGGGAAAGCGCTGGAAGCTTGGAAACCCTGTTTGGCTGTCATCCCGAGCGTAGTCGAGGGATCTACTTCCCCGAATCAGACTACTCGTGAAGATTCCTCCACTTCGGTCGGAATGACACAAAGATGTGGCCAAGCCACCATTGAGGCCTTCGTCAATCTTGGCTACTACGTCGGGGACTTAACTGCGGAGGGATTCCTTCAGGAGAACCAAAAAACCGCCTCTGATGAAGCGGTTATTGGTGATCTCGCCAAGTTGGACGGGATGCCGACCTTAAGAACTGAATCTTTTATATCACAATTTATGAATCTTGTCAAGGGGAGTGGACCCGACGGGACTCGAACCCGTGAGACCAACGTTCTTAAAGTCAGCTCCCAACCTGGCGGGCCCACTCCGATATCCATAATAGCATCCGCAAGCGCCTGGCTCAAGGAAAACTGGGGCTCGCTTAGCAAA
>CAYGRQ010000011.1:1259-5836 GCA_964352325.1 uncultured Pseudomonadales bacterium
GACACTATATATAGTAGTACTATTTCGGCGGAAACAGCCTCAATTTCCGGTACCCTCTACGCCGCCGAAATTAACTCTCCCACTATTGATTCGCTTAATACTAAATACTCGATACTAGATACTAATTACGCTACCGCGAGCGCCATCCTCGCCTCCATCCGGGCCAAATATGATAGTTTTGGCGTTATAAATAACGCCACTACACCCGGCGATAATGCCACCATTTCCGCCTCTCCCCCGCCGCTAGATACTAAATACTTAATACTAGATACTATCCTCGCCGACGCCCTCATGGTCAACACCTCCCTCATCAGCAATTCAATAAACAGCAACGACACCGCTCTCTACCTCCAGCCCACCGGAAACCTTCCCATCAACCTCCTCGCCGGCCTGATGACCCTCACCCCCGACGGCCAGGTCGTCATCAATGGAGATTTGAGTGTCAAGGGCGCTCTAACTGCTCAAACAATTACGACAAATGATCTCATCATCGCCTCGGGCGCCATAGCCTCGGCGTCGGCGTCCCCTTCGGCCTCTTCCTCGGCCACCTTGGCCAGCAATGCCAGCATCGGCACCGGCACGATTGCCTCCGGCTCCGCCGAAGTGAAAGTTGAAAACAGCAAAGTTGTAGACTCCACCTACATCTACCTCACCCCCATCACCGATACTCAAAACCAAGTGTTGTATGTCAAAAACAAAACCAGCTGTTCCCTCCAAGATCCCTCGACTGCGCTCGGGATGACGAAAGCAGTACTCGGGATGACAAGTTGTATTCCCTCATTTACCGCCGCGGTCAATGCCTCGGCCTCCGCCGAAATCCTCTTCAATTACTGGCTGATCCAGACGAGGTAGAATAAAGATATGGAATATCGTAATCACGCGGGCTTCACCATGATCGAGTTGATGTTGGTGGTGATCATAACCGGAACGTTGTTAGTAATGATTTTTACCAATTTGTGGTTCCAGCAGGCCAGGGCGCGGGACACCAAACGAAAGGCGGCGCTAGATGGGTTGCGAACCGTCTTGGTGAATTATCAAACCGATAAAGGCCTCTTCCCGCCAGCGGCGGACGTCGTTTGCCGGTCGCCAAGCTTAAGGCCCTATCTTAACGAGGCGCCCTGCGAACCGGACGGGACCTCTTTCTATTACGAGACGCCGTCGGCCGACAAATTTATTGCCTATACCAAGCTGGAGTGGGCCAAAGATCCGGTCATCCGCCGGCTGTGGTGCCTGCTTGGCTGTGGTCCCAACTACGAATACAATTACTACGTCGCCTATGGGATGGAGCCGCGACTCGACTTCAACGCCGTCCCCAGTGGAGATATCCCGGGAGTGGCGCCGTCGACACCCATGTGCGGGTCGGTAAACAAGTATTGCTATGCCAACGTTTGTTCGGCCTGTTGCCCGGGCAGTCGCTTTCGTTGCGACGGCGCCGGCGAGTGGTGTATTCCGGACAGCGATTGTTAAACTTCGGCCCTTGACTATTTTGCCGCCTGATAGTCATAATATAGACACCATGCGCCAGACCATCGACAAACTAGCTACTCAAATTCTCCGCTTCATCCTGCCCGTGACCGCCCTGGTCCTGCCCCTCTTCTTTCTGCCCCTGACCACCGAGTTCTTCATCGTCAACAAAAACCTGGTCCTCCTCCTCGCCGGCAGTCTGGCCCTTGTCGCCTGGCTGGCCAGAAACATCACCCGCCGCCGCATCCACCTTTCCCTCACCCCCGCCGCCATTCCTTTCCTGCTCCTCTCCGCCATCTACCTGATCTCCTCGTTTGTCCAGTCGGGAAGTCCTTACCTCGCCCTGACCGGCCGAACCGCTACCGTCATCGCCCTGGCCGCCCTTTATATCGGAGTCACCTCGTCCCAAAAAAATAAGCTCGTTATCGACCTCACCCTGGCCGCCCTGCTCCTTTCCGCCGCCCTGGCCTCTCTTTTCTCTCTTTACTCCTACTCCGGTCTCTCGGCCGTCCTGCCTGGCCCGGCCTGGCTGACCAGCAAAACCTTCAGCGTTATTGGCGGGCCAATCCCCTTTCTCACTTTTGTCGCCCCCCTAATTCCGGTCGCTCTCTATCTGGCTTTCAGCGCCGGTCGCTGGCCGACGAAAGCCGTTCTCATTTTCGCCAGCCTTCTTTTCAGCGCCGCCTCTTTGGCCCAGATCAGTCTCATCCTTCCCGGTAGCGGCAACCAAATTTTCATTCTACCCGTCTCCGTCGGTTGGTCCATCGCCGTCGATATCTTCAAAAACGCCGGCTCGGCGCTTTTGGGCACCGGCCCGGAAACTTTCCTGTCCGCCTTTACCCGCTTGAAGCCCCTCTCGCTCAACCAGGGCGCCCTCTGGGACACCCGCTTCACTAGCTCCAGCAACGAGTTCTTGACTATCCTGACCACCGTCGGCCTTCTGGGCGCTTTCTTTTGGCTTCTTGCTTTCATCCAGTCTATCCGCCTCGCCCTGACCCAAATTGGCGCCAAAAAAACCGCCCCCGACCTTATCGTCGGCCTTATTTTGGTCTGCGCCAGCCTTTTGGCCAATCTCCTCATTCCCGCCAACCCCGCCCTCTTGGGCCTGACCTTCATCAGTCTGGCTCTCCTCTCCCTCTCGCTCAAACTCCATACCGACCTCATCAAAGACATTTCTCTCAACCTGACGGCGGTATCTCTCTCCGAAACGGGCAACTACACCGAGGTCCCCGAAACCAAAACTGCCCCTTTCCAACTGCTCCCCTGGTTCGCCGCTATTCTTCTCCTGCCGCTCCTGGGCTACTTCTGGATTGTCCAGGGCCGCGCCTACGCCGCCAATCTGGCTACTTACAAAGCCATGGCTTTACTCAATACCAACGCTACCGAAAGCTACAATCAGCAAATCCGCGCCTACAATCTCGATCCTTATAACCCCTACTACCGCGTCAATTTTAGCCAAACCTCGTTGGCCCTGGCCAACACCGTTGCCAGCCGCCCCAACCTGACCGATCAGGACAAGAGTAGTATCACCCAACTGGTCCAACAAGCCATCAGGGAGGCGAAAAACGCCACCGCCCTCGACCCCGCCAACGTTCTCACTTGGGAAAACTTGAGCAGTACCTACCGTCAGATCACCAACTTTGCCGAGGGTGCTTCCGACTGGGCCATCGCCAGTTATGGTCAGGCCATCAGCCTTGATCCAAACAACCCCCGACTCCATCTGGAACTGGGCGGCCTCTTCTTTGCTCTGGCAGATTATGACTCGGCCGGCAAACTCTACGAACGCGCTATCGCGCTCAAACCGAACTGGGCCAACGGTCACTACAATCTGGCTCAAGTCCACAAAATCAAAAAAGAAAACAACCGCGCCATTGATCAGCTCCGGACCGCCCTCCAGCTTCTCGAGGTTGACTCCGAAGACTACAGAAAAGTCCAGACCGAAATCGAGGCCGTCAGCCAGCAAACCAGGGCCCAGGCCGGCGAAGGGACTCCTGGGACGGTGGCCCGTGAGGGACTCCTCCCAGGTGGCCCGTCGGCCTCTCCCGCCCCGCTTCCCTCCGTCACCCCCAAGGTCAGTCTCCCGGAAGAAGCCGCTCCCAATCTCCCCAACTAGCCCATTCCGGAAATCCCCCTCGAATTGGTCAATTTAGTCCAATTAGTCTAATATCTACATATATGGGTGGTTATGAAAGTCTCCTGGTTTATCGTCTCGCCGTCACCATCCACGACCTAACCGTCATCTTCTGTAAAAAATTTCTTCATCAAGGTCGAGATCGGAGAACGATTGAACAGATGGTCCAGGCGGCCCGATCAGGAAAACAAAACATTGTTGAGGGGTCGCTTGAGAAAAGCGTCGAAAGCAATATCAAACTCACCGGAGTTGGTCGGGCCAGTTTCGGAGAACTACTTGAGGACTACAAAGATTTCCTCCGTCAAAACAATCTCTCTCAATGGCCCATATCTGATCCTAAAGTGATCCGCCTCCGTCAACTCAAAGAATCAGTCTCCTCACCTACAAATTTGACCAATTTGTCTAATTGGACCAATTTGGACTTTGCTAATTCTGAAAATTTTGCCAACCTGATGATCTGTTTAATTTACAAAGAGAATTATCTTCTAGACCAAATGCTTCGGGCTCAAGAAACGAATTTTGTTAGAGAAGGCGGTTTCCGAGAAAACCTCTTCAAAAAGCGTCGCTCCTACCTCCAATCTGGTAAAATATGATTCTGGAATCTTCCTCGAATTAGACCAATTGGCCCAATTTGACGAATTCCTGTTAAGGGCCCGTAGTTCACCGGTAGAATAGTTCAATGGCATTGAACAGAAGAGAGTCCGATTCTCTCCGGGTCCACCAAACTATCAGGAAACAGACAAATTTAGAAGATATTCCCTGTCAAAATAATTAATTACCGTCTTGTCCAACATAACACCATATTATCACCATCGCGATGTAAAATATACCGTCAGAGGCCTCGCCCGACGAAGCCTTGGCGAAGTCGGGGCCCGTAGTTTCAGGCAAAGCCTGATCCTGCTTTGCAGGACAACACTTGGGCCTATAGGTAAGTGGTATACCGCTGCATTCGCATTGCAGAGTCGCCAGTTCGATTCTGGCT
>CAYGRQ010000011.1:5936-7924 GCA_964352325.1 uncultured Pseudomonadales bacterium
GCTCAGCCTCCATCGGTGTCGTATTGGTCGAGCTCTTGAAATGCCAGTTACCCCTTCCCCCCTTGCCCCCCTTGGCAATCAGCAGTTCCATTCCTTCCTTGTCGAAATCAATTATCTTCTCCCAATCAGGTACCGAACCTGCAACAGGTTCGGAACCTGATACCTTGGCCAGCTTTACTATCGTTCCCACCGGTACTTTCAAATGTAGGTCATCAGCCGAAGCCCCGGTTGACCGTTTTTCGCTACCCGATCGGCCGTTTTTGGTTTCAAATCGCTGTCGAAAAGCAAAGTGGTCGAGAGTCGCCAGATTGGTGTCTGAAGCGATATAGACGCTACCGCCTTTGCCCCCATCGCCTCCATCCGGCCCACCCTTGGGAATGAACTTCGCCCGCCGAAAATGAACGACGCCGTTTCCCCCATTGCCCGCCTTAATGATAATTTTCGCCGAATCCACCATAATTGCTCTATTTTATCTTTAATCTTATCTCAGCGCCGTTAGCGGATCGATAATCCCCTTAGTCGCTCGAATCTCAAAGTGGACGTGCGTCCCCGTCGACCGGCCCGTCGAACCCATCATTCCCAGCCGATCACCGCGTTGCACCCGTTGTCCGGCGACGACATCCAACCGCGACATATGGGCGTAAAGTGTAATAAAACCATTGCCGTGATTGATGACCACCCGGTTGCCATAACCGCTGTTGTCCGGCCAGCCGGAAATCACCACCGTGCCCGCATCGGCCGCCAAGATCGGCCCGCCATCGCGATTGGCGATATCGATACCTTTATGCCAGGAACGGAATGGCTGGGTAATCCGACCGGCCGCCGGCCAAATCCAGGTGCCCGTCGCTGTTACCGTCCCCGCATCCGGCGTCCGGGCCAAAGTATTTGTCGCCGTCGGCAGCGCCAGTTTGGGCATTACCCCATCGGGAACCACAATCCGTTGGCCCACTGCCAGGGCAAAAGTTTCATCATTAGTAAAAGCGTTAAAAGGAAAGTCGACGATAGATTGCGGCTCCGAAGAGTATTTCTTCGCGATTGAGTAAATTGTTTCACCACTCCTAACGATGTGAACGATTCCTGTCACCGGCGGAATAACCAGCTTTTGCCCGATCTTTATTACCTTCCAGTTGGTCACCGCCGGATTAGTCCATTGAATCGTTTCCTGACTGACATCAAACTTGGTCGCAATTGACGCCAAAGTGTCCCCGTCCTGGACCAAATACTCCACGTCATCGCTTCTGGGCTTTTCCGAGATCTGCGTCAAGGTCGGAATATCGGAGGCCGTCACCGTCTCCCCCAGGACCCGGGCGTCGTTTTGTTCCTGGGCAAAAATAATGCCATTGCCCAAAGCCGACGAAATGACGGCTCGCGATTGGTTGGTATCAACGATCAAGGTGGGCCCGAGGGCTACTCCCAAGGCCATCACCGTCACCACTCCGGCGTGGACAAAAATCGTGGCATATTTCCCCCTCTGTTGATACATCTTGATAACCGCCGCATCCTTGACGCTTTCGAACCCGCCGAACAGTCGGGCCAGGTAGGTGCGGAAAAAGTAAGCCGTAAACGCCCGGACAAATCGGAAAAAATCAAAAACCCATAGATTGAAAAACTGCCCCAATTTCTTCATCATTAGTAGTGACTATTCTACCACGCCGAGGCTCATTGTCTTATACTAAGGTCATGACCAAGCTAATTATTCTCCTCATCGGTTTGCTTATCCCCTCGGCAAAGCCTTGCTTACCTCCTCAAAATATCATCCCCTGTCTAAAAGTTCTTCCATCACTAGAACCGAAACTAAAATTCGCCAATTATTTTCTCCGTTCCCCTCTAATTTCTGAATTCTTAATTCTGAATTCTGAATTCAAGCCTTTCCTACCACATCTTGATTACTTTCTGGGCCAAAAGAAGCCGATCACCTATCTCGTTTTACTTCAAAACAACCACGAACTGCGCGCCAACGGCGGCTTTTTCGGCTCCTACGCCGTCAT
>CAYGRQ010000011.1:8024-10172 GCA_964352325.1 uncultured Pseudomonadales bacterium
GACACCGTTCTTCTCGTCGAAGCCAACCTCGGCGCCAATAAAGCCAATTGTTGCGTTGACAGAAAATCGGTTCATACCATTACCAAAACCGCCACCGATATCAGTCACCTGATCAACCTCACCTTCACCAATAACTCGCCCCTGGAAAATCCCCTCCCGCCTCGTTTTTTTGGCGGCAACTATATCTCTTATCTCCGCTACTATCTGCCCGAAAATGCCAAAAACATTCGCTTGACCGCCCAACCGACTCTACCCAAAACTCTTACTCAATATCCCATTCCCTTCGATGGCATCAAGCAAAAATCATTTGATCTAAAATTCAATTATGGCCTGCGCCAGGTCGGTTTCTTCCACCTCACCGCCGCCGGTACCAAATCCGCCGTTCAGCTAAGCTACGATCTCCCCTTGGACAACCTCGGAGGTTATCCAAATGTCTATCAGCTTAATATATTGAAACAGCACGGTCTGGAATCTTCCCCCCAGGAAATCAATCTCTTTGGGAAAAATTACTCCACCACCCTCGAAAACGACTATTCTCTTTCGACGGCAATTGGCGACGAATGACGTGTCGGGTCGGGGTGATCCGTCCCTCCCATCGCGTCAGTTGTCCTTAATGCCCTCCCCGTCACCACTTCCTCAAAAACTGCCTCCCAATGAACTCCCCTCTCTGCCGCCACCCCAAGTACCTTCCTGGCCAAAATCCCTAGTGTCGGTTGAATGTTATCGGGTAATTTACCATTCCTAACCAAAAGTCCAACCGCCGTTCTAACATTGTAAATTCCTGCTTTTTCCGTTTCCATTTATCCCTCCTTTAGGCTAGCCAAAAATTCTTTGTTGTTCTTCGTCTTGCCCAGTCGTTCCACAATCACCTCGGTCCGCTCGCCGTCGTTGAGCATATCGAGCATCCGCCGCATCAGGATAATGCTCTGGTATTCGGTCGAATCGAACAACAGATCTTCGCGCCGGGTGCCGGAGCGCATCACGTCCACCGCCGGATAGACCCGTCTCTCGGCCAGCTTCCGATCAAGGAGGAGCTCCATATTGCCGGTGCCCTTGAATTCTTCGTAGATCAGCTCATCCATCCGCGAGCCGGTATCAACTAAAGCCGTCCCGATTATGGTCAGGGAACCGCCGTTTTCAATCTTTCGCGCCGCCCCAAAGAATCGCTTCGGGGGATACAAAGCCGCCGGATCAAATCCGCCGGACAATGTTCTGCCGGAGGTGGGGATGGCCAGGTTATAAGCTCGAGCCAAACGGGTAATCGAGTCCAAGAGGATGACTACATCATGGCCTAGTTCGACCAGTCTTTTGGCTCTTTCGAGAGCGATTTCCGAAACCACGGTCTGGTCTTCCGCTTTTTCATCAAAGTTAGATGCGGCTACTTCACCCGGCATCTTGGAGTTCTTGGTGATCGCGCTAATGTGCCGGGCAATATCGGTCACCTCTTCCGGTCGTTCGCCGACCAGGACCGCCATAATGTGAATTTCCGGATAGTTGGCCGCAATACCGGCCGCTATATCCTTAATTACGGTCGTCTTCCCCGCTTTCGGGGGCGAAACAATCATACCGCGCTGGCCTCGACCAATCGGCGCCACCAAATCAATCAGCCGGTTAGCCAACGGTTCCTTGCCCATCTCCAACTTAATTTTTTCAAAAGGATAAATCGGCGTCCCCCTCTCAAACTTGGGTCGGCCCAGCATTTCCTTGGGATCAACACCATTGACCTTATCGAGAGAGACGAAGCTCCAATAGCGGTCATTCTCCCGCGGCTTTCTCGCCTTGCCGGTCAGATAGTCACCCGGCCGTAGCGAGAAACTGCGGACCGCACTGCCCATTAAATAGACATCTTGATCCGAGGGTTTAAAACCGGGCCGAACCACACCGTGACCATCGCCACCGGCAATCTCCAAAATTCCGCCAAAATCCTCCACCGGCATTTCCGAAACCACCGGTTCTATCCGAGCTGGACGTCCGTCAATCATTTTTACGTAAGGGGCGCTACTCATTAAAACAAATCAAACTATTGGAAAACTAAGACTATCTTAAGTTTTTATCTTAAGACTGTCAAGGGTGAAACGCGTAAGGCGTTCTGAAGCGCAGATGACAAGCGCTCCCCGCGAAACCCATTTCACCTTCGACACTCTCAAA
>CAYGRQ010000011.1:10272-14432 GCA_964352325.1 uncultured Pseudomonadales bacterium
TACCTCTATCTCGGCCTGGGCCTCTGGCTCCTAACCGTCATCTTCGTCGCCGCTCCCATCTGGCCCTATGTCTTCTACCGCCTCTCCCCGGGCACCTCCGAAGTCCTGGCCAGTACCATTGGCACCACCGTCACCAAGATTGTCATTCCGACCGTAGTGGAGGAATCTTCAAGATCCCTCGAGCATACTCGGGATGACAACCCTCCCCCATTTGACCCGTCCCTACCAAAAGAAAACGGCCTCATCATTGAAAAAATCGGCGTCCGGGGCGAGATCCACGAAGGCGACAACTGGGGGCAAATCCTCAAAACCGGCATCTGGCGGGTGCCCGACTTCGGCACCCCCGAGGACGACACTTTGCCCATCATCCTCGCCGCCCACCGTTTTGGCTATGTCACCTGGACGAGTTCTTTTAGGACCCTCAACTCCTTCTACAATCTGCCCAAGCTCAAGGTCGGCGACAAGGTTGAGATCATCTGGAACCAGCGAAAGTACGTCTATGAAATCTACAAATCGGAAACCGGCCCCGCCGTCACCGACTACACCGCCGATCTCATTCTCTATACGTGCGAGTTGTGGAATAGTCCAACGAGAATTTTTAAATACGCAAAAAGAATTATTTAATCCCCAGCCTTTCCCGCGCCAACCTTTTCGCCTCTGTCTCAAAAAACTTTTTCACTTTTTCCCAATCCACATTCTTAATCATTTCCGGTTTCCAATCATCATTGTCCGCGTCGTCAAAATATCCCATGCTTTTAACGATGTGTAGGATCCGCTCGTCAAGAACGCCATATTTTTCGTCATAATACCCAAGCATTTGATCGACTGAAAATTCTTTCGCCAAAAAAAACAGGTCGATAAAGTCTCTTTTCACTCCGCGGTCTTCCATCGCAAGAATCTTCATGGCCGCGATATCCCGCTTGCTCGCCAACTTTATTCCCTCGAATTCCAAGGTTTCGGACAACAACGGATACTTGTAATAAAAAATACTAAACTTTGTCTCGTTAATTATTCCGATTATCGTCCTCCATCCCACCGATTCTCTTACCAGACCCAACCCGGAAAGCTCCACCAGTAACTGTTGTTCGTCAAACTCCTGTGTTGTAAAAAAATCTAAATCCTCCGAAATTCTATGCCCCAACTGCAATGCCAAAGCCGTCCCACCTGCCAAATATGCTTTCTGGATTAGGGGAACTCTGGAAACTAATTTGATACCGCGAACGGCATCTGGGAGTATGGCTTGTATAAACATGGCACCTTCCGTGGATCCAAATTTAGGATCATTGACCAAAATCTGGCTGATTTTCTGGAAATGTCGCGAGTATGAGTCACCAATTCCTTTATTTGTTCCAAAGAATATCTCTCTTGAGCCCATTTCCAGGCCCGGGTACCGCCCCGATCGATAATCCTTTTCAAAATAAAATTTGCGGCAGTCAGCTGATCCAATTTCTCAAAATCCACGTCCCAAAAATACGGCCTCAAAAACTCCGGCAATTTCTCTTTCATAGCCTAATTTTACCACGCCCGTCCGCCTCTCCCCGGGCACCTCCGACCCCTGCAGGTTCGGAACCTGCAGTACCGGCCCCGCCGTCACCGACTACACCGCTAATCTCATCCTTTATACGTGCGAACTCTGGAACTTCCCAACCAGAATCTTCAAATACGCAAAGAGGGTTTATTAACCCTCGACGTCCTGAGTATCCCCGAAGGGCCAAACGTGTCTAATCACCCATGCTTGGCTTACCTTTCCCAAACATTATTTTGTCCATTGCCTCTCGTTTCCACCAGAGATGAAGCATCCTACTCCACGTATGAACAGAAAGCATGGGGGACTTAACTTTTCTCCAAACACGTCTTTTATTAGTTTTTCTCTTATAGTTCATAACTTAAAAATAGCACAAACTCCGTCGCTCACCACAAAGACGTCTACCGAAAATAAATCTCGACTACATCGTCGGCACCACCGGAATCACCGGCTCTTCTGAAATTACAGCCTCCTTGGCTACCAAAGCAGATAAGGACGCAATCGCCGCTTTGAAGTTCTCTGAATCACCCAAGGTTTCCAAAATCACCGCCAGGGCTTCGAGATTGGCATCACTGGGGTCTTTCTTGACCTCTGCTATCAAATTCAGGACCTTTGTCTTGACCTCCGGATCGAACCCCGCATCAGTGTTCATCTCATTTTCCAAATCGGTTATCACTTGCAATTTGTCTTCCATTTTTAGCTATACATAACTGTTAATTAGAATGGTCCTTTGGCTACTTTATTCTCAAGGGTAGTACCGCCAACAACCTGAGCCGCCGCACCAGCTTCCCTTCTCATATTCTGGATGTAAGCTTCAAGATCGGCAATCTTTGCCGCCTGCTCGGTTTGAGTCGCCTGCAAAGAAGAAACCGTCTTCTCCAGACCGGCTGACATCGGCGCCCTCTCAGTCTTCATGGCCCGAATACTTTCAGCTCTAGATTTCATTTCATCTGCTCTCCTTTCGTGCTCGCCTTGCCCTTTTCGGAAGTGAGACGCCAATTTATCCATCAAGCCCCTTGCTCTTTCGGGCACCAACCCTCTCACGTCCGGTAACCGACTCTCTGACGTCGCCCCCATCTTGGTCATATCCAATTCTTCTGCTTCAGCTCGTTGCGTAGCGGTATTTACCTTTCTCCCCCATTCTTCTAGCTTCACATCACCGATGAATCTGGCCACCATCTCAGCCCCTCCCGCCAACTTCGCATCTAAACCACCTTTGAGCCCTTCAACCGTAGCTCCAAAACTGGTAGCAGACGCAATTGCCTCAAGGGCTGCACGGGCCGCAATTCCAACTCCAGGACTAATTTCTAAACCTTTTAAACGATTCTCCGCAGAATCTTTCAGCTGCTCGTTTCTGATCTGCACCTTCGCCGCGCCTTCGATATTCTTAGCATCACCCCTAAGTTCTGCGGCGGCCGCGGCTACCTCTGCCGCCCTCGCGGGCGTCGGTATTGATTCTTCAGGTCTATATCCTCCAACTTCCATGTTTTTTCCCTAAATGCTTAACTAACATCCAGTATGCCGATACGTACAGCCCCTTGTCAAGTACCCAAAAATAACCCGCCCTATAGCATTGACAAAATCAAATTATTGGGGTACACTACCCACCATGCAAACTTCCGCCTTCAAATTTCTGCCTTTCCTTCTCGCCACTCTTGTCGTCGTTGGCGCCGTCGCCTTTGCCAGCCAGAAATTTGTCTCACCCACCCCCTTTGTTACCGTCAAGCCCTTCCGGGGTGATAGTGTCGCCGCCATCCCTACCCCTACTCCCACCCCGACTCTTATTCCTCAAACTAACGATGTTTCTCCTGGGACGGTGGCCCAAGCGAACCGGTTGAACGCGGTGCCGATTCCCAAATCGGCCCGCCGGGACTCCTCCCAGGTGAAACCATCATTGAAGACCGAAACCGTTTGTACCCCCGTCTATGGCATGGCCAATAGCTGTGCCGAGCATGCCGTCGTCGACACCGGCCTCGAAACCGGCGCTTTCTACAATCTCGCCGCTCTGAGCTATTTTGGAGGCCTTGCCGCCTTCATCAAGGCCAAGCGGGCCTAACCACCTGCAGGGCCAGGCCCTGCAGGCCAGCACTTTTAAACCTCATTTTCCGCCTAAGGAGGGCGGCCAAAATGAAAACCATTGTCTTGACCGTCCTCTTCGTGGCGGCACTCCTCCTCACCGCCTGCGCCCCGGAAGCAGGCACCGTCGTCCGAATTAAGGACGGCGCCCATGGGTGTCAGACTTGGTACCAGGCCGCCTTGGCCTGGACCGACTGCCAACCTATGGGTAAAGGTTTACTCGGGGTGGTGGAAGACCACCCCAATCTCGGCCGCCAATTCGAGGGCCGGATAAGAGTTTTTACAGAAAGGCGGGTAGTCCTCTGGTTCGAGCCAGGGGACCTTTCAATGCCCTAAATCCTCCATCCCGCCCCCCGCCAATAAACCGGCGGGGGGCGGGACCTCACAATCGTACTTTTAAATCGGAGAAAAAATTGGCTGGGCCAAACCAGAAATTGAAAGCTAGGTATTAAGTTCCGAACTTTCCTAGAGTTCGGAACTTGCTATGTTTTCCGATTTTTGATTTGACCCAGCCTAAAACAAAGGTTGGGAGGCTTGCGCAAGCCGTTTTCACTCCGCC
>CAYGRQ010000012.1:0-1454 GCA_964352325.1 uncultured Pseudomonadales bacterium
GTGAAGGATTTGCTTGTTGTACTCAATCATGCGGAGGGGGAGGAGGGGGCGCTACCTGTCTGGGGCAGGCTCTTCCCGGTGGGTGTTGTGACGCGTGGTGCCGTGGTAGTGAAAATTGCTATCAGCAAGAGAGCGGCTGGTGGTGTGAATCTGCGGGTTGGGTATGCTCTGCCTGTCCGTGTACGCCATCGTGCGGGTCACCGTCGTGCGGTCAGGGGGATGGTTGTGGGGGATCGTGTTCGAGCAGTAGTAATGTGTGTAATTTTTCGCCAAGATGTGGTCAGGTTAACGCCTGTGGAGTGGGGTGTTCTAACGCTGATAATTACTGGCCGGCTTGGGGGGCGTGCCAGAGCGGAACTTTTCAGAGAACGCGCTCCAATGCCTGCGCCGGGACTCAAACAGAAGCCTGCGCGGGCAATATTAACGGCACGATCTTTGACGCCACCGACTACGAGATTTGTCCGGGAAGCATGGCTGGTCTAGGAATAAGCGGAGCTGGGGTGGCGGCGGCTAGTGCCTCGATTACCTACAACGCAACCACTAACACAAACGGCCAGTACTCTATTTCCGCTCGCAGTCCCAGTACCTACCAATTGACGATTAATCCTCCGTCTGATTTTGTGACCGCACCAAAATTGACCTGTCAGGGGTCGTCGCTAACACTGACGGGACAAGGGGAGTCAGCCACGCGAAACTTTGGCTTCCTGCGCATTTATGGCGGTTGGTGGCAAGTAATCAACGGTTCCGCTTTTGGAGCGGCGGGGGTCAAAAGCGTCATTCCGGGGACGATGAGCGTGGCTAACCGCCACCTGATTCTGACCAATGCCAGCGGGACCGATGGAATCGCTTACTACAAATCAGGCACCTTGAATCTGGGTAATTATCCGGGGAACACGGTATCGGTGGCGGGGTATAACGCCAACTCCGGTTATGACGGCGACCCGGCCAACTACGACTACTTCAAGGTCAAGATGGCTACCTTTGACAAGACTGTCTGGAACGGCAGCGGCCAGCCGGTCTACAACGGAGGAATGAACAATTATGAAATTTATACCTACACGGGAGATGTGACCATGAACTGGAGCCCGGCGGCGGGGGAGCGGGTCATCTACCTCATCAATGGTAATGTTACCGTCAGCGGCAACATTACCGTCCCTACCAGTTCTCCTACCTTTCTGGCCGTCATCGCCAACGGGACGATTACCTTTAATACCGATGTCACCCGGGTCGATGGCTGGTGGGTGGGTAACTCGCTGAACTTCCCCTGCGTCGACACCTCGCCCGCCGACGCCATCTGTGACGAGACCGACGTCCAGTTTGTCGGTCAAGGCTCCTTCATCGGCTACAACTCGATCACCCTCGCTCGTGATCAAAACATCATCAACAATTCCCAACCGTCCCAAAAGTTCATCTACCGGCCCGACCTGATGGTCAATGCGCCCGAACCTTTTTAT
>CAYGRQ010000012.1:1554-12103 GCA_964352325.1 uncultured Pseudomonadales bacterium
TTGCGCATAATCACGGTCAGGTCGTAGTCATTAGTTAAAATCGCGTCGCCCTCGGTTCCCGTCGACGCCGCCTTGAAGAGCATCTGGAGCCGATCCGGCGCTCCGGAAGAGCAGACCCAGTTAAAGTAATAAGCCAAGCCCGTCTGGTGCTCCAGGGTGACACTCTCGGGATTGATCACTACTGTCGTCGTCGCTGAAGCAGATGAAAGCAGCCCCGCCGAAACCGAGAGGGTAGTGGTCAAGTCGTCCAAAGATTTGACCGCCAGGGTATCGCCGGTGATGCTGCCCGCCTGCAAACAACTCGACCGCGTCTGACCGCCCAGCGACACCACCCGTCCCTCCCTCAAAAAACGACCCATGCCGTCCAGAATTAATCTAGCCCGGTCATCCAGGGTCCGGCGCAGTTCGATTTGCGAACTTCCTCGGAGCGACCGCAAAAAGATATTCACCCCCGTCGTCGCCATCAGCCCAATGATGCCCACCGCCACCAATAGTTCAGTAAAGGTAAAGCCTTTTTGTCTCATATGTCATACCTGCTTAATACTGTCGGCACTTTCACGGAGACTGTATTGCCGCCGTCATCCCAGGACATCGTTACCTCCACTTCAACCTGAGTCGCCGCCCCGGCAGGGGAAAAAGTACAGCTCATCGTACAAGAGTACGTCGCGTTGATACCAAAGGTGCCGCAGTTTGAGGAACAAGTCTGGCCGTCAAAAAAGGCCTTCTGGTCCAGGTCTCTTTGGTTTCGATACGACTCCAAGACCTGATTGGCATAGGTAGTCGCCTCCAGGCGATTCCTGGCCGCCCGGGCCAGTCTGGTCGCGTGCGTTATCACTACCAAGCTAAAGACCAAGACCGTCGTAATCACCCCTAAGCCCACTAAAATCTCAATCATCAATTGCCCTTTCATAACTCTAGTTTAACAACTCCCGACAAAAACAGGCCGGCCAACGTTAGCCGAAGCGCTTACTTCGACCCGGTACAGAATATTGTTGCCGCAGATATTAATTGTTGCCGGACTGGCCGACACCGTCCGGCTATCAAAAGTGATTGTAAACGGAGAACTCTGGAAAACCGAGTTGGTCAGCATCAGCGTCAATCCAGATACGGCTACCGAACCCACCCCGGGACAGGTCGCCGCTACCGTCAAGTTGGCCGCGGCAAAGGTGACGACATAGTTCGTTACACCGTCGCAACCGGCCGGGATCTCGACCGCCGTCGCCTTGATCTGAACCGTCCGTAGCCGCTCAGCCACACTGCTGGCATCATCCTGCACCTGCCGTTTCTGCTGATAGTTCAAAAAAGTGGCCAGGGCCGTCCCCGACAAAATAATGATAATCGTCATCACCACCAACAGCTCGATCAACGTGAATCCGGCCTTGGCTTTCATGGATTCGTCACCTGATAGGCCGTCGGGTTGACCGGCAACTCCAATTGGGCCGATAAGGTATAGGTCGTCGTCGTCAACCGGCTATAGCTGTAGACGTGAACGCCGGTATTCAACGGATCAGCCGGCGTCGCCGTCAAGGTCACCGTAGCGTCAGAACAGGTAACACTACCGCTAATACTGGCCGGATACGCTCCCGTATTCGCCCGACAGATCTCCAGCGCCGACCTGATCGTCTCCAAATCGGCTCGTCTTTTCGAATCCCGCGATCGTTGGTTGACATTCGCATAAGAAACCACCGCCACCGACATCATCACCGCCACGATCGTCACCGACACCAAAAGTTCGATAAAAGTAAAACCGGAGTCCCGCCCCACTTTATTTCTCATTGCTGATTAGCCACGCAATAATAGCCGCCGCCGGCCGCCCAGGTACAGATACTGTTGCTCGAGTTGCCCCCACTGCCCGTCTCCATCTGAACACAAATACAATAAGTGGCCGCCGTACACGACTGGACATAGCTGTAAGTCCCGGGGTCAGTCGGCCAGGTTCCTTTTATATACCCGCTCGCGCCGGAGCAGGTCGTCGGATAGACAAAGGTATTGGCGGCATAATACTGTTCCAGGGCGTCTCTCATCGCCGAAAGGTCGGCCCGCCGCCGCGAGTCCCTCGTCCTAATCTGGGCCGAACTGTAAGAAACGGTCGCGATCGATACCAAAATAGCGATAATCCCAATCACCACCAACAGTTCCAATAAAGTAAACCCTTTTGTTTTTCTCATGGCTCCCTTAAAGTATAAACCACGCCGGTCGATCCCCCCGGCAGACCGACACAACTCGCCCCCGCGTCGGCATCGGCCAGGTTTTCCAAACAGGTGGTCAGCGTATAGCGAAGAGCGTCCACCCAACCATAACCGTAATCCAACCACGATCCAGCCAGTGCTTTTACCCTTGGGTCAACCGGCAATTTGGCCATATAGCCAGCCGTTACCAAGATATTCAAACCCTCGCCGGCATTTGGATAGCGTTGGGGATACTGATCGTTTTTAAAAAGCTCCAGAGCATTCTGAAGCTGGCGTAATTCACTCTTTCTCTGGACATCGCGGGCCCTGACGCGGGCTTGATTAAAATTAAAGGACGCCATCGCCGTCAGGGTTGCCACGATCGCCATCACCACTACCAACTCGATCAGAGTGAAGCCGCCTTGAACTCTTTTCATTTATTTGACTCCCGACTCCGTTACTTGATAATTGCAGATTATACCGCTACCGCAGACTTGGGCCAAGTCACCGCGATAGCTCGGGTCCTGATCGTTCTCCAAGGCGGCAAAAAGACTAAAACTAGAGCCATCGGCGCTCGCCTCATAGTAATAATCCTGGTCGCCCTTGGGGTCGGCTGGCGTCTCCCCCAAGTACATGACCGTCTGGCCGTTGACAAAAGCCGCCAGCGGCTGACCCCAATTACAGACAACCAAGCCCGTGTTGTTATTATCGCAAGCCACCATTTTGCCGCCAGCGGCGAGAGGATAGGCGCCAAAATCGTTAGCGAAGGCCTGGATTGCCTTGGAAATGGTCGCTAAGTCGCCCTTTCGGCGCGCGTCCCGCGACTTGGCGATGCTGAAAATAAAATTGGACAAACCCATCGTCGATAGAATCAATAAAATAGCCACCGCCACCAGCATTTCCGCCAGGGTAAAACCCTTCTCCCGCTTCATTAAATCCATTATACCTACAGTTGACCGAAGTACCAACCCCACAAGCGATTGCCAAAAATCAGCGCCGCCAGGGTGCCCAAAACCAAAAAGGGTCCGAACGGAATCGTTTGGCCCAGTTTTTTCTTGCCCAAGGCGATCAGGATAATCGCAACGACAGCCCCGGTGACAAAAGCCAGGAATACCGCCACCACCGTTTTTGGCCAGCCCAAAAGCAGGCCCAAAGAGGGCGCCAGCTTCACGTCGCCAAAACCAAAGCCCCGCCCGCGGGTGAAAAACCATAGGCCATAGAAAAAAACCATCAGCACCAGACCGCAGATAATCGCCCTCACCAAATCCGCGCTCTGCATCAGACCAAATCCGGTCAGCGATAGCCGGTAACCCAGGGCTAATACGAAGAGCGAAAAATTGGCGCTGTCGGGTATCAAACCGAAACGCCAGTCAGCCACAAAAACCACCAAAAGCAACATGCCCGTCACCAGCCAAAAGACCGGTTGAAGCAGGCTCCAGGGCTGGCCCGCCAGGAGGAAAAACCCCCGCCCCATCCATAGCCACCAAACAAAAAGCAGTCCCGTCAAAAGCTCAACCACCGGATATTGCCAACTGATTTTGGCTCGGCAATAAACGCACCTCCCTCGGAGCCAAAAAAAGGAAATCAGCGGGATATTATGCTTCCAGGAAATTGTCTTTCTACATTTGGGACACTTGGACCGGCCCGAAAGGGGAGAGGTACCGTGGGTAGTCCGGTAGATCACGACATTCAAGAAACTGCCCCAAACCAGACCAAAAATGAAAACAAACAAGGTCAACCCAAACATGCTCTTAATATATCACCCTTTACTGGAAGCACTGCATACAGTTGTCGTTGGTTGCCGTGGCATCCGGACAAGCAGGAGGCGTACCGGGGGCGGTGGTGATGGTGCTAGGCGAACCAACCGTCTTCAAGTAGCTGGTGGACGAGTCACGTCGGAGAGCTTTTCCTTCGGGCGAGAAACAAACCCGAATCTGGGTCTTGCTGCCGGAACTAAGCCACACAGAAGTCTGCAGTCCGGAAGAATAGGATGTCTTTAGCTCACCGTCGGCAATCAGACTATTGGTGATACAGCTTGCCAGCGTCGTTCTGGCATCTACCCCCGCCGTCCCGCCGATGCTATTAGCCGGAACTAAGTAATAGGCGGAGTCTCCCGTCGTCGTTGACTCGCAACCTGTCGGTGTGGCCGTGCCCGTTGGCACATTCCAGGGAAAATAACCATGGGTAGCGTAGTAGCGGGTAAAAGCGTTCAGCGTTTCAATCGCCGCGTTTCGGTAATTGGCGTCGCGGGCCTTCTTTAACTGCTCGAAGGGATCCACCGCCGCCAGCAAACCGGTGGCCAAGATACCCAAAACACCGATAACGACTAGTAACTCAATCAGGGTAAAACCTTTCTGCAATCTGCTCATATCATTAACTATGAGTAATTAAAACTGATTTGTCAACTGATAGATCGGCATGATCACCGCCATGACCAAAAAACCCACTCCGATACCCATGATGACCATAATGATCGGCTCAATCGCCGTCGTCAGCGTCTTGACCTTTAGTTCGGACTGACTTTCATAAAAGTCGGCCAGTTTTGACAGAATTTCGTCCACCTTGCCCGTTTGTTCGCCAACGGCGATCATCTGCGACAGAATCGGCGGAAAATCGGAGGAGGTCGCGATCGCCTCCGCCAGTGTCGAGCCCTTTTCTACCCGCACCGCCGCCCGGATAATGCCGTCGGCATAAATCTGACTGCCCAGGGTCTCCGCCACAATCCGCAGGCCGTCCAAGATCGGTATCGCCGCCGTGGACAAGAGTCCCATTGTTCGGGAAAACTCAGCCAGGATAATGTCCTTTTTCAATGGCCCCCAGATGGGAATCTTGAAAACTACTTGTTCGAGAAGGAGCGATCCCACCGCTGTCTTTGACCAACGCCGAAAAATCAAAAAACTTGCCGTCAGCATCCCAAAGAATAGGTACCAGTAATTGACCATAAAATTGGAGATGCCGATCAGTATTTTGGTCGGCAGCGGCAGGTCGGCTCCAAAATCCTGATACATCTGGGTCAATTTCGGAACCACAAAGATCATCATGATGAAGGCCACCGCGATCATGCCGATAAAAACGATCATTGGATAAATCAACGCCCCCTTGGTTTTATTCTGAAACTCCCGTTGTTTATCCAGCGTATCGGCCATCTTTTTCATGATTTGGTCAAGGACGCCGGCCGACTCGCCGGCCTTGACCAGGGCGACATAAACCGTACTGAATGTCCCTTCCGCCTTCTCCATTGCCGACCCCAGCGAGGAACCGCCTTCGATTTCATTCAAAATTTGCTCGACCACCTTGGCCATTTGCGGCCGGCTTTGTTCCTTTAGAATTCGGAGGGCCTCAATCAGCGGTAAACCGGCGGCGATCATCGTCGACAACTGCCGGGTGAAGCTGGTAATTTCCTCGAACTTAGGTTTCCCGGTTAAAGCGGTTAGCTCGCCAAAAATACTGCCCTTCAACTCCGACAAACCAACAATCGTCAGTTTTTTACCGCGTAGTATCGCCGCCGCCTGAACCTGGTTATTGGCCTCCACCACACCGCCAATCTGACGATTATTACCGTCAAAGACCCGATAGTTGAACCTTTTCATTTCAATTCTCCAATCAGCCGCGCCAAGACCGTCGGATGGTTGGCGTATTTGTAAGCCACATCCTTGTCAACCACGCCCTTGTTGACCAGATTGGCCAAACTGGTTTCCAAAAGAATCATCCCCAGCTCCTGACTGGTCTGGATAATATTGTCGATCTGGTGGGTCTTGCCTTCGCGGATGTTGCTTTTTACCGCCGGGGTGGACACCATTACCTCAACCGCCACCGCCCGCTTGCCGTCTTTGGTCGGCACCAGGCGCTGACTGAAAACTGCTTCCAATGAAGTCGCCAGTTGAGATTTAATTTGTTCCTGCTGTTCCTCCGGAAATGAATCAACAATCCGGTCGACTGTCTGCGAAGCGCTGTTGGTATGCAGGGTCGCGAAAACCAGGTGGCCGGTCTCCGCCGTTGTCATCGCCGCTTTCATCGTCTCCAGATCGCGCATTTCACCGACCAGAACCACGTTCGGGTCCTCGCGGAGCACCGACTTCAAGGCCCGGGCAAACGAATCCGTATCGCCCCCCAGTTCCCGTTGGGAGACTAACGACTTTTTGTTTTGGTAGACAAACTCCACCGGATCCTCGATGGTAACGATGTGTTCGGACCGGGTGGCGTTGATTTCCTCAAGGATCGCCGCCAGGGTCGAACTTTTTCCCTGACCCGTCGGACCAGTTACCAGAATAAACCCCTGGTGCAGTTGGGCAAAGGTGTGGCAAATCGGCGGCAAATTCAGGGCGTCAACCGAGGGAATTAGCGCCGGGATCAAACGAAAAGCGGCGGCGGCCGTCCCTTTTTGGGTATAGGCATTGACCCGGAAACGGGCCACGCCGGGAATTTCATAAGAATAGTCCAGCTCCTTCTCGGACAAAAACCGTTCTTTCTGGGTGGGATTCATCGTCGCCGTTACCAACCGGCCGGCGGTCGCCGCATCCAAGACCGGCAGATTGGCGATAAAAGACAGCCGCCCGTGAGTCCTTAGCGCCGGCGAACTCCCCACCACCAAATGCAGATCCGAGGCAGTGGCATCAAAGACGATTTTTAACAACTCATTTATTTCTGCCATCCTAGATCTGGGCTACCCTGATAACTTCTTCAATTGTGCTGATTCCTTCGAGAGTTTTCAAGTAACCATCCTGCTTCATCAGCATCATGCCTTCGGTCACCGCCTGACTTTCAATCTCCGCCGCGCTGGCCCGTTCCATAATCAACTTGGCAATTTTGTCCGAAACCGGCAAGACTTCAAAAATACCGATCCGGCCCAGGTAGCCGGTCTGGCCGCACTTATCACAGCCGCGGCCCCGATAGAGGACCACTTCACCCCCTTTGAAAAAATCTCCCAGGACTTCCTTGATATCCGCTACCACCGCCGCTTCAGGCGTATACGACTCCTTGCACTCGTCACAAATTTTGCGCAGAACGCGCTGGGCCACAATCGCCGTCATCGAGCTGGCTAAGAGAAATGGTTCCGACTTCATGTCAATTAATCTCGGCAGAGCCCCGGCGGCCGAATTAGTGTGCACCGTTGAAAACACCAAGTGGCCCGTCAGGGACGCCTGGATGGCCAACTCCGCCGTTTCTTCGTCCCGGATTTCACCGACCATGATGATATTGGGGTCCTGACGCAGGAAGGAGCGCAGTCCCGAAGCGAAAGTTAAGCCGGCCTGCGGGTTGATCTGGACTTGATTGACACCCGTCATCTGGTACTCAATCGGATCCTCCAGAGTGACGATGTTCACCTTCGGTGTGTTGATCTTACTGATTAGCGAATAAAGGGTGGTCGTCTTGCCCGAACCTGTCGGTCCGGTGATCAAAACAATTCCATGGGGTATCAGGACGGCTTCCTCAAGATTTTTCAACGCCTTACCCCGCAGTCCCAACTCGGGCAGGGTTGGAATTTTCGCGCTCTTTTTCAGTAACCGCATCACAATTTTTTCTCCGTGGGTTGTCGGCAACGAAGAAATACGCAAATCCACTTCACCGTCATCCGTTCGGAAAGTGAAACGGCCATCCTGCGGCAACCTCTTTTCATCAATCTTCATACCGGCCAAAATCTTGATCCGGGAAACCAAAGCGGCGTGATACTGTCGATCTAACCGGAGCTTTTCTTCCAAAATGCCATCGATCCGGTAACGAACCCGCGTCACATTTTCCAGCGGTTCAATGTGAACGTCGCTGGCCCGGTTCTTGATCGCGTACTCCAAGACTTTTTTGACAATTTCGACGATTTTCGGCTCTTTGATAATTTGGGCCATCGTTTCGGCGGTGACTACTCCCACCGTTTCTTCCTCCGCTTCGCCTTTTTTCAAGACTTCACTGACCTCGCCGATCAAACTTTGGGCGTAATTTTGGTCGATCAGCGTCCGCAAGCGGGAAGGCGAAGTCAGCCAAACCTTGACCCGCATTCCGGTCCGCTTTTCCAAAAAGTCAATTGCGGTCAGATCCTCCGGGTTCCCCATAATGACTGCCAAAGAATTGTCTGTTTTATCAACCGCCAGGGGGATTACTTTATAGGTCTCGGCAAGGGTATTTGGCACCAGGTTTAGCAGTTCGGGCGATAACACCAAAGAAGGTTGGTCAAAATAGGGCAGGGCGAGGACGGTCGCTTGCGCCTTTGACAACGCCTCTTCATCGGCCACCCCCAAACCGCGAACGATCTCTAGTTGCTTTTTGTCGCTTGAAACCAATTCCACCCGCGCCTTAGCTGACTGCTCGGCGGTCAACTGGCCCATCTCAGCCAAAACCGAAATTAAATCCTTCGTCCCCATATCTTAAATGTACAATATACATAGCTATGATTCCACTTATTATTGAATCCGACAGCCCCGATCTCATCGAAACTTACCTGGCTGACAAATACTATCTTGGTACCCTAACCAGCGAAGTTACCCCCGAAAACGGCTCCATCGGTTTACCGGCGATTAAATTCCTGATTGACCGCGCCAAGTTTACCCCGGCCCAAAAAAGCCAAGCCGTCTTCCTCATCCGCTCGGGCCACTTGATCACTCCTGCCGGCCAGAACGCTCTGTTGAAGACCCTGGAGGAGAGTAAGCCGGAAGAACAATTTATCATCACCACCCACAACCACTATCTGCTGCTGCCCACCATCACTTCCCGTTGCCAGTTGATCCGTCTTGCTGAAAGTGCTAAACCGGAAATAAATCAAGCCTTGCTTAAACAAGTAATCGCTGACCTTGGCTCCTCTCCGGCCGTCATTATCGGCCTGTCAGACAAATTCGTTAGCGCTAATCCGTCAGAAAAACTGGACCAAATCATTGCCTCGCTGAGGCAGGCCAACCGGCACCTGCCCACCAGAAAAAGAATCAAAATAATCAACCTCGCTCTGACTACCCGAAGCGACCTGGCCCGAAATATCAACCCCAAATTGACGCTCGACCACTTTCTCCTGACGGCGGCGAAAATTATCCAATAAACCCCTTGCCAGGGAGGCTGTTATAGCCTAAAATGAACCCCGCTATGACGCCAAACCCTAATGATTACACCGCCAAAGACATCACCGTCCTCGAGGGCTTGGAGCCGGTCAGGAAACGGCCGGGCATGTTCATCGGCAGTACCGATGAAAAAGGTCTCCACCACCTCCTGATTGAAATTTTTGACAACTCCCTTGACGAAGCCATCGGGGGCTATGCCAAGGACATTTCCGTTTTTCTCCACGCCAGCGGCCTGGTCTCCGTCGCCGACGATGGCCGCGGTATCCCCACCGACATGCATCCCTCGGGCGTTTCCGCCCTGGAGCTGGCCATGACCAAACTCCATGCGGGGGGCAAGTTTAGCTCCTCCGCCTACCAGGCTTCAGGCGGTCTTCACGGCGTCGGGGCCTCGGCGGTCAACGCTCTCTCAACCAACCTCACGGTCATTGTCAAGCGAGATAACCAGTTCTTCAGCCAAAGCTACAAAATCGGTAAGCCCGACCAGCCCGTCCGCGAAATCACCCGGGAACAAGCCGCCAAAATTATTCCAGCCTACCAACAGTCATTCTTGGACAATCTTTCCGGCAACTTCACCATCTTCAAACCGGATCCGACTATTTTCAAGAAAACGACCGAATTTGACTACACCTTCATCAAAAAGCTCGTCCGCGAGCGCGCCTACCTTGTTGCCAGCGTTTTCATGCATCTTTGGGAAGAAAAATCGGGCAAACATACTAACTTCTACTTCGAGTCCGGCATTCGTTCACTGCTGGCCCACACCAATCGCCTGAAAAAACCACTCCATGAGCCGATTCATATGATCGGCACCGCCACCGACAACGCCTATCCCATCGGCGTCGAAGTGGTCATGCAGTACACCGACGCTTTTTCCGAAACGATCGAAAGTTACACCAACACCATCAACACTCACGACGGCGGCACCCACCTGACCGGTTTTCGAACCGCCCTCACTAAAGTCATCAAGGACTACATCACCAAAAATAATCTCATGGAGGGCAGGGGTAGCAAGGTTGACAGTTTAACCCCAGACGATCTCAAGGAAGGTCTCTCGGCCATCGTCTGGATCAAAATGACCAGTTCCGAAATCCAGTTTGAATCCCAGACCAAAACCAAAATCAACAACCCCGAGGTCCAATCTGCCGTTTACCAAGTTGTTAAACCGGCCCTTGAAATGTACTTCGAGGAACACCCCCAAACCGCCAAAACGATCATCGCCAAGGTTCTCCTCGCCGCCAGAGCGCGTCTGGCCGCCCGCGCCGCCCGTGACGCCATCGTTCGCAAGGGGGCTCTGGAGGGTATGACCCTGCCCGGTAAACTGGCCGACTGTCAAAGCAAAGACCCCGC
>CAYGRQ010000013.1:0-11972 GCA_964352325.1 uncultured Pseudomonadales bacterium
ATTCCCAAATTCGATTTTCAGCCAAAAACCCACGACGAAATCATGGAGGATCTCGACCTTTTTGATAGTAAGCGGGCGGTTAGGATTGCCGGTACCCGCGCTTTCTTTACCAAAAATGATCTCGTTCTCCTTGAATACGCTGTTCTTACCCACGCGTTGAAGCACATGGTGCTGAAGGGCTTTACCCCGCTGACGGTTCCCTGGATGGTCAACGAAGACGCCATGTGGGGCACAGGCTATTTTCCCTGGGGACAGGAGGATCACTATCGCACCCAGGACGGTCAAACCCTCATTGGCACCGCCGAAGTCTCCCTCACCGCCTATCGGAAAGACGAAGTTCTAAACGAAAAAGACCTTCCCGTCAAAATGGTTGGTATTTCCCCTTGCTTTCGTCGTGAAGTGGGCACCTATGGCAAGGACACCAAGGGAATTTTCCGTCTCCATCAATTCAACAAAGTCGAGCAGGTCGTTTACACCATCGCCGATGAAGCAGAAACCAGAAGAATGCATGATGAAATGTTAACCAATGCCGAAGAAGTTCTTCAGGCATTGAAACTTCCTTATCACGTCCTTTTGATGTGCACTGGAGATATGGGCGCTGGCCAACGGCGAAAGTACGACATTGAAACCTGGTTTTCTGGCCAGGGACGCTACCGCGAGACCCATTCCGACTCGTATTTCAATGATTTTCAGGCCCGTCGTCTCAATATCAAGTATCGCGCCAAAAATGGTGAGACGAAATACGTTTACACCATCAACAACACCGTCGCCGCCACACCCCGACTCTTGGCCGCCATCATTGAAAACTACCAGCAGGCCGACGGCACCGTCAAAGTCCCGGACATTTTGGTGCCTTTCATGGGCAAGGAAATAATCGGCCGTGAAGGCTAACCTGTCTTGGATATTGACTGCCCTCATTTTTCTCGGAATTATCCCGACGCTTATCTTCTGGCCCAAAGCAAAACTTCTCTTTCCCCAAGCCGATTACACGCCGCAGCTCTCTTACAAACTGCAGTCCAAAATAGCCGCTCCCCAGGCTCTGGATTTTTCGACCGCGAAAAAACTCACCGTCAAAGCTTCCTTCTACCTCGTTTTCAACCTCGATTCCGGCCAGGTTTACCTGGCCAGCGGGGCCGCTGAGAAAATTTCTCCCGCTTCCTTCACCAAACTTCTGACCGGTCAGGTTGCTCTTGACCTCGGGTTTTCTGATCAGCTCTTGACTGCGACCAGGACGTCAGTTGATAAGGTTCCCACCATCCTCGGCCTCAAAGTCGGTGAACAGTTCCAATTATCGGATCTTCTTCGCGCCGCCATTGCCACCTCGGCCAACGATGCCGCCGCCACTCTGGCCGAGGGAATTGCCAGCCAAAACGGTTTGGTTCTGTCGGACTTCGTCGACCTGATGAACAAAAAAGGAGAGTTACTGAAAATGGAAAACAGCCACTTTAGTAACCCCGATGGTTTGGACGACACTGCCCAGTTTTCTACCCTGACCGATATCGCCAGGTTGGTCCAGAATACGGTCAAAAACTACCCGGAAATTATGGCCGCCGCCGTTTCCGACCGTCAGGACATCACCGAGAGCAGCACCCACGGTTTCTATTATGTCTCAAATTGGAATGGTTTACTCGGCGTTTATCCTGGCGTCTTTGGGGGCAAGATCGCTTTTACCGAAAATGCGGGTAACTCGACCATTGTTTTGTCAGAAAGAAACAAAGTTCGTCTGGCGGTCATCGTTTCCGGCGCGCCAACCCTACTCGACCGCGATCAGGCTGCCGCCTCGTTACTCGATCGGGCTTTCCTGAGCGAAAAAATTCCTCCGGCCAATGTGACCGAGTGGCAGCTCAAACAACACTACCGGGTTTGGAATGACTTGATCAACAAGACCCGCGCCGCCCTCGCCGGCGGCAGGCAGTAGAATATGGCCATGTCTCTTGTCAGCCTCTTTACTCCCGAAACGATCAAAACCTACCATTCCGATTTCAATGGTGGCATCAAGCTGATTCGTTTTGCCGCTGATCTCCGCCTCGACGTTGGCGGACTTACCCAATCGGGGAACGTCATGGTGGGAATTTTTGATATTGGCCTGAAGCATTTACTTCCCAAGGGCTACCGGCCCGAGAGTGTCCTACTGCTTGGTCTGGGCGGCGGCTCGGTCATCAAGTATTTGCATCGCCGTTATCCACAAGCCACCGTTACCGCCGTCGAAATTGATCCCGTCATGATCGAAATTGCCAAAGAACACTTCGGGGTCGGGAAGATCAAAAACCTCACCATCATCAACGATGACGCCGTCAATTTTGTGAAGAAAACGAAAGAAAAGTACTCTCTGATTCTTAACGACTGTTTTCAAGGTTTTCAAACACCCAAAGGTTTCGAAGAGATCGAGGTCTTGAAAAAGATGAAAGCAATGAGCGACCACACTCTGATTAACCGCCTCTACTGGGACGACTTCAAACTAAAAACCGACGACTTTGTCGCCAAAATCAGCCCCCACTTCCAAATCAAATCCGTCTATACCGCCAGCAACCTCATCATCTCCCTGAACTAATTCGTTCAACCTCGGAGGTTGTCCAAAAACTTCAGGGACGGACCCTGAAGTTATTCCTATTTACCCCGTGGTACCAAAACCACCTCGGTTTGTATCGTTCACGCTTTCAACCTCGATCCACTCCGCAACTTCAACTGACACAAATATACCCTGGGCGATTCTTTCTCCACGCTCGATCGTGACATCGTGGTCCGTGTAGTTGAAAAATTGAAGGATAACCTCATCATCCTTCCCACAAAAATCCTGATCGATTACCCCGGCAGTAATCAATAAACCCTTTTTGACTGCAGTACTCGAACGGTCTTTGATGTAAAGCATATATCCTGCAGGCACTTTTATGATTACGTTGCTAGGAATTCTGCCCACCTCGTGACTTTTAATAGTAGTTGTTTCCCGTGTAATGAAATCAAAGGCCACCGCCCCACCTGTTTTATATTCTGGCAGTGGAAGATTTTTATCGACCCTCGTTATCTCGACTTTCATACAAAATACTATAACACCATCTCGCTCTAGCATATAATCAACTGCGCATGTTTAACCTCTTGGGGAAACTTTTTGATACCAACACGAAAGAAGTCGAGAAACTGTTGGTTTTGGTCAAACAAATTAATGGTCACGAGGCCTGGGCAAGAAACCTGAAGGATAAAGAATTTCCGGTCCAGATCCAAAAGTTCAAAAATGACTTACGAAACGGGGCGAACCTCGACGATATCCTCCCCGAAGTTTTTGCTCTTGCCCGCGAGGCCTCCGTCCGGACCCTGAAGATGCGGCCGTTCGACGTCCAGCTAATGGCCGGCCTTGCTTTTCACCAGGGCAAAATTGCCGAACAAAAGACGGGAGAGGGTAAAACTCTTTCCGCCACCACCGCCATCGTTCTCAACGCTCTTTCCGGCCGGGGCGTCCACCTCGTCACCGTCAACGATTACCTCGCCCGTCGCGACGCCGGCTGGATGGGCCCGGTCTATCACTTTCTTGGTCTTTCCATTGGTGTCATTTTTTCCGGCAAGGGCGATCTACCCGCCGCGCTTTACGATCCGGAATACGCCGATTCCGAACACACCGACGAGCGCTTGAAACATCTTCGCCCCGTCAGTCGGCGCGAAGCTTACGCCGCCGATATCACCTACGGCACCAACAACGAATTCGGTTTCGATTATCTGCGCGACAATATGGCCCGGGCCACCGCTGAAATGTCTCAGCGGGGGCACCACTTCGCCATTGTCGACGAGGTCGACTCCATTTTGATCGATGAAGCCAGAACCCCCCTCATCATTTCCGCGCCTGATATGGAACCGACCGAAAAATATTATCGTTTCTCCCAAGTCATCAATGGCCTAAGCAAAGATACCGACTACGAAATCGATGAGAAACTGCACACCGCCAACCTCACCGATCACGGTCTAAGAAAAGTCGAGAAAATCCTCGGTGTCGACAATCTCTATGAAAAGGATTTTGACACCCTGCACCATATCGAGCAGGCCTTAAAAGCCAGAACCCTCTTCATCCGCGACCGCGAATATATCGTCAAAGACGACCAGATCATCATCGTCGACGAACACACCGGCCGCCTGATGTACGGCCGCCGCTATTCGGAAGGCTTGCACCAGGCCATCGAAGCCAAAGAGGCGGTCAAGATTCAGCAGGAAAGTCGGACTCTGGCCACCATTTCCCTCCAGAACTACTTCCGCATGTACGCCAAGTTGGCCGGTATGACCGGGACTGCCGCTACCGAGGCCGAGGAATTCAGGAAGATTTATAAACTCGACGTTGTCGTCGTTCCTACCCACCTCCCGGTCAAAAGAGCCGACTTCTCCGACATTGTCTACAAGACCCAGCGGGCCAAGTATTCCGCCCTCACCACCGAAATAGAAGAGAAATATAAGTTAGGCCAGCCCATTCTCATCGGTACCAAATCAATTGAACAAAACGACGTCGTCAGTAAATATTTAAAACACAAAAAAATTCCTCACCAGGTTTTGAATGCCAAGAATCACGAGTCCGAAGCCGAAATCATTTCCCGCGCCGGTGAGAAGAAAGCGATCACCGTCGCGACGAACATCGCCGGCCGGGGTGTCGACATTGTTCTTGGTGGCGACCCGACCCAAATGGAAAAAAAGAACTGGCAAAGCCTCCACGACGAAGTCGTCAAGCTCGGCGGCCTGCATATCATCGGCGCCGTCCGTCACGAAAGCCGGCGCATCGATAATCAGTTCCGCGGCCGCGCCGGTCGCCAAGGGGATCCCGGTTCCTCCCGCTTTTATGTTTCCCTCGAAGACGACATCATGCGCATTTTTGGCGGCGAACAAATCAGCAAGCTCATGGATTTTCTCAAAGTTCCGGAAGAACAACCGCTCGAGGCGGGCATGGTTAGCCGGGCCATCGAAACCGCCCAGTCCAAAGTCGAAAGCTTTTATTTTGATCAGCGCAAAAGCGTCGTCGATTACGACGACGTCATGAACAAACAGCGCGAAATCTTTTACCGCCGCCGTTACCAAGCCCTGACCGAATCCGAGTTCGAGGCGGGCTTAAGCAAAAGGATCGACGACATTATCGCCACCGAAGTCCGCTCTCTGACCACTCTCTATTCTCCGGAAGGCATCGACGCTGCCGAAGCCGACCGGATCACCAAGGAATTTCAGATGATTCTCCCTCTCGACAGCCGCTCGGCCGAACAATTGGAGAAAAAGCTGACCGGGAGCGACGAAAACACCGCTCACGAACTTTTGACCTCGATCGTCACCCAAGCCAGAAAATCCCAAGCGGCCACCTTTGGCGGCCACGTCCTCCGCCAGATCGAAAACTTCGTCACCCTGGGGACCTATGATGAACTCTGGATGGACCACCTCGACGCCATTGATGACTTGCGCGACGGTATTCGGCTGCGCGGCTATGCCCAGAAAGATCCCCTGGTCGAATACAAGCAGGAGGCATACAACATGTTCGAGAGTTTACTCAATCGGATTAATAATCAAATCGCTCGAAAACTCTTCCGGGTCCAGCCGGTCATGCCCACCCCCACCCCTCTTCAGCGTGCTGTCGCTAACGAATCGGGTGCCAAAAAGAAAAAAATCGGCCGCAACGACCCCTGCTGGTGCGCCAGCGGCAAAAAATGGAAGGATTGTCACTACCCCGACCCAGGCTAACCCCAAATTTGACAAAGACAAATCAAGTCTTTACCATCAAGCTATGGATAATCAAGTTCTTACTCCAAGTATTCCCCCGGCATCCCCAATTACTACTCTCCAAAGCGACCTGCCGGTTTCCGAAATAGTCAGCGCCTTAAAAAGCGCCCCGGCCGTCACCCCCCCCACCTCGCCCCTCCAGGAAATTACTTCACCGCCAGTTTCTCCTGTGATTCCGGCCGCTCCGGCAGTTCCAACCACCCCGGTCGCCCCGACCCCTACTCCAGCTGCCCCCGCACCTCAAAGCGAAGCGCAGATCCCGAGTATTTCCGAGGGACAAACCACCAACCCTCTCTTTGAGGACCCCGACAAGGTCATCTCCCCGGGGAATAAATGATTGAGATCATTTGGACGACCCATCTGGCGGAGCGCGCCCGCCAACGGGGGATCGACCCGGCCCTGGTTGATCAGGCCATTCGTTTTCCGGATAGAGTCGAAGCGAGCCGAACTACCTCAGCCAGAAAACACATCAAGATTATTGGCAAAAACCAGATTATCGCCGCCGTCAAACGGGAAGGAAATAATTGGATCGTCACTTCGGTTTGGAGCAAACCCTACTCCGGTCCTTCGCCCAAACGACCCTTGTTAGAGCGCCTGATTTACCGTTTCGTTCTTTGGTTGGAAAAGATTGTCCGCGCTCGCTTTAAGCTTTAGGTATTGTTCGCATTTCAAACCGGCGAAAATTCCGACTCTTTCCTGGTTTGGACACTGGTTGACGATCGAAATCACGAAAAAGACCATCACAAAAAAAACCGCCGAAACCAAACTCGCCGCCACGATGCGGTAGCTGAAAAATTTATCATCCAAAACCAGCTCTTCCATCCCCAAAGCGTAGTTGTAAAACCAGCCGGAAAAGGTAACCAGAAACATAGTGGCCACAATCATTCCGACGATCACCGGCATCTGCATAAACTCATGCTATCATAATCATCATGCTTAAAAAACTCACCCTACTCTTGTCCGCCGCCCTGATCTTTTCGGCTTGCCAGACAAGTCCAACCACTCCCTCATCGCCAACCTTGTCATTGTCTGGTGGCACCACCCCCACCTCGACGATCACCGCGACCCCGAGCCCGACACCGGACATTAATCAATTATTAAATCTAAAACCAAACGAAAAAATGTACGCCACACTCAAAACAACACTCGGAGATATCAAGGTTGAGCTTTTTGCCAACCAGGCTCCAAAAACCGTTGCCAATTTCGTCGGACTGGCCGAAGGCACCAAAACCGGTAAGCCCTTCTACGCCGGCACAATTTTCCACCGGGTTATTAAAGATTTTATGATCCAGGGCGGCGACCCTCTCGGTACCGGCATGGGTGACCCGGGTTATAAGTTTGAGGATGAGTTCAACTCTTCCCTAAACTTTGACGGCCCCGGGTATCTGGCTATGGCCAATAGCGGACCCAATACGAACGGCTCCCAGTTCTTTATTACCATCATTTCCACCCCTTGGTTAAACGGCAAACACACCATTTTTGGTAAAGTTATTTCCGGTCAGGACGTCGTCGATAAAATTGTCAACGTCAAAACCGGCGCCAACGACCAGCCCGAAACCCCGGTTGTCCTGCAATCGGTGCTGATCGAGCGCCAATGAGGCGCATCGGTGCTCATGTTTCCACCAAAGGAAATCTACATCCGGTTTTTATTCATGCTCTCTACTTAGTTAATCTTGCCTCAGACAATCCAGACCTCGTCAAGAAATCGGTCGACTCTCTTATTTTTGATTTGAAAAATGGTCAAGCGATCAAGTCGCTGGCGTTATTAATCAAATCATTTCCGCCACTGACGAAAGTTATCCTGAGCGAAGTCGAGGGATCCCTTTCGTCATCGAAAACTCCGCTGGTCAAAAGGGCAAGATCGGTCTCGTCGGCCTCTCCCAATTCGTGAACCACAAGGATCTTGCTGATCTCCCCCTCATTCTCGAGGTCCCCGGCGAATTAGGCATGCCCGACGCCCGCCAAATCGCCATCGCCAAGTCATTTGACTTCCAGTGATATCATTGGTCCTATGACAGAAGCAAAAAAAGAACTCCCGGTCGAGTTAGTTCAACTTTTGATAGACCGCTTACCACCGGAGGAGATTGACGCTGCCAGAGCCTATCTTAGGGTTCTGAGGTCTCAGGAAGCTGATCCCACTCTCTGGTTTGACGGCGACACCCCCAACGAGACAGACATTTACTCCCAGAGAAAAGATCTTTTATACAGATCCCTTTGGCTCGCTGAAAACCACGTCCTTAGCCTGAAGCAGGTTGTCGCCATTTTCCGCTTAGGGCGAATGCTTCGAGAGGAATGGGCCATGAAAGATAGATTCGACAGGACTGACTTGCTAAACTGGATACAGTTCCTGGTTACTCGGGGCGATCTTCGCCTACAGCCTGACCTGAACTTTAAACTATCGCCGGAACTAGCCCAAAAAGCCGAGCGGCTTACCCGCATGGGAACTTACTCGTAGCAAACAGCCCCAATCTCTAAACCCGTCAAACTTTTCTTGCCAATGCTAGAATAGCTTTTGATGGCCATCACGCACGAGGAATTAGATCAATATACCTTAAGACTTTCAGGCTTACATGAAAAACTCAAGCCGGAGGATTTATATGGTAAAAAAGAGGCGCTCGAAAAAGAAACCGCTGATCCCAGCCTCTGGCAAGACGAAGCCAAAGCCAAAAGCCTTCTCCGGGAATTAGCCCGTCTGAAATCATTGCTTGACGATCTAACCTCGGTTTCCGAAAACCTCAAAAGCCTGGCCGATTTGACTAAATTGGCCGAGGCAGCCAAAGACAGCAGTCTTGACCCCGATATCGCATCCTTGCACCGGACGGTCATCCGTCAACTCGACCGCCTGGAACTCGCCACCTATCTTTCCGGTCCCTACGACAAAAACGAAGCCATCCTCTCCATTCATTCCGGTCAGGGTGGCACCGAAGCCATGGACTGGGCGACCATGCTTTCCCGCATGTACACTCGCTATTTCGAGCGCCAAGACTGGCCTTACGAAATGGTCGGTTACTCGCCCGGCGAAGAAGCCGGCCTCAAGTCGGTCACCTATATCGTCCACGCCCCTTATTCCTTCGGCTACCTGAAAAATGAACGCGGCACCCACCGCCTGGTCCGTCTGTCGCCCTTCAATGCCGATAATCTCCGCCAAACTTCCTTCGCCGGTGTCGAGGTTATGCCGGTCATGGAGGAAACGAGTGAAACAGTCATCCGTGACGAGGACCTCGAGTTCGAAGCCAGTCGCTCTTCCGGCGCCGGCGGCCAAAACGTGAACAAAGTCAGCACCGCCGTTCGCATTCGCCATATTCCAACCGGTATTGTCGTCGAAGCTCAAAGCCAGCGTTACCAGGAGCAAAACAGGAAAATTGCCCTCCAGCTTCTGAAAGCCAAACTCTGGGAACTGGAAGAAAAGAAGCGCCACGAGGAACTGGCCAGAATCAAAGGCGCCCACACCGTCGCCGGCTGGGGGACCCAGATCAGATCCTACGTTCTTCATCCTTACAAATTGGTCAAAGATCTTCGCACCAAGTACGAATCGACTGACCCGGACTCCGTTTTGGATGGTGACCTGGACATGTTCATTGAATTAGAGTTGAAACATTTTGCACCGTCGCTGGAATCTGCTAAACTCTAACTAGTTAACAAAGCCCGCCGTCATGGAACTCCAAAAGATCAACCTCCAAAAAGAAACTCCTCCTGCCGATCCGCAAGTTACTCCCGCGGCCTCCCCCGCGCCATTAAAA
This sequence comes from uncultured Pseudomonadales bacterium, assembly GCA_964352325.1. Lineage (GTDB taxonomy): Bacteria > Patescibacteriota > Microgenomatia > UBA1400 > MFAQ01 > 2-01-FULL-50-23. The sequence goes on from CAYGRQ010000013.1 coordinate 9,474, forward strand.
AATAATGCCTCTATGCCCAAAATTATTGGTCTCGTCGTTGTCCTCGCTCTTGGCCTGGGCAGTGGCTATCTCTTAAAGAACGGTTCCATCGGTGGCGTGATCAATACCGGCCCGACCGTCTCCAGAAACGTCCCCGAAGCCGGCCTCAAGGAAGGCGACGTCATCGGTGTTCAGGATGAGAAAACATTCAAAGACAGCGCCACTGGAGTTTTGCACAAGGGCGGTCTCGACGGCGAAGGCTCGCATCAACTGCTGCGCCCAGGTGGGGTCAGCCAAATCGTCTATCTCACCAGTTCCGTCATTGATCTGGATGAATTCGAGGGCCACCAAGTGACTGTCTGGGGTGAAACCTTCAAAAGCCAGAGAGCCGGCTGGCTGATGGATATCGGTCGCGTCAAAGTCGAGAAACTAAACGCCCCCGACCCCGAGTGATCCCAAATTACGCTATAATTTTCCCATGATCGTTTTCGACCAGGTAACCAAGGTTTATCCAACGGGGGATACAATTCTCGATAATGTTAGCTTCCATATCAAAGAAGGGGAGTTTGTCGTTCTCACCGGGCCATCGGGGGCCGGAAAAACCTCCATCGGCCGCCTCCTTATCCGCGATCTTGTTCCCAGTTCCGGCAGTATCAAAATCGAAGACGTTGATCTGTCTAAACTCAAGGGCGGCCAGTTACCCGATCTTCGCCGCAAGGTTGGCGTCGTCTTTCAGGACTACAAAATCATCCCCGACAAAACCGTTTTTGAAAACATCGCCCTCGCCCTCGAGATCATTAACTATCCGGGTAAGCAGATCGCCGACCGCGTCCACCATCTCTTAGACTTGGTGGGTATCCCCGACAAAGTCGAACTCTTTCCGATTCAGCTTTCCGGCGGCGAATTACAACGGGCCGCTATCGCCCGGGCCATCGTTTCCGAACCGAAGATTCTCTTTGCCGACGAGCCAACCGGCAATCTTGACGATACTACGGCCAAAGACATCTACCGGCTTCTCCTGGCAATTCACAATCTGGGCACGACCGTGATCATGGCCACCCACAACGAGAAGTTCCTTCTTGACCATCGCCACATTCACCTGGAAAAAGGTAAGATAATGGCAGACACTGCCACCAGCGCTCACTCCAAAAAACCTAAAATAAAAGAATGACTAAATGATTAACACCGCCCTCAAAAACATTCGCCGCTCGCCCTACCAAGCCTTGGCCGCCGTTTCGATGACCGGCCTGACCGTTTTTGTCGTTTCCCTTTTTGCCCTCGTTTCCCTGGCCTCGCAGTTAATCCTCACCAGTTTCGAAACCAAGCCCCAGGTCATCGCCTATCTTTCCGACGAGCATAAACCGGAAGATGTCAATCTTCTCATTAGCGACCTGACCACCACCGGTTTAGTCAAACAGTCCATCTACGTCAGCAAGGAAGAAGCCCTAAAAATCTACAAGGAAAGTGTTGGCAATGATCCGCTCCTTTTGGGCACCGTCACCGATCTAGGCATCATCACCGCCGATGTTTTGCCCGCCAGTGTCGAAATCACCGCCAAGTCGCCTGATAACTTCCCAACCATCGTCTCTATTCTCGAGCGATCTAAGATTGTCAGCTCCACCCCAAATGGCCAGAAAGAGATCGATTTTCCCCAGGATGTCATCTCCGAGTTGACCGCCTGGACCAGGGCGATTCGGACCGCCGGTCTGATCCTGGCCATCATTCTTTCCATAAACTCCGTCATCACCATCATGATCATTATCTCGATGAAAATCGCTAGTCGCCGCTATGAAATCGGCACCATGAAACTTTTGGGGGCCAAGGGTGCTTTCATCATCAAGCCTTACCTGATCGAGTCAGTTCTCTATGGGGCCGTCGGTGGCGTTATCGGTTGGTTGGCTAGCTACATCGCCCTTCTCTATTCGACACCCTTCTTGGCCTCCCGTTTCGTCGGTATCATCCCCTTGCCGGTTAGTCCCGTCATCATGCTCGCCCTGTTAGCCGTCCTCGTTGTTTTCTTCTCCTCCTTAGGCCTTTTCTCCGGTCTGCTGGCGGCGGTGCGCTTCCTCAAGCGATGAAATTAAAAGTCCTCCTATTTTGTTTTCTACTTTCTGTTCTTTGGCCACCTTCATTGGCCCTGGCGGTTGAGTGTGATTTAAATCAACCCATTCCTTCGGATGTGAATGATCTATCTGCTTACATTACAGAATGTCAAAAGAAAGCTGAGGAGAAACAAGGTCAGGCCTTGACCTTGAAAGCGGCGTTGGATGTTCTTAACGCCAAAATAAGATTAACCCAAGCCCAAGTCAAACAAACCGCCGCCCAGATAGCCTCTCTCGAAAAGGATGTTACTACCCTAAGCACCGTTCTCACCGATCTGGACAAAACTCTCGCTGAACTTACCAAAATCTATCTCGCCCGCGTCCGTGAAAGTTATATTCGCCGTGACCCTAACTCCCTCACTCTCTTTTTCTCTTCTGATTCTTTTGCCAAGTTCTTCACCCGCATCCGTTATCTCTC
>CAYGRQ010000014.1:0-11587 GCA_964352325.1 uncultured Pseudomonadales bacterium
CAATTATCCTTTGCCTCCGGCCGACAGTTATTTCGAATTCGCCAACGACACGGCTGATTATGGCGCCAGTTGGGGCTCAAGTAAGCAAATTGCCAATTCTACCGGCGGATCGGAGTTGTTTAAAGTCCTCTACAAAGACCCGACCTATCAAGTCTTCTTCGAAGATCTTCCGGGCGATCGTCCGGCAGGCAAGACAAAAATTTTCTTAAGCACCAGACAGTTCACGAACCGTTGAGCCTTGCATATTATGGTTATAATATACTATATTGATAAGGATAAGCATTATAACGATCAAACCTATGAATAAGTTAAAAGCATTTCAAACACTCCAGGCATCGGGTAAAAGAGTTTTTACCTCGCTGGACTTGAAGAAGATATTGCAAACCACCAGCGATTCATATTCTTATGTCTTGTCCGGCAGGCTAGTTAAAGAGGGTGTTTTGGAAAGAGTTTCGAAAGGTTATTACATTCTTGTTTCCAACAAACCCTCTGATTTTGAGCTGGCAAATATTCTCTACAGGCCGTCATATGTCTCTTTGGATTCCGCTCTCAATTATTACGGCATTTTAGTCCAATCCCCCCAGCAAATTACTTCGGTTACTACGAATCTTACAAATACTGTTTCAAACAACAATAAGACTTTTTCCTACGCGCATGTTGATCAGAAGTATTTCACCGGCTACCAGAAGGTGGGTGACTTTTTAATTGCCACGCCGGAAAAGGCTTTGGTGGATATGATGTTCACCGTCGCCTTGGGAAGAGGTTCGCTTTCATTCGAGGAATTGAATTTGCAACTAATTGATAAAAACAAGGTCAACGATCTCGTTTCAAAAATAAGCAACCGGGCGTTTAAAAACTATTACAAAGCCATAAAAATATGATTTCCAGAGATCAAATAGACGAGTTATCAAAAAGATTAGCCATTGATGAATTTACCGTCATTAGGGAATATCTTCAGGTTGTCTTTTTGAGTATTCTCTACAACACCAACGAAAGCCAAAAGATTTATTTCAAAGGCGGAACGGCCATTCGGCTTTTGCTCAAGTCCGAACGTTTTTCCGAAGACCTGGATTTCACCGCCGAACTGACAACCAGGGAGTTGGACAAGGTGACTGCCGAGATCGTGAAAAAGATGGGTTTGGTGGTTCCGGGCATTACCATCAAACGAACCCGCGAAACCAATGCCTCCTACACTGCCATTTTGAGCTATCAGCCCGATGGTGAAAAATATCCGCTAACCATTCATCTTGATTTTTCGCTTAGAGAAAAACCGGAGACTTCAAAGGAAGATGTTTTGGAGACGGACTTTCCGGTTGCCCCACAGCCAGTCATCCGGCATATGGACTGGACCGAGGTATTGTCGGAAAAAATAAGAGCGTTTCTTTACCGATCGAAAGGTCGAGATATTTATGACCTCTGGTTTATGTTATCCAAAGGCATAGATCTCGATTGGAACATGGTCAACAGAAAGACGAAATTATATGACATAAAGACCTCGTTCGACGATGTTCTTAAAAGAGTCGATGAGTTTGATGATAAAAAAATTAAAGAAGACTTGGGTAAATTCTTACCAGCGCATGATCGTGGATTAGTAGTTTGGTTGAAAGACATGACCAGGAAACAATTGGTTGCCAGACAATCTTTCATAATTACTATGAGTGAAAACTTGGACTATACAAAAGTTCTCCTTGAATCGGAAGATCTAAGGACTACAAAAATTACAAATATTGAAAAACGGGACGAAAATAGCCTGGCGGTGAAGATGGTCGCCACATCGGGCGTTGAAGCCACCGCTTATATCCGGGCGCGCAGTCGCAATGGCGTGAGAGAGTTGGATGTTATCGTGAGCAATGCGAGTAAATTGGGGGATTTATCTTACGATGAGTTTATCAATCATGAATTTTGGACTCATTAGGCAAATGAAAAAGACAAAAATAGCAACCCTTGCGATATTGACGGTAACATTGTTAATAGGACTTTTTTTTCGGTTTTACCGCTTGGACCAAAATATCCCCAGCCTTTATGCCGATGAGACGGGGCATTATCTAATCTTCAACAAAATTATTGGTTCGTCCGCGAATCTAGGTCAATGGTTGTATGACAAAATATTCTACGGGACATTTTCCCTTACCTGGATTTTTGGTCTCACCCCGTTGGGTGTCCGCGCCGCTTCAGCTCTTTATGGTTCTTTGGCGACCTTATCAATCTTTTTCTTCGCCTATTCCATCAGTAAAAATAGACTAATCTCGGCTATCGCCGCCTTGCTTGTGGCGGTAATCCCTTGGAACTTTATGATTAGTCGGATTAGTCATACTCACGTCGCGATCATCGCTCTACTTGTCGTTATTCACGCGGGGCTTTTTTTGAGGGCCAAGACGATTTCGCGTTATTTAATCTGTTTATTACCCTTGGGACTGGCTCTGATTTACTACCCCTCGATGATAATTATTGCCCCTTTCGCCGGCATATTGGTTCTTGCCGAGATCTATAAATTAACCAAAAAGAAATACCGGTCAATTCTTATTCTGGGCACGATATTACTTGTTATTGGTGCCGCAGTGTTGATCGGTCAAAGATTTAATATCCTTTCGCTTTCTGGCCGCGGTCTCGATCTGGCCATTTGGCGCGACGTCAATACTCCTTACGACACCGATAAATTCAGAGCCCTTTCGTGGAATAGTCAGCCCAGCCTGTTTTCTTTCTATCTCCCCCCCGAACAACTGGCCAACAAATTGTTTCTTAATCGAATTTCCGCTAATTTGCTGGTCTTTACCAGAAATTATCTTTCCTTTTTTTCGCCCGACTGGCTTTTCCTAAGAGGGGACGCCATTCTTCGCCATTCTACCGGCCTGGTTGGTGCTTTTTATCCATTCCTAATTCCCTTTATGCTCTATGGTGCCTTCCGCTTTTTTAAATCAGCTGACCCAAAGACCAGAAATTTGTTTCTGGTCTGGATACTGGTCTCTCCTATCCCGGCCGCGCTCACCAAAGATGGGGCCGGCTATCTTCTGCGTGCCGTAACAATGTTACCGTTTCTGACATATTTTTGTGCCCTGGGCATCGTCGACTCTTTTGGTCTAATCAGCAAGAAATGGTGTTGGCCGTATGGGATCGTCGTTGCCCTGATCGGTTTTTATTCCGCCTGGTCATTCTTCTATGGCTACTTTCATGTCTACCCCGCCCTCTCTGCCCGCGCCTACGAGTACGGCTTTAAGGAGCTGTCTGATTTTCAAGTAGCAAACGACCGGAAAACAATGCTCGTTGTCTGGGATGGCTACTACCATAACGGCGATTTCCGCTTCTGGCAGAGGACTCCTTTTGACCAATATGAGGCCTTCAAACTAAAACAGATTGTCATCGGGGAGTCAACCTTCTGGCAAACATTTCCAAACCTCTACTTCTCGTCCCCCAAGTCAATCGAAGATTACAAAATCTTTATCAATCAATATAAACCAACGTATGTTATCTTGCCGGATAGATATTTTGTGAAGTATCCGATTCAGATTGAAAACCTTCTTGACCCGATCGAGCAAATCAAATATCCCGACCAGACCCCCGCCCTTACGATCTACACTCCCAAATAGCTGAACATTCATAACGTATATGTTATATTAAAACATATGGGAAAACTAAAAGATTGGTCAATACTAGAAAAGGAACTTTTGTCTGATCCTGAAGTCAAGAGGCTCTACGATGAGATGGAGTCTGAATATCAGGTAATTTCCGCCGTTATCGGGAAGAGACTGGAAAAAAAGATGAGTCAAAAGGATCTGGCGGTTCGGGTTGGCACCAAACAATCAGCCATCTCCCGTCTCGAGTCCGGTAATTCCAATCCCTCTATTCAATTTCTTGATAAGGTCGCCAAGGCCCTTGATGGTCAACTTCAGATAAAAATTGTTTAAGCAGTTTAGTTTACAGTTTACACTTAACTGTAAACTATTAACTAGGTGATATAATATGAACATGGCTGAGAAAAACTACAAGGATCAGATTGTCGATTTCGTCAAATCTCGCGGTCAGACTAGAGTTGATGATATCTGGCGTGAATTGAAGCTGAGTCGTGTCCAAATTCATAAATATCTCAAGCAACTGTTGCATGAAGGAAGAATAGCCAGGGTAGGCAGGCCTCCGCTCGTCTTTTACCTGTATTTAAACGGCGACCTCGCCACCGCTGAGAATATTCCAGAAATTCCCAAAAAAATCAGAGCGGTGATTGATGAAACTTATCTTTACGTCACACCCTTGGGAGAAATATTGACCGGCAGGGATGGCCTTGCTCGCTGGGTTAGAGATATTAAGGAGGAAAACCATTTGGTTCAACTGGCCGGTGAATATGTAAGGACCAGATCCCTGGCCGATAGCTACATGAATCGTTTTGGTTATATCAATGCGACAGAAAGAATAAAAAGTATTTTTCCTGATACGTCTTTGGATCGTCTGTACTATCTGGACTTTTATAGCCTTCCTAAATTTGGAAAAACTAAGTTGGGCCAGCTAGTTCTTTATGCCAAGCAAAGCCAGCAAATCAATTTGATCGAAGAAATAATTCCCCAGTTCCGTCGCGTTGTAAAAGATCTCATTAAAAGATATAAGATAAACGCTGTTGGCTTCATACCGCCAACCATTCCGCGGAAACACCAATTCCAAAAAGAAATCGAGAAGCAAATGGCGCTCAAACTGCCCAAAATTGAGCTAGTGAAAGCCTATATTGGAGATGTTCCGGTCGCGCAAAAAACTCTAAGCAAGCTGGAAGATCGCATTACAAACGCGCGGGGGTCGATCTTCATTAAAGACGAAACTAAACATTTCAAAAACATCCTTCTGATCGACGACGCTGTCGGTTCCGGCGCCACCCTGAACGAAACCGCCTTCAAACTAAAACAGTCGCGTGTCGCCAGGAAAATAATCGGGGCCGCGATTGTAGGAAGTTACAAGGGGTTTGACGTGATCAAGGAAATCTAATCTGCTTTCGGATAGAATGGTTCTGTGGACAAGATCAGAAAAATTCTGTTTGCACAAACTACGAGGGATACCCTGATTAGTTTCACCGGCTTGGGGACCATCGCTGTCGTCGGGATGGTCTTTACCGTCATCATCGCCCGCGCTCTGGGACCGACTCTCTTTGGTCTTTTTTCCGCCCTAAACGCCCTGGTTACTCTTCTTTCGAGCATGGGCGATTTGGGTATTTCTTCCGCCCTGGTCAACTTCATCCCCAAACTGGCTGACAGAAGGAACATTCTTATCTCGACCGCTTTTTGGTTTCAAATTACCGTCTCTGTAATTCTGGCCCTGGCCCTGATCGCCGTTGGCACGAACCCCGGCTTGGTGGTCCCCGGATCGAAAGCGGTCCACTTCGTCATCATCGGTACCCTGACCGGCTTTTATATCCTTCAGGGATTTGCCCTGGGTATCTTTAACGCCGAAAAGAAATTCTTCCAAGCGTCATTTATTCAGGGTTTTGACTCCACGGTCAAACTTGCCATTGTGGCCGGACTTTTCTATACCAAGAATCTCAACATCGAACTGGCCCTTCTGGCCAATGTCATTTCGTGTTTCCTCTCTTTGATCTACGGCTTTTCCGGAGAATTCAAGAATATTCGCCCGATCTTTCCCCGCGCCCAAATGGCGGAAATTCTGAAGTTTAGTAAGTGGGTTGCTTTGTCTCGCCTTTTCTCGGTCATGATCTCCCGCGTCGACATCCTTCTTTTGAACCTTATGGTTGGCGGATTCGAGGCCGGTATTTTCGCCGCCGCCAGTCGCATCACTCTTTTATTTGCCCTGCTGGTGAGTAGTCTGGGCGCGGTCACCTCCCCTCGGTTTTCTGCCTTCAAGCATCATCACGAGATTATCGCTTACCTGAAGAAGGTCTCTCTGCTGGTCGTCGGAGTCAGTATTTTTATGTTGTTCACTATGTTAATCGCCGATCCGTTGGTCAGGATCGTCTTTGGCGAGAAATTCATCGCTTCTGTCCCCATCTTTCAGGCCCTAACCGTGGCGATGATACCCTTCCTTTTCACCGTCGTCACCGTCCCACCCTTGTTATATTCCTTCAACCAACCTCAATTCCTGGCCAAAATCACCATTATCCAAACCGTTGTTCTTGTGGGTCTGGATATTATCCTCATCCCGACCTATCACGCCTTCGGTCCGGCCATTTCTTTGGCGGTCTCCAACTTGATCGTTTTCTCCGCCTCGGCTTTCAAACTTTATTCTCTTTTACGCCGACCGTAAACTGTATTTTACGATCGCCCAAATCGCCACCAGGCCATCTCGCCAGCCGATTTTCTTTCCCTCCTCGTAACTCCTACCGGAATAACTAACCCCGACTTCGTAGATTCTGGCCTTCATTTTGGCGACCTTAACTGTAAACTCCGGGTCAAAGCCAAACCGGTTTTCTTCTAAGTTAAGCTTTTTTGCCACCATTCCGGTGAAAGCCTTATAACCGGTTTCCACATCAGTCAGGTTGAGATTGGTAAAGCAATCGCAAAGAATGGTGATACCCTGATTAGCAATTCGGTGCCAGAAGTAGAGAATTCTGTGCGGGCCGCTCCCGACAAAACGCGACCCGAAAACCACGTCGGCCCGACCGTCAAGAATCGGGGCTAGTAAAAGGGCCAAATCGGCCGGGTCGTATTCAAGGTCGGCGTCTTGAATCACAAAGACATCGCCCCACCCGCTTTCCAAGGCCGTCCTGACCGCCGCTCCCTTGCCTAAGTTATGCCGGTGCTGTAACACTCTTACTCTCCGGTCTTTTATTTTTGCCAATTCCCCCTTTGTTTTATCCGTTGAACCATCGTTCACCACCAATAAATTTAATTTGACGCCCTTGATCTTTGTCGCCAGAATCCCTCGGACAGACCTGGCGATAGTTGCCTCCTCGTTATATACCGGCATAATTATCGTTAACCTCTTTACCATAGCGCTAATATACAATATAAAAGAATGAAAATCGCTTTCCTTCACTTCTATTCCGGCCTGGCTTCCCGCGGTACTGAGGTTTTTGTCCATGAACTGGCCAATGACCTCGCCCGCGAAAACCAGGTCGTCGTCTTCCAAGGGGGAAATCCTCTGAAAAATAGCCGTTATCAAACCGCGAAGGTCGGCACCTTTGCTCACCGGGAAAATTCCTCATTTTTGCCGGTAACTCATATCATCAAACGGCTGTTTCTTGACCCACCCAAACTTAAGCAGCTCCTTTTTACTATTCAATGCCTTCCCGAACTGCTCCGTCTAAGACCGGAGATTATTTATCCGACCGACTCCGGTTGGCAAGCTTTAATTTGTTCAATACTGGCTCGCTTGACTGGAGCCAAGTTGGTCATCTCCGGCCATTCCGGTCCGGGTTGGGACGATCGCTGGAACCTGTTAGTCAAACCCCGTCTTTTTGTCGGCTTTACCCATCACCAAATACGTTGGGCGGAAAAGGCCACAATTTGGCGGCAACAGTTTGCTGTTATCGGGAGTGGTGTCGATCTCTCTCAATTCAAACCGGCAGGGAAAAAATTTCCCGCCTCACTGGAAAAACCCATAATCCTTATGGTCGCCGCCTCTACCCCAGCCAAGAGAGTGGAGCAGGGGATTGGGGCAGTCGCCCGCCTCAAGACGGGCTCGCTTTTACTTCTGGGTACCGGTCCACTGAACGAAAGGATTGATAAATTAGGTTATAAGTTATTAGGTCAAAAAAGGTTCTTCCATGCTACCGCCGATCACGACCGGATTCCGGAATACTATCGTCGGGCGGACTTGTTCGCCCTCTGTTCCGAAAGTCGGGAGGCCTTCGGCACTGTTTATCTCGAGGCCATGGCCACGGGTTTACCTATTGTCGCCACCGCTGATGACTCCCGCCGGGAGATACTAGCCAACGCCGCTGTCTTTGTGAAGGATGTCGCCGACGCAACCGAATACGCCGGAGCCATTACCAAAGCGCTTCGGTTGAAATCACAACTTCGAAAAAAAACTCTGGCCCGCGCTAAAAAATTCACTTGGGCTAAGATTGGAGATAGTTACCAAAAAGAATTCGACCAACTCTTCATATGAGCATTACCGTCATTATTCCGGTCTACAACGAGGAAGCAAGTATCTCTGCTTGTCTCACCTCCCTGCAGGGCCAGGCCCTGCAGGCAACAGAGGTTATTGTTGTCGACGACGGTAGCGTCGATCACACCGTTGAGATTGTTAAGCGGTTTAAGGTGAAACTTTTTAGACAAAACCACCAGGGTCCCGGCGCCGCCAGAAATCTAGGAGCAAAAAAGGCTAAGGGGAACATTCTTATTTTCGTCGACGCCGACATGACTTTCGCCCCCGATTTCATCGAGAAATTAACTGCCCCTATTCGCCGCGATGGAAAAACCCCTGGTGTTTTTAATACCGCTGAATATGTCAGCAACTTCGACAATCCCTGGGCCCGCTGCTGGAATTTAAATCAAAATTTAACGACTAACAGGAGAATGAACCCCAAAAGCATCCATGATGTCCGCGATTTTCGCGCCATCACTAAAAAAGAGTTCGAAAAAGTGGGCGGCTTCTCCCTCACCGGCTACACCGACTCCCGGACTCTGTCCGAAAAGTTAGGTTATTTGCCGACACCGGTAAAGGGAGCGATTTCCTATCACGCCAACCCCGCCTCGCTTAGTGAGGTTTTTGTCCAGGCCCGCTGGATTGGTCGCCGCTCCACTCGCTTCGGTCCTTTTGGAAAATTGATCAATCTCATTCGTTATAGTCTGCCGGTTTCGATCATCGTCGGCCTGATTAAAGGCGTGTTCTATCAACAGGTGGGTTTCTTTCTCTTCAAAGTTGTCTATGATTTGGGCTTTTTCATCGGCATTATTACCGGCCTGACTGGCGCGACCGCCAAGTAGGGAATACAATCGAGTTAGAGCTATGTTAGCCATCCTCTTATTCATTCTTGCCCTCGTCCTCCGTTTGATCACTTCCGGGCAAAGTTTCTGGCTCGATGAAAGTGCTTCGATCATCCTCGCCCGTCTGCCTCTCGTCAACCTCTTCACCGCCCTCGGCAGCGATTTTCATCCGCCCCTCTTCTACCTCTTGCTCCACTTTTGGCTGCCTCTGGCCGACAAGTCCGAATGGCTCATCCGTTTGCCCAATATCATCTTTGGGGCCCTTTCCATTCCGGCTCTGTATTTCCTACTTAAGACCGTCCTTGGCAATGAAAAAACCAAGCTTGCCTTTCTCGCCGCCTTCCTCCTCGCCATTAATCCGCTTCATGTCTACTATTCCATCGAGTTGCGGATGTATGCCTTAAACACCCTCCTCTCGATTCTTTCCTGGACCTATCTCGCCAAGGGCCGTTGGAAAATTTTCACTCTTTTGTCCATTGCTAACGTTTATACTTTTTATGGCGCCTTTTTTAACCTGGCCGCCCAGTGGGTTTACGTCGTCTATACGCATAAAAGCAAACTAAAACACTTTGTCATCAGTAATGCGATCATTTTCGTGCTTTTTCTTCCCTGGCTATCGACACTGAAAACCCAACTTGGAAGCGGCAGCGTCCTTCAACAAGCCCTTCCCGGATGGTCAGCTGTCTCCGGTGCTCTCTCGCTCAAATCTCTGGCTCTGATTATGGCCAAGTTCTTCTTCGGTCGTATCAGTCTGGCCAATAAAAGCGCCTATGCCCTTTTTGTCGGCGGGGTATCGCTCTACTTCCTCTTTTGTAGCCTCCTTGCCTCTGCCAAAAAGGAATACCGTCTTTTCTTGATCTGGTTTTTTGTGTCTCTTTCGGCCGCCGTTTTTGTTAGCCTGAAAGCGCCGGTTCTGGGCTATTGGCGTTTCATTTTTCTTATTCCCGTTTTCGTCTCCATCATTACCGTCGGTCTGAATTTCCTCACCGGTAGTTCTTTTTACTTCAACGTCTTAGTTGTCTCTCTCATTTTTATGTTCGGCAACTTGGTCTTTTGGACCTCACCGCAGTTTCAAAGAGAGGATTGGCGTGCCGCCGCCAAACTGATTTCCGTCGACCGCTCGCTCTCCATCGTCAACTTTCCCGATGTTTTTGCCCCCTTGAAGTTTTATGCCCCCGATGTCTATTACTATCCGTCCCAGGAAGACCTCGGTAAGCCACGGAAAGATCTCGATCAAACTCTGCCCCTGGTTTTGAAAGACAAGGACCGGGTCTTTGTTTTCGACTATCTCTCTGACTTAACCGATCGAAACCGCTCGATACTGGTCTGGCTGAAACGAGCCGGTCTCATCCAGGGAAAAACCCATGATGTTCCCGGCGTTGGTTTTATCTACGAATTTGCTTCTCCATGAAGATCGCCATTGATATCTCCCAGATCATTTATGGTACCGGTGTCTCCGTCTACACCAGGAATCTCGTCAGTCACCTGGTCAAACTTTATCCAAAGGACGATTTCCTGCTCTTCGGCGGTTCTCTGCGCCGCCGCCGGGAACTATCTATTTTTACCAGCCGCCTTAAAACCAAATCGAAATTTTACTCCCTGCCCCCCAAGTTCGTCGACCTTCTTTGGAATACCTTCCATATTTATCCAATCGAGAAAATCATCGGTCAGGTCGATGTCGTTCACACCTCTGACTGGGCTGAACCGCCCAGCCGTCTCCCCAAAGTCACCACTGTCCACGACCTCATTCCTTTCAAATACCCCCATACCACCGAAGGGGGAGTCCGGGTCGCCCACAGGAAACGCCTTGCCTGGGTCAACAAAGAGAGCGCCGTCATTCTGGCCGTCAGCCAATCGACCAAAATTGACCTGATTGACCTCCTAAAAACCGACGAAGATCGAATCGTCGTTACCCCCGAGGGTGTCGAAAGTTTTTACAAGCCCCAACCCCCCGCCCTCATCGAGACCGTCAAGCACCGCTATCATCTCGAGGGCGACTACCTCTTTTCTCTCTCCACTCTCGAACCGAGGAAAAACCAAGCCCGTCTGATTGAAGCATTCAAAGTTGTTAGGCAGCATTTTCGGGGCTTGAAGCTTCTCATCGGTGGCCGGACCGGTTGGGGAGAGCGGATTCGCCCCTCAAACGATGTCCTCATGCCCGGCTATATTCCCGATGCCGATTTACCCGCCCTCTATTCCGGCTGCCTGGCCTACGCCCTTCCCTCTCTTTATGAAGGTTTCTCCCTCAGTCACCTTCAGGCGATGGCCTGCGGCGCCTCGGTGGTCGGTAGTCAGATCTCGTCAATGCCCGAAGTCATTGGCCAGGCCGGCATCCTCGTCGATCCCATCAGTGTCGGCAGTATCGCCGAGGGTATAATCAGGGCCGTCAAAGGTCGAAACGTCTTGGGAGCGAAAGCGATCAAGCGGGCCGCCCTCTTTACTTGGGAGGAAACCGCCCGTCTCACCCACGACGCTTACGAAAAAGCGGCCAACAAAAAATAATATGATTATCGGATTTGATATCAACGAAGCCAATATCGGCCAACGGGTCGGCGTCAACCAGGTTGCCTTTGCTGTTTTCAAAGCCGTAACCGCCTCTCTCCCCGAAGGAGATAAGGTTATCGCTTTCGCCAAGGACAGGCCGCTCCCCGATCTGCCATCGTTCTCCGACAGACTCTCCTACGAGATCTTCGGTCCGAAAAAAACGTGGGTTCTGACCGGTCTAACCA
>CAYGRQ010000015.1:0-4852 GCA_964352325.1 uncultured Pseudomonadales bacterium
CCCACTGCGCTTTATTCATAGATTATCTTGTCATCGCCAGACAACTCACTCCTCTTTTTTGTTCTCTTAGCCAATTTGGGCATATCCCAGACGTTTTCCAATCCCCTTTTCACCCCCAAATGTGGAGTAATTACGTTTCTCATTAAAAAATTAATATATTCGTTGGCGCTCATTCCCCGTTCAGCCGCGATCGCCTTCAATTGGTTCCAGTCTTCACTGGGCACGCGTAAATTTGTGACAATGGCCTTTTTGTTTATCATAATACTATTCATACCATAATACTATTGGTATTGTCAAGTGGCTGAGCTTTTCGCCTATTTACTAATGATTCGCAGTCGGGGCGAAGACACCGTCACCGTCACCAAATTTACATTTTTAATCTGGAGGTAATACTGGTTCTGCCCTCGCCAAATCACCAACGGCTGGCTGTAAAAGCTGGCCTTCCCCGAGGCGGAGACCGAAACCTCGCTGCCGTCCACCCCGCGGTTATTGGTCGCGTCATACAGCCGCACCTGGCCACTGCCGTTATCAACCCAGCCCTGCCAGGTAACCACCGTCACCTCGCCATAAAGACTCTGATCAAACCAAAACTCGGTTCCCGGGACTTTCGTCCAGTCACCCCCGACGGCACTCCCGCCCGAGATCTGCAAGAACGACTCTTTCGCCTTCTTAGCCACTGTCGTTGTTTTCCCAGTCGATTTTTCCAAGGCCGCCACCCGCCGGGTCAAGGCCGCCACCTTATCACCTAGACAATCCAAATCACAGTCTGTCTGCGCGCTCACCTTTTGCCGGGAAAGACCGAAAACGATCACGCTGAAAAATAACGCTATGGAAACAATCAAAAACTCAAGCTTCTTCTGCTTCACTCTCTTACCAGTTTAGCACCCGGAGTACTCGACGTCCCGCGTATTTCCGCGGGAATGCTCTTTTTATCCATTACCTTATACCCCATCTCCGCCAACCGCCTTCTCATCTCATCCGCCCCGGCAAATCTTTTTTCCGCCCGTAGCTTCTCCCTCTGCGCCAGTAACTGTCTGGCTTCAGCGCTAATCTCAACTTTTTCTTCCTGATAGGTGGCCAGACCCAATCCCAAAACCTGATCAAATTTCAACAGACTCGCTTTCTTGGCCCGACCCGGATAATCAGACTTGGCCATTTCCCAAACTACCGCCAGTGCCTCCGGCAAATTCAAGTCGTTCTCGATGGCGGCCTTAAACTGCGCCTCATACTCGGCACAGCCGATTTCAGGTTTCTCCCACTCCGCCACATGCCCACGCAATTTTTTCAAAGCAGTCGCCGCCGCCTCCAAAGCCTCCCAGGTAAAATTCAGTGGTTTTCGGTAATGCCCGGTCAAGAAAAAGTACCGCAGGGCCAGGGGGTCAAAGCCCCGCTTCTCAATGTCCTGCAACGTGAAGGCGTTACTCAAACTCTTGCCCATCCTTCCCCCATCGATGGTCAAAAATGCTCCATGCACCCAATATCTCGAAAACGGCTTCTTACCGGTGGCCGCCTCTGACTGGGCAATTTCGTTCGGATGGTGGGTGCTTTTCAAATCCTCGCCGCCGGCGTGAATATCCAGCTGTTCCCCCAAATACTTCATACTCATGGCCGAGCATTCGATGTGCCAACCGGGGAAACCGACTCCCCAGGGACTGTCCCACTCCATCTGCCGTTTTGAGGAGGTGGGGGAAAATTTCCAAAGCGCGAAGTCCCGTGGATCTTTCTTCTCTTGATTTACCTCAATCCTCGCCCCCGCCTTTATTTCCTCCAAATTCGACAATTCACCATAGGTATTACCCGCTTTTTCATAAGCAACCACGTCAAAGTAAACCCCGTCATCAATCCGGTAGGCAAAACCCGCTTTCTCGATTTCGGTAACCAGCTCAACCTGCTCTTTGATGTGCTCGGTCGCCTTGCTAAATAATTTTGGTTTGACTAAGTTCAGCCTGGCAAAGTTTTCGATAAAATCAGCGGCATAGAATTTGGCCACTTCCCAGGCGGTCTTCTCTTCACGGCGGGCGCCTTTTTCTAATTTGTCCTCCCCTGTGTCGGCATCACTGGTCAAATGGCCAACGTCGGTCAGATTCATCACATAATCGACCTTGTACCCCAAATAAGTTAAAGCCCGATAAAGTAAATCCGACAAAGTGTAAGTCCGCCAGTTGCCAATCGTCGGATAGTCATAGACCGTCGGGCCGCAGGTATACATCGCCACCCGCGGCGGGTTTGCCGGTTTAAACTCCTCGACATCTCTGGCTAACGAATTGTAGATGCGCATTGGCCTCAATTTTAGCACCTTCTAGTAACCGCTCTTGTCCACCTCGGCCGTCCCGCCGTATTGCCGTGAAAGCCGCCCCAAAACTTGTCTCTCTTCCTGTTTCTTCTGAGTCTCGACAATCTGAATCTCCTCCATCTTCTTTTGCTCTTCAGCCACTTGTTCCGTCTGCTCTTTTTTCTTCTTCTCCTCCTCGTAATATGCCTGAAGTTCCCCGCGCACTTCGTCTAACCTCCTCTTGGCCGCTAGATCTGTCGCCGCCGCCAAAGGCTGGTCCGCCTTCGGCGAAGGCGTGGTCCCCGTCAAAGTCTCCACCGTTCCCTTGGCAATATCCTTAACCAGACTTTTCAACTCGCTCGCTACTTGCCCTGGAATTCCCCCTAAGTCCGCCATAAGACAATAATACCCTACATCTCCCGTCGGCCTTCAAGGGCGCGCGATAGCGTCATGCCATCGGCGTACTCCACCTCTCCTCCCGTCGGCAAACCCCGCCCAATCCGGGTCACTTTGATGTCCAAACTCCCCGTCTTTTTAACCCCCTGAATTTTATGATTGATATACATCGCCGTCGCCTCGCCCTCCATCGAGGGATTGGTCGCCAAAATCAATTCGCGCACCACCCCGCCCTTTACCCGCTCCAGAAGCTCCCCGATCCGAATTTCATCGGGCCCGATATTCGCCAAGGGGTTAATCGCTCCTCCCAAAACATGATAGACACCTTCATAACCGTCGGCTTTCTCAAAGGCGAGTAGGTCCAGCGGTTGTTCGACTACACAAACGATCGACCGGTCCCGCCGCTTGTCTTCACAAACCGGGCAGATCTCCGCCTCCCCGATATTAAAACAAACCCGACAGACCTTGGTGTCCGGTCGCAATCGCGCTAAACTAGTGGCAAATTTCTCCAATCTCTCCTGGGGCACGTTGAGAAGATAGTAGGCTAACCGCGCCGCCGACTTTGGCCCAATTCCCGGCAAACTCTCAAAGGCATCAATCACTTTTTGAACCGGTTTAATCGTTCTCACGTCACCTAGTATACAGTCCGACCGGAATTTATTTCTTCAAACTACTAAGCAACTGGGACAGATCACCCATCGCCCCTTTCATTTCTTCTGCCGCGTAAGCCTGGGCCTTACCGATCGCCTCATTGACCGCCTTCACCACATCGCCCGCATCCTTGCCGTCAATCGACAGCGCCTTCAACTTACCGTCGCCGGTCACCGTCACCCTCACCTCATCCTGAACAACTTCTATCTTCTTATTCTTAATTTTTATCTGCAGCATCGCCATTTTTGCCGCCGCCGCCCCTTGACTGCCGAACTGTTTTATGTTATTGAACATAGCCCTAATATACCATTAAACCCCAAAGATTTCTTCCGCCTCCTTGACCGCCGCCTCCACGGACTCGGCCGCCGGGACAATCGCGGTTTGGGGTGATTGTTGCACCACTTTCTCTCCCAAAACACAGCGCACCGAGATCGGGCCCCACAACTTGGCGATTTCCTCCTCTATAATTCTTCGCCGCGCCTCCTGTTCCAATTGATCCTTGTGGAATTTGTAAAACACCTCGATCGTCAAAAACTTGTCCCCCACCTCCTTCGGTTTGGCGCTACGCAAGAGTCCCGCCACAGAATGGTTTCTGGGCTGTAACCGGGCCAGCAGTTCCTGCCATCCCGAAACCACCTGATCAAAATCCACTTTCGCATCGGTTTTCTCAACGACTGCTTCTACCGTCGGGTTCACCTTTGGTTGCGACGGAGTCGATCGCGAACGGTTAGCCAGCGCCGCCTCAACCAAGACCATCTCTAAAGGCAGTAACGGCAGAGGCGAAATTTTTACCTTTGGGACAACCTTGACTAATTTTCGGGTCAGCCGAACGTCCGATCGTGACAAACCCTCTTTACTCTCTGCCCCTTTCCTTAGACGGATTTGCAGGGCCAGAAGCAACTTAGTAATCAAGCTCATTACCTCCACCCCCTCGGCCTCCATTTCCTTCATCTCACCAATGACTTTGTCCGCTTCCCCGGCATCGACCGCTGTCAGAACCGCTTCGACCCGGCTGTTGCCCACTAGCCTTAGGACTTCGCGCACCTTCTCTGCCGTTATTTTTTCGTAGCGGTTCGCCAATTGTTCCAACAATTTATGGCCCTCGCGAAAACTACCGTCCAAGCCTTCCGCCAACGCCACCAACGCCTCCTCGTCTACTTTCAAGCCCTCGCCCTTGGCCGCCCGGGCAAGTGACGTCATTAGTTCGGCCGCCGTTGCCTTCGTGAAATTGATGCGGACGCACCGGGAAACAATCGTCTCCGGCACCTTGTGGGCTTCGGTCGTCGCCAGGATGAACATGACGTGGGCAGGCGGCTCCTCCAGGGTTTTCAAAAGCGCATTAAACGCCTCGGTCGTCAGCATATGGACCTCGTCGATGATGTAGACCTTCTTCGGCAGCGCGGCCGGTGTCAGGTTGACCCTCTCCCGCAAATCGCGGATGTCATCTATACCGCGATGCGAGGCGGCATCAATTTCCATAACGTCGACCGCACTGCCCTTTTTAATCGAAACGCACGTTTCGCATTCGCCGCA
>CAYGRQ010000015.1:4952-11258 GCA_964352325.1 uncultured Pseudomonadales bacterium
TCCCCGCGGCCCGACAAAAAGATAGGCATGGGCCACTTCACCCGAGCTCATCATCGTTTCAAAAGCCTTTCTGGCAAACACCAGGTCCAAATCGGCTACCTTCTCGCTTCGGTATTTTTGATAGTAACTCATGACTCCTTCAAACTAGTTACTTCTTGACCCCCTGTCAAGACTGAAGAATTGTATTCATTAGTGGTAGCGTTAAAAACACCTACTATCAAACAACATCACTCTCAATCATGATGAACCCCCAAAAGGTGTAAAACGCCGTGGTTGACCAAAAACTCAATCTCATCGTCGAGCAGGCGAGAAAACCTTAGCGCCTGGCGCTTCGCCTGCGGATAGCAAACGACGACGTCGCCCAAGACCAGAACAGTCTCATCACCCGGAATCCGCTTGCCCTCCATCTGCGGGAATGACAGCACGTCGGTTACTTTATCCTCCCCAAAGTATTTCTTCTCCAATTCCCGGATTTTTCGCTCTCCTACCACCATTAAAGATAACTCTACCTTCTGCTTGATGTTGTGTTCGGTCAACAGCTTGGCCACCGACTCGCGAATTTTCTTGCGATTGAAACGATACCGGCTGTCGGCCGAAACGGTAAAATCCAGAGACAGGACCCTCTTCTTACTTTCCATACTTCTGGTTGACCAAACGGGCCACTAGCCCGCCGTCAGCCTTGCCTCGCAGTTTCCCCATGACCACCCCGACCAACTGTCCGCCCCGTAAGGGTGACTCCATGGCGACCTTGTCTACTTCTGCCTCTACTTCTGCCTCACTCATCATCTTGGGAAGGTACGCCTCAATTATTACCAGCTCAAATCTCTCAGCGTCGGCCCGGGCCGCATCGCCCACTTTGGTATAAATATCGATCGACTCTTGCCGCTTCTTCGCCTCTTTTTGCAGTACCTGGACTACTACCTCATCAGTTAACACGCCGGCATCTATTGCCTTGTAATTCAACTCTGAAATCAAAAGCCTTAAAACACCCAAAAGCTTCGCGTTCTGCTCCTTTTGGGCTTTGACGATTTCCGCCTTGATTTGATCGATGAGCATAGTTTTACTATACACACTATTTACCACCCCGAGCGGCCCGCTTGTTGCGCCGCCTGATTTTCATCCGGTCTTTTTTGAGTCGGTCATTTCTTTCCTTCCGCACCAAAGACGGCTTCTGATAGCCGTGCATGGCGACTTCTTTGACTTTTTCCAGGCCTTCATCCTCCCAGGTCAACCGCCGAAATTCGTTGATTAACTGCTGTTGGTTTTGGCCTTGCTTTTTCTTGACTACGAGAGCCATTAAATAAACACCTCGATTCTATGTTTTGCCGACTGGCTCCTCCGCTGTTCCCCCCAACATATGAATATGTTCGTGGTCAAAGTGGTTGTAGCCAGCCCCGTTAAGAACTAATTTGTAGCCGGTTTTGTCTAAGCCCGTTTGCCCAATGACACTAAAAACGGCTCCCATCATTTTACTCCAAAAGTCCGCCGCTGTCGAGCCTATAAAGTGTCCCGCCTTGGAGACGTGATCCTTGGGCATGACCAGCAAATGGACCGGTGCCAGCGGAAATTTGTTCTTGATCGCCACAAATTCCTCATCCTCCCAGACAACTTCCCCCGCCTCCTCCCGGCCGACAATTTTACAAAACAAACAGTTTGAGTCTTTCATATCATGATTCTACCCCAGCGAACATCAGCTAACAACACACCCAAGTTATTTCCATTCCCCACCTAACTTCCTCAAATCTCTTATCAAATGATCAAGCGATCCAAATAAAAATTCTCTTTCTCTGATCAAAACATGAGCACCTTCACTTCTTCTTTTTCTCATCTGCGTCAAATCCATCAATAATACCTGAAAACTGCCATCGGGCCTGACCAACAGATCATATTCATCATCAGAAGGTAAACGGATGCCATTGGCCCAAGCCAACATCTGCAGACTGACAATCTCTCGTTTAATCACCTCCGGGTCAATACTCAAAAACACCTTCTCCGTTTTGTCTAGTTCTCTATATGTTTCACGCCGAATCTCACCACTCACTGTCCACCGTTTTTCCTTGCCAAAAAAAGCAGCCACTCCAACCGTCATATCTCCCATCACTACATGACGATCATCGACAACCCTCATTGATGAAACAGTCGGTATCCCCAATTTACGCAAAAAACGCCAACGCTCGTAATATCTTCTGGCAGGTGTCATTGCCATTTGCTCATCACCAAAAGCATCCCCATCTCCTATTGAAACAATCGCCCGCTTAACAACCAGTTTCATTCTTTTTTCCTTTGTCTTTTCCCCAAGAAACGGTTTAGCCTCAACTTTATTTTTCGAATAGGCCCCACCCAAGTCTTCCGCCGAAACCGTCACGACCTCAACTGCCAGTGAATCACTGTCTCCTTTCTTCAAAAGTATTCGTTTTCCGTCGGTTTCAATTGAGGCGATCCGCATAGAATAGCGCTACGGCTTGACCAACCTAAATATATCCCGAAGCGTAATCAAGGCCATCACCGACAGCAGGAAAACCATCCCGGCGGTATTGACGTAACCCTCCACCGTATTCTTTCTTTTCTTGCCAATCAGCTTCTCTACCCCCAAAAAGATCAGCCTACCCCCATCCAGCGCCGGAAAGGGCAATATATTGAGGACCGCCAGATTTACCGACAGGATGCCAATAAACTGGAGGGTCGCCAGGACTCCCTGTTTGATCACCTGGCCGCTGACCTGATAAATCCCCACCGGTCCGGCCAAATCTTTGGGAACCCCTTTCCCCGTCACCAAACCATACACCATCTTCCCTAAGCCCCCGGCAATATCCCGTCCCCAGGCGATCGCCTCGGATAAACCAACCACTGCTCCCCGAAACGGCATCTGCCACCAGGGGAATTTCGTCAGCTCCACGTTCGACAGAATTACCCCCAAGGCTCCCTGGCCTGCCGGCGGATCTTTTCTTGGCGTGACCTTGACCAACCTTTCACCGCCCTCTTTACCCATCACCAAAAGATCAATCTCATTACCGGCATTCTCCGTCACCAACTTCACCAATTGAGTTGTGTCGCTAATCTTTTCAGTTATTTCCCCAAATCGAAACTCGGCCACTCGTTCATCGATCGCTACCCCCGCCACCGCCGCCGGACTATCGGCCACCACTTCAACAATCCGCACCCGATCGGTCTTCACCGGAATGCCAACAAAAGAATAGACGACTGCAAAAAGCAGGATCCCGAGTAGAAAGTTCATGATCACTCCGGCCGTCAGAATGACCGCCCGGGCTCTGGCCGGCTTGTCGTAAAATCGCCCGTTCTCGCCCGCCAAGAGCCCATCACCATCCGAATACTCCTCACCATATAGCTTGACAAAACCGCCAATTGGCAACCAATTGAGACTGAATAGTGTTCCCTTCCGGGTAAACAGTTTCCTAGCCCGCGGCGGCAAACCAAAACCAAATTCCTCTACTCTGACCCCGAAAATCTTGGCAAAAATATAATGCCCCCATTCATGGACCAGAACCAGCGCCGATAATATGCCCAAAAAAATAATAAGCTGAACCATAGTTATATTGCTAGAATTTCCTCCTCCTTTTTCTTCCCCATCTCCTCGATCTTGCCCATATATTCATCCAGAATTTTCTGGAGCTGTTCCAAAAGTCTGTCAATGTCATCCTCGGAAACACCGGGTTTGCCCTTGAGATGGTCAATTTCTTCTTTGATTTCCAACCTTGCCTGTCTGGCCATCACCCGGCCGCTTTCCACTTTTTGGTGGAGTAGCTTAACGAAATCGGTGCGCCTCTCGGTCGTCAGGGCCGGAATATTAATGCGGATAATATCGCCGGAGACGCTTGGGGACAACTGCAGTTCACTGCCCATGATCGCCTTCTCGATATCCCGAATGACACTCTTGTCCCACGGCGAGATCACGATTAGGTTGGCATCCGGCGCCGTCACGCTGGCCAGTTCAAAAAGCTTCATCCGCTGGCCGTAAGCCAGCACTTCTATCCCCGAAACCAAGTCCGGCTTCGCCTTGCCCGTCCGGATCGTCGCCATATCGCCGGCGACCACTTCCATTACCTTATCCAGATTAGTGTGCAGTTTCTTGATCAGTTCGTGCTGTTCCATATTAGACAACTGCTTCTATTCTAACAATTCGATCTTCATGATCATCCAGCTTTTCCGCCTGATGATCGGTCACCTTATCTAGTTTCAATTCTAGTCGGCCAACTCCGTTTTTCAAATCTAATTCCACGTTTTTCAATCTAGTCAATATCTCCTCCGTCATCGGTTCCTGAACTTTCTCATGGAAATCAAACAATATCTTCGCCATGTCCTTCCTGACTACCCTCTCGTGGAAATTAGCCAGTACCTCCAACATCTCCCCCTTGGTAATCGGTTGTCCATTTGCCATACTATCAATATATCATTTCACTTAGATCACACACGTTTTACCCACCTTCCTCCCACCTTCTCCCATTTCTCCGCTGCCTTCTCAGGCGACTCCGGTCGCTCACCCCGCAAATTACCAGCCACCTGTCCCATTCCATCCAAACTGCCGGCCGGCCCTTCATCTTCAGGAGCCACTGGTAATTTTTCTGGAACTACCCTAGAGGCTTCCATTTCCGCCCTAGAGTCACTTCTTCTCTTCTTAATTCCGCCAACAATATCTGCAGTAAGTTCTTTTAACCTGTCTGGATCATATGCCATACCAAAAGATTATCCGAAATCAACCCTCAAAGCAACAGGAGAAATTACAGCGCGAAGCGGACGAAGCGGATGACTTTGATGTTCTCGCCGGTCTTGGCAATCAAAGCCTTG
Source organism: uncultured Pseudomonadales bacterium (assembly GCA_964352325.1). GTDB lineage: Bacteria > Patescibacteriota > Microgenomatia > UBA1400 > MFAQ01 > 2-01-FULL-50-23. The sequence continues at coordinate 9,756 of CAYGRQ010000015.1, forward strand.
ACCAAGTTCTCGATTTTCTTACCACTATCACGGATGTAGTCCTGCTTCATCAAGACTTCGACATCGGCCGGGTTCATCGAAGCTACTTGCATCGCAATTTCTTTGCCCAAGGTGGCGAAGTCCTCGGTGTTCGCCACAAAATCGGTTTCGCAGGCAATCTCAACCATCGCCCCGACCCTACCGGTAGTGTGAATATAGGCCTGGACCCGACCGCTCTTCACTTCCCGATCTACCTTGTTGGCCGCCTTGGTCAAACCTCTCTGGGCGATCAGCTCTTCAGCTTTGGCCATATCGCCCTTGGCTTCTTCCAGGGACTTCTTGGCGTCCATCACGCCGGCGCCTGTTTTTTCTCGCAGTGTTTTGATTTTGTCCATCATCGGTTATTCTTCACTCTTTTTAATTCTACCCTCTGCCACGGCTTTGCCAAATTGTTTGACCACGATCTCAATCGCCTTGGTCGCGTCATCGTTCATCGGCACGGCGTAGCTGATGCCATCCGGATTGCTATTCGTATCCACCACACCAACGATAGTCAGGCCGCGGTTTTTGGCCTCACGCACCGCCGATCTTTCCTTGTGGGTATCAATAATGATGAGCACTTCGGGAGCCGTCTTCAAATCGGAGAGCCCTCCCAAAAACTTCTCCAGTTTGGCAATTTCCCGGTCAAAAAGAATCTGTTCTTTCTTGGTGTATTTCTTCAACTCACCCGCTTCTCGCTTCTTGGTCAGGTCAAGCATTTTGTCGATTCTGGTTTTAACCTGTTTCCAGTTAGTGATGATGCCCCCCAACCAACGCTCGGTGACGTAAGCAATTTTGTTTTCCAGCGCGGCGGTTTTGACAATATCTTTTGCCTGACGCTTCGTGCCAACCAAAACAATATTCTTGCCTTCGGCGGCCAATTTTATCAGGGCGTCACAGGCCTCATCCAGCTTAGCGACCGTCTTCTCCAGATCGAAAATATGAATCCCGGCCTTCTTCCCCCAGATGTATTTTTTCATCTTGGGATTCCAGCGCTTGACCATATGGCCAAAATGCGCCCCCGCCTCAAACAATTCTTCAGGCGTGACTCTCGTCTTCTTAACAACCTCGGTGGACTTTTTCTTTGCCGCCATATTTTTATTCATCCTCCTTATCCACGTTCGGCCTTTCAGGGGGATTGCCGAGGTGGTCTTTATAACTTTGCAAATTATAACACGATACCGGATATTTAGCCCTGCCTGCCGGCAGACAAGCATAAAAAAGCGGGGCTTTTACACCCCGCTTCTCACCAACCCACCAACGTCACCATCGGGCACTGATCAGTGCCTCAAGCATTTCGTCGATGGCTACCCTTTTCACGCCCATCAGCGAAAGAGCGCCTACCAGGCTCGCCGGCCCCCAAACTTGGTACAGATTGCGTCTGGAATCAAGCGGGGTCGAGATGGTGAAATACCAACCCTCCTCCACTACGCCGACGAAGAAAATTACCCCGTTAATTGTGACCTCTTGGGGCCGAACCGTTCC
>CAYGRQ010000016.1:0-11220 GCA_964352325.1 uncultured Pseudomonadales bacterium
GACTTGATCGCCAGCTCGATATTCTTCAACTCTGGGCCGTAAATAGCGACAGCCTCCAGGAAGGTCAGATAGTAGATTCCTCTTTGGGTGAAAGGAACGAGAACATTGGTGTTTTTCACCCCGGCGATAAAGACCGGCGTATCAGCGACCTGGAAACCTTCCAGGTTGTACTTTTCGTCAAGTTTGCGGTAGAGGCGGTCGGGCTTTTGGATTAAGCTTTGAAATTTGGCCGGTGGAAATTTTGTATAGAAGAGATAGAAAATTAATGGCGGTTCGTATTTGGGTGATATCACAACCAGGGCTTTCTCGGCCTTGGCCGCCAGAACAACTTCTTTTAGGCCGGTATGAAAGTCCTTTTCTGAAACATAGGGATAATGCGTAAAATAGTCGTGGAAATAGAAGAAAGACTCGACCAGAGTAATTAGTAACAGGATAACCAGGGCCAGCCGGAAACGGCAAAGATAAACCCAACCAAGGGTAAGAATAATGACGACAGGCAGGATGAGCATAAACAAACGGGAACCATGATCGGCTCCGTCACGCGTGAGGGCCGAGGAGATGACGGCGATGATGGTCAGAAGACCCAAAAAGACTAGCAAATGACGAGAGTTTTTGTTGGCCAGGTAGAAGAGACCGGCGGTAAGAAGGATCAGAAATGTTTTCAAGAGCATGCCCCAGCCCGGGACGGCGTGACGCTGATTTCTATCCCCGGCGGCAAACAGAAAGGAAGTTGACAACGGATTAAGGCTGTTTTTTAGAAAACGGGAAAGAACCAGGGTGGCTTTATTATGGACAATTTTGGTAAGCAAACTCGGGCTGGAGCCGACGACAAGTTTCGGCCCCAGGTCGGTTTGACGGGCATAGTTAACTTCCGAGGAAATGGTGGGGTCAGTGAAGATGGCAATCTCGCTAAAGCGTCGGCCGGCGCCGCCATTAAGAAAGAGAAGGAGCAGGGGCAGAAAAAGGACTAAACCCAGATACCAATGGGAAAATAGATTTCGGCGTGACTTGGGGCCGTCGGCCAATAACCAGAGAACGAGTGGGTAGCCGACCAGAGCCAGCTTGGCAGTGCTATAGACCATTGGGGTAAGGCCCAAAACTATCAGGCTAAAAACAAGCGTTTTTGTTTTCCGGGACAGTAGATAGCGAAAGTATAAATAAAAGCCCAGGAGGGTGAAAAAGAAGAGTTGGCTTAGTTCAAAACCGGTCCGGGAATAAGTGAAATGCCAGGGCATTAAACTTAGGGTAAAAACAGCGAAGTGGCCGGGAAGCAGGACGCCGCCCGGTTTTTTCAGTCTGAAATAATCCCAAAAAGAATTCATGAAGAAATAAATGAGCAGCAGGCTGGCGGCGGCAAAAAGAAGGGGGGCTAATCTAATTGCCGTTTCCAGGGAGATACCGGGAAGATAGGAAACGAGGATGGCGGCATAGATAGGCAAACTGGCGCGGACGTCGGATAAGGAGTGAAATTGGAGGGGTAGAAAATTACCGAAATAGTCCCGGCCGGTTTGCTTAAAAGACAGAGCTTGGTAGCCGATGTCGACCTCGTCGGAAAAAAGGCTGAAGGGAATTTTTCCAAAACTAATCAGCCGAAGGCTGATGCCAAAAAGGGCAAGAAAAATGAAAAGTAGAAATTGTTTTTTGACGAGTGTCATTTTAGTTTGTTGGTATCATAAATCCGATACATCGGCTGGCCGGCGGGGTCCAAAATCCGGTCGATAGTCAGATCATCGGGGGCCTTCTCGTCGGCGACGACGATCAGCGCATTGGCTGTCCGGCTGTCTTTGGCCCAATCGATACGCCGGAACTCATATTTGCCAAAATTGGTGACGGTAGAGAAGCCAAATTTGTCGCGGGGGGTGAGTTTGATTTCTTTCTGGAGGGTTTGGGGGGGATATTTGGTAAAGAAAGCCAGGAGGATATAGGGCTGGTCATAACGGTCAGAGATGATTATCTTGTCATAACTGTCATAACGGCTCTTGGCCAGGGCGCCGATTTGATCGAAACCATACTGCCAGGCATAGGGCAACTCTTTGGGGTAGTGAACGAAGTAGAGATGAAGATAGCGGGAGAAGTTATAGCCAAAGATAGTAATTAGCAGTAAGTAGATCGGAATTAGGAGCTTAAGATTTAGAGAAGAGATGAGGGAAAGAAATTTGAAGAGACCGAGGCCGGTAATTATAGCCAGGGGATAGACCATGTTTTGGGCGCGGAGGGCATGGGGAGACTGAAAGGTAAGGGCGGCGGCCAGGGGAGAAATAAACAGCCAAGTTAAGATAAGTTTGGCGCTTTTGTTGTTTTTGCCGATTAAGAAACAGAGCCCTAAAATTAAAAAGGGGGCGGTCACGAAAAGCAGTTGTCCAACCTCCGGGGTTTTGCTTCTTCCTATTTCGTCCCCACTAATAAATAGAAATGTCGGGGAAAAGTGGCTAAGATAGTTTTCAACAAACCGCCGACCATAAGTGACGAACCGGGAATGGAGCGAACGGTTAATCCAGATATTGGCGTGGTCACGACGGTATTCCAGCGCCTCCCAGTACGGGCCGGTGTCGGCAAAGACAGAAACACCGGAGAAACGGGACCGGCCCTCCTGACTGGTGAACTGGAGCCCCAGAGGAATAAGAAGAAGGAGACCAAAGATAATGGAGATAATGACCGGTTTTTTAATGTCAGGCAAATAAATCAAGAGGAAGGCCAGTGAAACAAGGGGGATGATGACGCGGAGAGAATGATAGGTATAGAGAGAAATGACAAAGAAGATGGTAGTTGGGAGAAAGTATTTGGTATTGTGGAGGCTTTTGAGGAGGAAATAGAGTCCGATGACCATAAAGGTCGAGGCGGCGTTTACCTCCCAACCAGCGCGGGAGAAGTGAATGTGCCAGGGTGAGATGGCTAGTAGTAAGGCGGCGAGTGAGGAAAGATGAGATTTTTTGGGAAATAATTTATTTACTAAAAGATAAATGAAATAGACCGAGACGACGCCAAGCAGGGCAGAGGGGAGGCGGACGGCCCAGACGTTTAGACCAAAGGCGGCCACAAAAGGAAGGACGAGGTAAAAATAGCCGGCCGGTTTGTAATCGTCGAAGGAGCGAAAGACCAGTGGCCAGCTGGTACCATGCTCGTCCCGGCCGGTTTGGAGAAGACTATAAGCGTTATAGCCGACCGCCGCTTCATCGGCATTTAACCCGGCGGGATATTTATCCAAGAAAGGCACTCTTAGAATAAAGGCGAGAAGCAAGATAAGAATTAGAAGAAAGTGTTTTTTCATAAGTTAATTGGTCTTGACGACCCGGAAGATAGGATGTCCGCTGGGATAATTGATCTGATCAAAGTAGGTAATGTTCTCGGTCGTACCATTGAAGGTATCGGGGATGTTGCCAATTGTGCCGATGAAGAGGGTATCCCGGCCGGTAGTGATATCGTCAACGGAAAATTGATGAAATTCAAGGTTATCAAGCGAAGGAACGCGGCCGACGTCGACTCCCCCGCTAATAAAGTTGTTTTTTGCCTGGTAACTGGCCGGGTCATAGGCGGTGTAGAACAAGTAGTAGATATACGGCTGACCATAAACATCGGTAAAGATAACTTTTTTCGAATCGAGTTGCCTGATGAGCGCCACTGCCTGTTTGTGACCGGCGTTAAAACCTTCACCCAAAAGCCGGCCATTGTGGTTGAAATAAAGATCGGTATCTAAAACCAGGGAATAAAGGTAGATGGCGGCGGCCCCGAGAAAAATAAGTCGATGATGATTGAAAATAAACAAAAGACCCAAGCCGGAAATGGCGGCCAGGGGGATGACCATAAAGAGGGAACGGACGCTGGAGTATTCATTTAAAGTAAGGCTGCCGGGAAGCGGAGCAAGCAGAAGAAGGGTGAGAAGGAAAATAGCGGCCCGGCGATTTTTATTTCTGACTATTTGAATCAAGCCGGCCATCAGGAGAACGGCGTCAAAAAGATGCAAGAGCCCCATCTTCGGCAGGGTTTCCCGCAGGGTCTGAAAACGGCCTGAAAAAAGCAATTCACTGCTGAAGTGGTTCAGATAGCGGGAAGCAATCATTCTGGCCCAAATGTCGGGTAAGGAATGGAAAATCCTGGCGATTGTTTCGCTGCCGTCGGTAAGAATCATTCCCGGGTCGAGGCCGGGCTTATAGCTAAATAGATTAAGCCGCAGTAAACGGTTGCCGGCGGGCCCGAGTGTCGTCTGGCCGATGAAATAGATCAAGATCGCGGTGATGATGGCGTAGAGCGGCCAGAAATGTCTCTCGCGGGCGATCACTTCTTTGAACCAGTCCCGTTTCAGGGGGAATAAACAAATAAAGGTGGTAATCACAATTAGAGGGACCATAATTTTTGCGGCTTGATAGAGATAGAGACAGACCAAAAAGAGCAGAGTTGGCAGGAGAAGCGATTGTTTCTGCTTCAGATTCCGGATCAAAAAATACAAACCAAGCGTCAGAAAAAAGACAAAGACGTTCACCTCCCAGGCCCCGCGGGAAAAGTGCAGATGCCAGGGCATAAAGGCCAGAACCAAGGCTGAAAACAAGCCGGCGAGACGGGAAGAAAACAACTCATGAACCAGAAGGCCAAGGGCAAAGACGGTTAGGGCGCCGGCGATGGCGGAAGGGAGACGGACGGCCGTTTCGGTGAGGCCCATTAGCCAGACCGCGGGTACGGTCAGGTAGATATAGAGGCCCGGTTTGTAATCCCCAAAAGACTTGAAGATTAGCGGTAAAAAGACGCCGTGTTCATCACGGGCAGTCGTAAGAATTGAATAAGCGTTGTAGCCTATGGCCGCCTCGTCCCAAGTCAGACCGGGAGGCAATTCCGCCAACTTATAAACGCGGACAAATAAGGCAATAATGGTCAGAAGCGTGAGAGAGATGAGAAATAACCCACTTGTTTTTTTCATAAGGCTAGAGCCGGCCGATGACAAAAGCCGATTGGCCGTCAAGGAAGTAAACAGTCTTAATTATAGATAGATTAACGGGAACGTGGTCTGGTGAGGTGACGAGAATTGAGTCATGGGTGTCGACCGCGCCACCCGACTCGAGACGAATTTGATCGACTTGGCCCGTCGGTATATCCCAGTCATTGACGAAATAAACCTGGTCAATTTTGTCAGTCCAAAACCAGTCCGACTTTGGAAAACGGAGAGAACGGGTTTTGTCCTGGATAATTTTGGGGTCGAGTTGACTGTAAAAGGCATAAAACAGGTGCGGCTCGCCGTAGCGCTTGGTAATGATGACTTTCTGATTGGGATATGCCTTTAATAACTGAAAGACTTGTTTGTAACCATACTGCCAGGCTTGCGAATACTTGTTTGAATAGTCAAAAAAGAGGTTTTTCAAGTAGAGAGCGAGCCAACTAAGATAGATTACCCAGAAAACAGTAAAAATAACTTTTCGATCAAGAGCCCGGGTAAGACCAATAGCGGTCACCAGATAGACCGCGGGTAACATGGTCGTAGCCCGGACCACCTGATAGGGGTCATTGGTGATCGCGGCGGGCAGGGGCGACAGGAGGAGCCAGTAGAGAATGACTTTTTTTGACAGATCTAGTTTCCTAAGGTTAATGACCAGAGTCAGCAGTCCGAGGTAAAAGAAGAGTGATTCCAGGGGGTTTACGATACCGAAACCCTGAACGCTGAACTGGTACTGACTGCCGCCTTTTAGAAAAAGAAACTGGGGACTAAAGTAACCAAGGTAATTGGTAACAGCTTTCGGGATAAAGTAAGTGACCTTGTTATGAACCAGACGGGCAAAAAGGGGCGGCAGGGTTGAGGCGCCCCGGGCGGTGTTAATCTCATTGATGGCGCCGGGATTGATAATGCCAACAAAAGCGGAACGGGCGCTGCCCTCCGCTGATAAAGCGGCGGAGGTGGTCGGGACAAAAAGGATGACGGCGGTGGTGAGAATGATAGCCAATAACTTGAGGTTGGCCAAAAGCCGGCGACGATAGAGAAAAAGGAGAACGACCAAAAACAGAGGCGAAAAAATCCTGGTGTTGTGGTAGGCAAAGGCAGACAGACCAAGGACGGCCGTGCCAATAATTGCCAACCAAGTTTTCTTTTTCATCCCGACGACAAAGAGAAGAATACCGAAAGTCAGAAGGCTAGTGGCGGGGATGGCCTGAATTGTCTGACGACTAAGGAGAATACTCCAGGGAGAGACGGCGCTAAAAAAAGCGGCGGTCAAGGCAACCGATTTTTTCTCGGTCAAATGCTCCGTCAACAGGTAAATAAGCAAAGGCAAGAGGGAACCGAAAATAACCGCTGGCAAACGGACCGAGAACTCACTGGGCCCGAAAAGATAGATGAAGGGAATGGCGGCATACATATAGAAAGTCGTCGGGTAGTCGCCGTAGGCGCGAAAGTTGGTGACGGGAAAGGAAACTCCCCATTCGTCTCGACCGGTTTTCAAGATGGAGTAGGCGTTATAGCCCTGACTAACCTCATCCCAATTTAACGAGGGCGGGACTTTGTCCAACAGGACGAACCGTAGTAGAAAAGAAAGGATGATAATGGCGATCAGTTTCTTCATTTAATCCTTGGTTATTATTGTAGCCGTCCAGCGCCCGAAGGGGTCGATAACTTTGTAAAGGGCGGCGCCTGGTACGTCTTTATACTCTTCTTCCTTTATTTCCGACTGGGTGTAATAAATATAGTTGCTGTTAAGTCGGTCGCCCGGCCAGTTAAACTTTTTGTAAACAAACTTGCCGAAATTAAAAACCGGCGAAGGGAAGCCTTCGGGAAGGCGGTATTGGCGGTCGGTTTCCTGGATAATTTTCGGATCGAGTTTTCCATAAAAAAGAAAGAAGATATAACTTTGCGCGTGGGGAGTATCGACATAAATGACCGGGTATTTGTCCGCCAGCGACATCAGCAGGGTCGTCCCCTCCCGAAAACCGCCCGGCTGGAATTCACCGTTGTTTTCCCAAACCGAATAATTTATTTCATTCAACCAATTAAAGAGGACGGACATAACGAGAATGACTAAAAGAATAACGGATTTAAATGAGGAAATTTTCCTGAAAAGACGTAAGAGGCCGAGGGCGGCGATAAGGTCGAGGGCCGGGAAAAGATTGAGGGCGCGGAAGGGGTGGAACCATTCCCAGGTGAGGGCGGCCGGCACGGCGCCGGCAATAATCCAGTAAAGCAACAAACGGAGGTTGACATTCTTCCTGACCCGGCGCAGAAGACTGATAAGACCAAGGATAAAAAAGAGCGAACCCAGGAAACCAAGCATGCCGTTATCGATAATGACCATGGCTGATTTGGCCACCCAGGGATAGATAGTGACCGAAAGATTGGACGGTGAAAGATAGGCCGCGATTCGACCAAACAAGTGTCCCGCCAGATAGTAGAGCGGGTGATTAGTTAAGGAAAGCCAGGGGTTGGCAGCGCCGATGACTTCCGTGGGGACATAAGGATAAAAATGAGAAAAGAGATTGGTCTGACTAAACCGGGTCAGCACCGAGAGGCCGTTGGCGGCAAAGATGGGCAGGGATAACACCAGAATCGAGAGGACCAAAAGGGCATCGGAGAACACCCTTTTTTTCAAGTCTATGGCGACGAGGACAATTAAAATTGGTACGGCCAGGCGGGCGGAATGGTAACTGTAGATGGAAAGCAGACCGAAAAGAACGACCCCGAGACGAAAGAGGCGATTTTTATGGCGATTGATCAGGCACCAAACCAGGATGACAAAGAAAGAAGAGGAAATATTTGTTTCCAGGGCCACCCGGGAAAAATGAAGCCGCCACGGAGATAGGCTGACAAAAAGAGCCGCGATGATAACGGACAGACCTTTCGATTTGGTTAACTGTTTGAGAATCAAAAGAGTAAACAAGGCGGAGACAGTCCCCCAAAAAGCCGATGGCATTCTGGTCGATGCCTGGGAAAGACCGAAGATTCGGACGAACGGAACAGCCAGATAAGAATAAAGCGCGGGCTTGTAGTCGTTGAACGATCGGAGGCTTAGGGGGAGTCGATAACCCCATTCGTCCCGGCCGGTCTTTGATAAACTGTAGGCGTTGTAGCCCAAACCGGCTTCATCGAACCCCAGCGAGGCGGGCGAGTTTTCTAAACCATAAAACCGGGTAAACAAGTTGATTCCGACAAAGATCAAAATGAGGGTAATGGTGACGATTTTATTTAGTTTCATCCTAGTCTGTTCTAATTCCAAAGATAATTCTCTGGCCGTAACCATTGGCGACGTTGTCGCGAATGAAGGCCGAGTGAATGAATCCAATCCGCTGGCTGTCAACAACGAGGTCGTCCCGGGCGTCGAAATTCCTGAACGGGTCCACGCCAAAGAAGTTGCCGTTGAAACCGATATAAAGGGTGTTTTTCCGGGGTAATAACTCTGTCATTTGGAAGTTGGCAAAGGTGAACTTACGGCAATCTTTTACAAAATAGCGACAATATTTCGCCGCGTAGCCAAACAGATCGGCGGCGAAAACTTGGTCATATTTTTCGGTCGGAAGTGAATCGAAATAAATTTGATAGACCAGTGGCCGGTTATCCAGCCAGTAGCCCGGTCGCTTCAGGCGGTCGACAAAATGGGCCAGACCGCCGTAAAGGGCGAAAAATAATAATCCGTAAGTGACCAGGCGAAGCGGCCAGCCATTGTGGAGCAAACGGGGTAACGCCTCGGCCATAATGCCGGCCAAGAACAAAAAGGTGACCAGGTGGCGCAAGTAGGCTTGGCCGCCGGTAGTCAGGAAATAAACGACTGCCGCTGACAAGAGCAAGCCGACTTTGTCGGTGACGTTTTTTTTGTTTTTTGACCAAACCCAGAGAGCGAGCAGGAAGAGACCGAACTGGCTCCAGAAAAAAACCGGTTCTGATTTCTGGCTGAGGGGGTGATTCTCCCCAAAGAAAAGCGTTTCGATATCGGCGAACTGGAGAGCTTCCTCGCCAATGTCTTTGATGAGGAAAAAATACTTGTTGTAAGCGATCCGTTTTATGGCCAGGGGGATATGGTTTCCCGGCCGGAGGAGATACTCCTTGTTGAAACGGTCAGTCAGCTCCGCTTGGATAACCGGAAAAGAAAGCCGGGGGAGGAGGGGCGGGATATTTTTGCTTATTTTTATATTTATCGTCAATAAAAAGAAGGCGATCAAAATCAGGCCGGCTGCCTTGGCGAGGTTGGTCCGACCGGTTTTTTTGATGACAAGAATAACCAGCGCCAATTTTAGGGCGGAGATCGGATAGCTCATCACCAGCAAGAACGGAACCGGAGAAAGCACAACCAGGAACCAGAACCAGATTTTGGCCCTGGCCTTCACCCAACGGCTGACTTGAAGAAGCGTAAAGAAGACCAGAGCGAGGGTGAGGAGCCGCACCAACCAGAGCTGCCAAGAGGCGGTTAGCGGGAAAATCAGCTGTTCAAAAGTAGGTGGATAGTTTAGCATCATGGCCGGGTTTTGACAAAGCGGTAGGCTACACTGCCGTCGGGATATTTAATTTCGGCAATTAATTCCAGATGGTGACGGGCGATCTGCTCCTCGCTTATGGCCAGATAGTCCCCGACAAAATACTGTTCGATCGGAAGATCCTGCTCCCAGTTGATGCCTCTCGTCTTGATGCGGCCAAGACTCTTTTCTTTGACACGGGTAAGATTGGTATAGTATTCGGACAAGGGCACTTCAAAGTTTTCCCGTTGGTAAGGAGCCGGATCGTATTTGGTGTAGAACAATATTTGACTATATGGCTCGGCCCGGGCGTTGTCAATAATAATCGGCAGGTCGGGATCGGTCTTATTCTTAATCACTTCGCTGATTTGCTGCCAACCATAGTCCCAATAGGGGGCCCGGAAATATTCATTGAGAATAAAGACTGAGCTGTAGAGCTTTGCTAACGAATAAAAAAGCAAAAGTATAAAAACGGTTAGGGCGGCAACTTTTTTTAGTTTTGTTTTTAGCGATTGGTAGATTTGGATCAGGCTGAGTGAAATTAGAATTGTGAATGGAATTACTAAAGGCAAGGCGCGGATGGTAGAAAACGGGTCGCGGGTCAGGGCCGCCGGGATGGGAGAGACGACCAATAGAAAGACGGTCAGATTTTTCAATTCACCAAGAGGCTTTCTTTTGAACAAGAGGTAAAGGCCGTGAAGGTAAAATGGCAACTGCCAGAAATAGAAGGTTGAGAGCTCTGGAAACGAGCTTCGGGGACCGGCGTCTCCCAGAAAAAAAAGATTTCGGGGAGAGAAGTAAGAGAGATAGAGGGAAAAGAAATCGCGGACTCTTAGATAAAAGGCGTTATCTACAAGCCAGGAACTAAGAGTATTAACGCGGGAGAGAAAACCGGGAGTATTGATGATCAAAAGGGTCGGCAGACTGATAAGGACGCCAAAGAAAATGGCAATCAGGGTAGGCGTGAGAAGAGGTTTTTTGAATAGTTTTCTGCCGAAACGGAATCCGAAATAAAGGATAGTCAGAGGGACAAGCAGTCTTTCGGAATGATAAGCCGGTAAGGCAATAGCCAGGACGATGCCCGAAAGAATCAGATAGAGCGGTTTGACGAGGCCGAGATAAAAGAGATAAATACCGGTGAGGAAAAACAAAAGAGCGACATTGGTCTCGAAGTTGGTTCGGCCAAAAAGAATATGCCAGGGAGAGATGGCCAGAAGCAGAACGGTCAGAGAAGAAAGCGGAAGACTCAGTTTTTGGTTAGGAATTAGTTTTCTAATAAGGAGAAACAGGACCGGGATAGTCAGAACACTGGCGAGGAAGGAAGGAAACCTAACGGTAAAGGCGGTCAAACCAAAAAGCGGGATCAGCGGGGCGATCAGATAAATATAAACCGGTGTTTTGAAATCGGCGAAAGAGCGGAAAGCGGCTGGGAAGGCTTTTCCAAATTCATCTTTGCCGGTCGCAAGAATTGAATAGGCGTTGTACCCCTGGGCGGCTTCGTCGAGATAAAGACCGGCGGGAACACTCCCCAGCCGGTAAAACCGGGTGACAAAAGTCAGAAAGACAGCCAAGAATAATAAGAAGAGGTATTTTTTCACTTTGACAAAAGCATAATTACTTGACGGGCGAATTCGAGAGCGGCCAGCGGCAAACAAACCAAAAAGTAGGCGCTGGGCTTATTCCTAAGCCCCAAAAGGAAAACATAGGCCAGAGGGAAGTAAAGGACAAAATCATAAGCGGCGAAGTTGTTAACCAGTGACAGTAAAAGAACCAAGCCGATTAGCGACAGAATAAATAGCTTGCCCG
>CAYGRQ010000017.1:0-4669 GCA_964352325.1 uncultured Pseudomonadales bacterium
TTCGACCATGGCGATTGAGCCAATGCCCCCGGAAACGACCAGATCAAGAGAAGATTTTTCTTTTTGCTCGTTGGTTGGATTGACGACGAATTTTCCGTCAACTGAACCGACACGAACGGCGCCGATAGGACCTGCCCATGGAATGTCGGAAATAGCCAAAGCGGCAGAGGAGGCGATAAGACCAAGAATTTCTGGCTCGTTAATTCCGTCGATACTCAAAGGAGTAACGATGACCTGAACTTCTTCATAATAGTTTTCAGGGAAAAGGGGTCGGATCGATCGATCGATCAAACGACAAGTGAGGATTTCATTGTCAGAAGGGCGACTCTCACGTTTGACAAAACGACTGCTACTGATGATGCCACCAGCATAGTGTTTCTCGCGATATTCGACTTGGAGAGGGAAATAGTCTAGGTCCTCTTTGGGAGCTCCCCAAACACAAGCGCCAAAGACGACAGTCTCGCCACAGGTGACGGTGACAGCGCCGGCGGCTTGGGCTCCAAAAAGGCCGGTTTCGATAATAATTTTTTTACCATCTAAATCGATGGTGGTGGATTTGAGTTTCACTCGCTGACGTTTACCGAATTAACTTTTAATGGACGCGCCAATACCGAGCGTTTTGGTTAACCCCGCGTAATCTTTGGGGTTGGTCTTGCCTAAGTAATTGAGAAGGCGGCGGCGTTTACTAACAATTTTCAGTAACCCACGACGAGAGTGGTTGTCCTTTTTGTGCTCTTTGAGGTGCTTGGTGAGCTCCTCGATCTGAGCTGAAAGGAGAGCAATCTGGACCTTGGGAGAACCGGTGTCGGTTTTCGTGGCCGCGAATTTGGTGATGATCTCTTGTTTTTTGGGTGTGGTCAACGCCATAACGGGAGTTATTGTATCACGGACTGGCCGCTTCTGAAGATTTTTGGTTTTTTCCAATCACCGGGTATGCCCGCCGGGCGGGGCGGTGGGGGCAGCTCATCGTCAAACATGGGGGGCATGGGTTCCTCGCCACCCATGAAGGGACTAGCGCCGAAAGGGCCGGGTGGAAAAGCACCAAACCGGCTAGTGGCGGCTAGAGGTGAGCGGCCGAGACGACCACCGGCGCGCATCAGATAGGCGACGGTTTCAAAGGTGTCGGCGGTAACTTTCGGCGAAGAAAAATTGCGGGTATTTTCGGATATCACCGAAAGTAGGTTGTTGGCGGCGTCAGAGCTGGGTTTAATCTGGCACGACTTGAGAAGAAAGGTGACAATTTCAGCCAGACTGCCAGGGACGTGAGAGTGAAGAACTATGGCGGCAAAATTACACGGTTTGCCTGACAGACTTAAGGAAACTATTTTCGCGTGATCCAAGAAGGCCTTTTCATCGGCGTAGATTTTACCTAGTTCCTCTAACCCATTGATCCCAAAGACGAAAACGAGATCGGCAGAAGCACCGGAGTAGTTGTAGTTGATGGAACTGGTGTCGGGAGGCTCACAGCCGGGTTGGGGTTGAATCAAGAGCATAAACTTACCGTTCTCATCGACGTCGTAGTCGACTTTTTTCAGGTTTTCCTCTTTGAAATCAAAGGAGATGATCAGGTTTTGATTGCCAATACTATTTTTGATCTGGTCGACGCCAAAAAGGTCGGCGTTTTCAACCTTGATCGGGCTGCCACAGCCGATTTGGGCAAGTTTGCCGGTTTCTTTGAGGGAGAGAAAAAGACCCAGGGCGGAGGCGACCATGTCAGTCGTCGGTTCGGGTGGAAGGAGGACGGCCACGGATTTGGCCTCGTCTAGTGCAGTTTTTACTTCGGAAACTAAGTTTTGGTCAAACATTTATACCCTATATTGTTAGATGTGCGTTATTATAACGTCTCCGGCCTTATAGTCAAGTTGGGGCTCGAGGATAAGACCGCACTCGGTATCCTTCTTGGCTTCTTTGGTCGCTTCTTTGCCGACGCGCAGGCTGATGATCTTACTATCAGCGACTTTATCACCCAGACGAATCTTGCCGGAAGTGACGAGACAGCCATAAACAATTTGATTATTGAAGGGGAAGGTTTTTAAAACTTTGGCTTCGCCGACCACCTCGACCCGGCCTTCTTTTTGGACTTCTTCGACTAAGGCTTTGAGGTAGTCGAACAACTCATAGATAATGCCGAGGCTGATGACCTTTACTTTCTCGACCGAGGCGAGTTTAGCGACGGTACCGGCCGCCTTGACATTGAAACAAACGATGACGGCCTGGTTACCGATAGCCTGTTGAATATCGGATTCGGTGACACCACCAACGCTCGAGGAGATGACATTAACGTTTTCGGGGAGTGAGCCGAGGATGGCCTCGAGGGAACCGGCGACATCGGCTTTAATAATGACATTGGCCTGTTTGACTTCGGAAGTGCTGGTGGTTTTACCGAGAACGGTGAGGGTGGAAGTGACGGCCAAACCGGGGACGGTAGTGACCAGATCACCGATGGAGGGGACGGATGCAAAACCAAGGACTTGAACCGGGGTGCTGGGCGTGGCCAAATTTAATTTCTCGCCCATTGCCGAAATCAAGGAACGAACCTTGCCGATTTTGGCGGAATGGGAAAAAAGATCATCTTTGGGAGTCAGTTTTCCGGTTTTGACGAGAAGCGAGGCAAGAGGGCCTTTGTGGGGATGAAGTTGGCTTTCGATGACCACCGCGGTCAATGGCTCTTGACTAACGTCTTTGAGTTCTTCCAATTCGGCCAGGAGGAGGACGTTTTCCAGTAACTGGTCAATACCTTGGCCGGTTTTGGCCGAAATTTCAACCAGCGGAATGTTACCGCCGTAGCCTTCGACATACTCGCCCACCTCGGCCAAGTCCGACTTCACCTTGAGAACGTCTGCCTGAGGCAGGTCAATTTTGTTGACGGCGACGACGTAGGGAATGCCGGCGGCCTTGATATGCTCGATCGATTCTTTGGTTTGGGGCATGACGCCGTCATCGGCGGCGACAACGAGAATGGCGACATCAGCCACTTTGCCGCCGCGAGCGCGCATAGCGGAAAAGGCGGCATGGCCAGGCGTATCAACGAAGGTCAGTTTTTGACCCTGGTGGTCAATTTGATAAGCACCGATGGCTTGGGTAATACCGCCGAGTTCTTTGCCCGCGACATTGGCTTTTCGAATTCGGTCTAAGAGTGAGGTTTTGCCGTGATCGACATGACCAAGGACGGTGATGACGGGGGGTCTGCCTAGATTAGCCATGGGTTGCCGTGCTTTCTTCCGCCTTTGCTTCGGGAATGGTGACGGGGGCCACGGTTTGGCCGGAAGGCATATAAGCGGAAAGTTTGGTTTTGATGGTTTCAAAAGAGGCGCTGTCCAGACCATCCAGTTTCTCGATTTTGTCGAAATTGTGAGTCAGGTCCTCGATGCGAGTGAAGCTATTCTCGACCAGAATATTTCTGACCTTTTCGTCCAAACCGAGCTGGTCAATTTCGTACTCCTCGTTACCGGTGACGACGATGCCCGGATCAACCTTATCAGAAATAATCTTGATCCTGACTCCAACCAGCTTGGCGGCTAGTTTGACGTTGGTGCCGCCACGACCGATGGCTAAGGATAATTGATCATCAGGAACGGTGACGGTAACTTCGGATAGATCCTGGTTGAATTCCATCTTGGTGACGTCGGCGGGGGCGAGGGCCGCCTTCAGCAACTTGTCCTTGTCTTCGCTGTATTGGATGATGTCGATTTTTTCACCATTGAGTTCGTTGATGACGGCTTGGACTCGGACTCCCTTTTGGCCGACGCAGGAACCGACCGGGTCAACCCCTTCCTGATTGCTGGCGACGGTAATCTTTGTTCTATTACCCGCCTCACGAGCGATACCTTTGACGACGACACTGCCGCCGCCAACTTCAGGAACTTCCCGGGCAAAGAGGGAAGCGACGAGACGAGGATCGGAACGGCTGACAATGATTTGCTGACCCTTGAAGGAATCACGAATGTCCGCCAAGAGAACTGACAAGCGAGAATTGAGGCGATAATATTCGTTTCGGACCTGCTCTTCGGGAGGCATGACACCCTGGCCGCGACCGATATCGACGATGACGTTTTTGCCGTCCATTCTTTGGACCATACCGGTGACGATTTCACCGAGACGATCTTTGTATTCAGCGATGGTGGCGGCTTTTTCCGCCTCGCGGACGGTTTGAAGAATGACTTGTTTGGCGGTTTGGGCGGCGATACGGCCAAAACCCGGAGGAGTGATATCGACATAGTCCTTGGCAGCTGCATCGGCCATACCAGCCTTGAGTTTAAATTCACCACTTTCGGGATCGAGATCAACAGAGATCATTTCCCCTCTTTCTTCGATTTTCTTGGCTTCGGCATCGAAATCTTTGTTGAAGGAAGCATCCAGAGCGGCTTTGACGGCATCGAGGATAATATCAACGGGAATATTACGCTCGCTGGCGATTTGATTGAGGGCGGCGGCAAACTCGGTTCGGGCAATTAGATTTTGGGTGTTGTTCATAAGTTTTTTGGTAATTTCTTAATGAAAAAGGCGGTCACAACCGCCCTGATTCACTTAACCGAGAGTGATTATATCACAGGTGAGGCATGGAGGAGTTCATGGAGTAGTTCTCTTTCGCGACGGTCTAACTTGGTCGGTACTTTAATGATAAACCGGATGTAAAAGTCGCCGCGGTGATTGGAGTTAATCTGCTTAA
>CAYGRQ010000017.1:4769-7920 GCA_964352325.1 uncultured Pseudomonadales bacterium
TTAATGATAAACCGGATGTAAAAGTCGCCGCGGTGATTGGAGTTAATCTGCTTAATGCCCTTGCCGGTAAGGCGGATGAGACTACCCGGTTGAGTGCCGGCTCTGATTTTTAGTTTCAGATCGCCATCGAGGGTGTCGACAACAGTATCACCGCCGAGAGCGGCCAGAGGAAAAGAGATTTCGTGATCAACAATGACGTCGACCCCTTCGCGTTTGAAGTTTTTATGAGGGGAGACGGCAATGGAAATGTCGAAGTCGGAGTAGCGGATGCGGGTGCCATTATCGGCGCCGGCGGGGATTCTGATATCGTATTTTTTCCCCTGGTGGGCGAGCGCCTTGGTGACGCCATTGACTGCTTCCAGAAAATCGATTTTGATCTGATAGTGGGGCTTGGCCGGGGCGCGGCGGAAAGGCGAAGCGCCGCCAAAAAAACTTTCGAAAATATCAAAAGGATCGCTGCCGCCAAAAATATCTTCAAAACCAGCGCCGCCTTGATTGGAATAGGTATAAGGGAAAGGACCACCCCAGCTAGAGGCTGGTCCGCCTGTGGCGGGGGCGTGGCCGAACTGGTCATACATTTTTCTCTTTTCGGGGTTACCAAGAACCTCATAGGCGGCACTGACTTCCTTGAATTTCTCGCTGGCTCCTGCTTCTTTGTTTCGATCGGGGTGGTACTTCAGAGCAAGCTTGCGGTAGGCAGATTTAATCTCGGTTTCGGAAGCCGATTTGGAGATGCCCAATACTTCGTAATAATCACGCTGTGTCGCCATAAAAGCTAAGGCTATTCGACGACCTCACCTTCTTCGACTGGTTTTTCAGAAGTTTTGTCTGATTTTTCGTCGGGTTTTTCATCAGATTTTGGTTCTTCTTTTTTGTCGGACTCGGAGGCGGCTTTGTAGAGGGCCTCGCCGTGTTTTTGGGCGATGTCGGAGGCTTTTTTCAAAGCATCGGAAATGCTGTCGAGGGTGGCGGTGTCTTTTCTGGCCTCATCCTCGAGGTCCTTGAGGGCGGCCTCGATTTCTTCTTTGGCCTTGGCCTCGAACTTGTCACCGGCGTCCTTTAAGACCTTTCTGGTAGTAAAGACGAAAGTTTCCGCCTCGTTTCGTTTGTCGGCGAAGTCTTTCTTCCTTTTATCTTCCTCGGCATTCTTTTCGGCTTCGGCTTTCATCCGCTCCACTTCCTTATCGGAAAGGTTGGTCGCATTCTGAATGGTGATGTGCTGCTCCTTGCCCGTCCCCATATCTTTGGCCGAAACTTTTAGGATGCCGTTGGCGTCGAGGTCAAAACTGACTTCGATCTGGGGAACGCCGCGGGGAGCCGGGGCGACGCCGTCGAGGACGAAGCGGCCAAGAGGTTTGTTGTCGTTGGCCATGGGGCGCTCTCCCTGAAGAATGTTGATCTCTACCTGGGGCTGGTTGTCGCTGGCGGTACTAAAGACCTGGGACTTGGTCGTCGGAATGGTGGTGTTTCTCTCAATGAGCGGAGTCAGGACGCCACCCATGGTTTCGACACCGAGAGTGAGGGGAGTGACGTCGAGAAGAAGAATATCTTTGACGTCACCGGCAAGAACGCCTGCCTGAATAGCGGCGCCGAGAGCAACGGCTTCGTCGGGGTTAACGCTCTTGTTGGGTTCTTTGCCGAAGAACGCTTTGACGGCAGCTTGGACAGCCGGCATTCTGGTCATGCCACCAACGAGGATGACTTCTTTGATGTTTTTCTTATCGACCTTGGCGTCCTTGAGGGCCAGCTCGCAGGGCTTGATCGTTTTTTTGATGAGGTCGTCAACCAATTCTTCGAGTTTGGCGCGACTTAACTTCATCGTCAGATGGAGAGACTGACCCTCTTTGCTTTGAGTGATGAAGGGTTGATTGATTTCGGTTTCGGTGGCCGAAGACAACTCGATCTTGGCTTTTTCGGCCGCGTCTTTAATTCGTTGAAGCGCTTGCTTGTCGGAAGATAAATCGACGCCGTTTTCTTTTTTGAACTCGTCGAGAATCCATTCCATAAGGAGGTGATCAAAGTCGTCGCCGCCGAGGAAGGTGTCGCCATTGGTGGCCTTGACTTCAAAGACGCCGTCGCCGAGTTCGAGAACGGAAACGTCGAAGGTCCCGCCGCCGAGGTCGTAAACGACGATGGTTTCGTTTTTACCTTTGTCGAGACCGTAGGCAAGAGAGGCGGCTGTCGGTTCGTTGATAATTCTTTTGACATCGAGACCGGCAATTTCACCGGCTTGTTTGGTCGCCTGACGCTGAGAGTCATCAAAATAGGCGGGAACGGTAATGACCGCTTCGGTGACTTTTTGACCGAGGTAGGCCTCGGCGTCGGCCTTGGCCTTTTGAAGGATTTTGGCGGAGATTTCCTGAGGAGTGTAAACCTTGTCGCCCACCTTGACGTCGGCCAGGCCATTTTTACCCTTGACGACCTCAAAGGAAATGTGCTTGGTAACCTTTTTGACATTTTCAGAATCATAGCGTTGGCCCATCAGACGCTTGATGGAAAAAATGGTGTTTTTTGGATTAAGAACCATCTGACGTTTGGCGACATCGCCAACCAGGCCCTTAACCGGTTCGACAATGGAGGGAAAGATATTTTTCCCTTCGGCGGTCGGGATAATTTTGGGTTTGCCGCCTTCCATAACGGCGACAGCGCTAAAAGTGGTGCCGAGATCGATACCAATGATTTTTCCCATATGTTTTTATTTTACTAAATATTAATGGCTATTAGATGATCCCTCGGGCATACTCGGGATTTCGGTTGGCGATGTTCCATCACCAACCTCAACTTTCGCTGGTCTTAGAACTTTGTCAAATAGGCGATAGCCTTTGGTGATGGTTTTGACGATCTTGTCCTTGGGGCCGGCAACAACTTCGGCACAGTCCATAGTCGCCGGATCAAAGTCGGCTTGGTCAGACTCGATGATAGAGACGCCTTCAGAGGCGAGAACCTGATGGAAAGTTTTAATGACGTGACCGAGACCGGCGTCTTGGAGGTGACTTTGAGCCCGTTCCAGATCATCGACGACAGGCAGAATTTTGGTGAGCAGGGTTTCATTGGCAAATTTGGCGAGCAGCGACTTTTGAGCTTCGTAGCGCTTCTCTTGATTTTGGTAGTCGGCCAGGGCGCGTTTGAATTTATCATCCAAAAAAGCAAT
>CAYGRQ010000017.1:8020-10561 GCA_964352325.1 uncultured Pseudomonadales bacterium
CTTGATTTTGGTAGTCGGCCAGGGCGCGTTTGAATTTATCATCCAAAAAAGCAATCTGGTCTTTAAGTGATTTGGTTTTTACCATGTTTCGGCAATTTGATTAACGAGATTGGCGACGTAACGGACCAGAGGTAAGTTGTGGTCGTAAGACTGGCGGCTGGGGCCGATGATGCCCATTTGACCGCGGCGATCCCCGATCTGGACATCGGCGAAGAGACAGCCGACGGGTTCAAAAATATCAATCCCGAGGTCACGGCCGATGAGAAGGTGGATGGGTTGGGTGCCGAGGGCGCGGGCGAAAATTTCAGTCAGGCGGTTACTGTGATCGAGCATGTCAAAAACTTCACGAGCGAGGTCGATATCGAAAAACTCACGGGCGAGAAGCAGGTTGGCATAGCCGGAGTGATAGACATGACTGCGATCAAGAGTGGCAAAGGAAAGAGATTTGGTTCGTTCGGCGAGGACGCGGACGGCTTCACGAAGGAGGTCGTCGGGGTTACTGCGATAGTCCCAAACATTTTCCTTGACGGCAACCTGTTCGGCAACAGAGAGATCGCGTTCCTTCATTAACTCATTGACATAGAACTTGATGGCGATACCGGTCGGAATGCGGCCGGCAGAGGAGTGGGGTTGGGCCAGGAAACCTTTCTCTTCAAGGGCGGCCATTTCATTTCGCAGGGTGGCTGGGGAAACACCGAGACGATACTTGTTTTCCAAAGTGACACTGCCGACCGGTTCGGCGTTTTGGGTATATTCCTCAACAATGGCTTTGATGATGGCTGTTTGACGAGAAGTCAGGTCCATATTAGCAGAAGAATAGCACGAGTGATAACGAGTGTCAACTATGTTAAAGTTGAATGGAGATGAGATTCAAGTGGCGGCAGTTTTTGCCTTTGATTATTGGTTTGGTGGGAATTGTTGTCGTCGTGGTGGTGATACCGGCGGCGGTGCGCTATGTAGGCAGGGCGGCCGGTTTTGCCGCCAATTTGGTGGTCGATTATGACGGAGTCCTGGGGCGGATGCCGACCCCGTGGCGAAATCTGGCCCAGGGGGGCGAAGAAGCGAAAGCAATGCTGGGCAACGTGACTAATGAAATTAAGGCTTTGCGGCCGGAATATATCCGCCTGGACCATATTTATGACGCCTTTAAGGTGGTGAGCCGCGACGGCGGACAACTGCGTTACGACTGGAGCGGGTTGGACACGGCGGTAAACGAAATTCTGGCGACAGGCGCTAAACCAATGCTGTCACTCTCCTATATGCCGCCGGCGATTTCGCGGGGAGATATTATTGATCTGCCCACCGATTGGAATGAATGGGGCCAAGTGGTGCGGGCAACGGTCGAGCACTATTCGGGCAGAAACAACCAAAATATTAGCGGGGTGATCTATGAGGTTTGGAACGAACCGGACCTGTTTGGCAGTTACAAAACTTACGGCGACAAGAACTATCTGACAATGTATGAGGTTTCCGCCCGGGCGGCGCAGGCGGCGGTCAACGTCAACTCATTTGAAATTGGTGGGCCGGCCACGACCGGGCTATACCAAAACTGGGAGGAGCGGCTAATCAAATTTGTTGATGGGAAAAATTTGCGCTTGGACTTTCTAAGCTGGCACCGCTACGACACCGACCTGGCCCAATTTGAGGAGGACGTCGATCGGGCCCGGGGTTGGGCGGAAAAAATTCCGGCTTTGGTTAACCTGAAGTTTTACATCACCGAGTGGGGCCACAACAGCGAAATCGACCCTGGTTATGACAATAAATTCGGCGCGATCCACACGATTGCCGCCTCAAGGGTGATGATGGCCAAGGTCCAAAGGGCTTTTGTTTTTGAAATTAAGGACGGACCGGGGAACGAGAAGTTTTGGGGCCGCTGGGGATTACTGACCCACGAAAAATTCGGGGCACCGGAAAAAAAACCCCGCTACAATGCCCTCGAGCTTCTAAACACCCTGGGACCATTTCGGATTAGTCTGGCGGGGGAAGGCAGCTGGGTAAAAGGAATTGCCAGTACTGATGAAGCGGGAGACGTAAAGTTGCTGGTGGTCAATTATGATCCGGCCGGGAAACACTCAGAATCGGTGCCGATCACTTTTGAGAATTTACCGAATGGGAATTTCAAATTTACCCGACGAGATTTTTTGGGGGGAACTCGCTCGACGCCGGTAGCAACCACCTCGGCGACCTGGCGAACGGTCGAGTATTTCGTACCCAACAGCGCGGCGATGATTACGCTTGACTTTTAGATTTAGTAGTAAAATGATTTTATGACTGATAAAAATGTTGTTAAACAGATCGAAGAGTTGCTAGAGCCGATAAAGAAAGACTTGGGCGGAGTAAAAAAAGATCTGGGTGAGATCAAGGACACCCTGGGCCAACATAGTGAGGTTTTGGCTAAACATACCAGGATACTTGATCAACATACCAAGATACTTGATCAACATACCAAGAAGCTTGATGAATTGGATAAAAAAGTACGTCAAAATACCAGCGCATTGGTTAATGTTGAGAATACGATAAAGATCTACGGTGACATGTACC
>CAYGRQ010000018.1:0-10404 GCA_964352325.1 uncultured Pseudomonadales bacterium
GGTGGATTGGTGATAGGCTGGATGTAAATTGGCTTTCATACTGTAGGGTATTATATCACGATGCGTGCCTATCAAGAGGTCCGACCTCTTGATGCGGGGCGGCCGCGGTACTCGGAGAAATAGACGCCGGTGGCGATGAGCAGGCAGGCAAAGATCCCCAGACTGGAAATTGACTCACCTAGCCAGAAGTAGGCGAGGGGGAAGGTAAAGATGGGTTGGAGGTAGGTGAAAACAGAGGCCTCGCTCGCTTCGATGAGCGCTTGGCCTTTGGTATAAGCCCAAAAGGCGATGACGGACCCGAAAATGGCCATGTAGAGGATGCCAAAAAGGGCGAAGGGGTGACCGGGATTGGTTTGGATGATCTTTAGGGGAGATTCAAGAAGAAGCAGGATGAGAAAAACGGGGACGCTGGTAAGATAGGAGACGAAACTGATTTGATCAGGGTCCGCCTTGACCTTCTTGGTAATAAGAAGAAAAGCGGTCCAGATAAGGTTGCTGGCGATAATGAGAAGATTGCCCAGGAGGGAAAAGGTGAGGGTAAAACCAGTGGTTAAAGCGGGTTCGAAGATGAGAATGAGGGTCCCCAAGAGGGCAACGAAAAGGCCAACCTTTTCGTTAGCGGTGACTTTTTCGCGTAAGAAAAGCCGACTACCGAGGATAACCATAATTGGGGTAGTAGCGGCGAGAATAGCCGTTTCGAGGGAGCTGGTTAGCTTTAGGCCTTCATAAAGAGGGATAAGGGTGAGCGGTGTTCCCAAAAGGGCCAAAAAGATGAGCAAGGGCCAGTTTTGGTGACGCAAGTCTTTCTTTCCGCGGTTGGCAATGAAGTAGATGGGGACAAAAATAAGACTGGCGAGAAGATAGCGGCCGAAAAGAAACTGGTTGATGGTGACAAAATCGAGGGCTTTTTTGATGATTGGAGGGGAGAGGCCCCAGAGGACAGTATTAAGAAGCAGGAGGGCGTAGGCGAGGGCGCGCTTAGAGTGGAGCAGGCTTTTGGACATAGGCAGCGATGTCTTCCGGCTTGTCTGACGAATAACTGGTTTGTTCGCCGGTGGTCATGTTTTTGAGGGTGACCGATTTGGTTTTGATTTCGTTCTCGCCGAGGATGACCACGAAAGGAATACCCTTTTTGTTGGCATATTTCAACTGCTTGTCGAGTTTAGCCTGTGGATCGGGATAGATTTCGGTATTGGTATTGCTACCACGGAGTTTTGCGGCGAGGGAAAGGGATGATTCGAGATAAGCGTTTCCAAGCGTGCAGATAAGAAGTTGGCTGCCGGTTTTGAAACTCGGAACCAGGCCAGCCGCTTCAGCGGCTTCCAGAGTGCGATCAAAACCGAGACCAAAACCGGTACCGGGAATATTGATGCCGGAAACTCTCTCAACTAATTTATCAAAGCGTTCGCCACCCAAGACTGAACCACCCTCAAGGCCGGGGATCTTGACTTCCCAGATAGGTCCGGTTGAGTAGGAGAAAGAACGGGCCAGGGTGGGTTCGAATTTGTACCAGGTGGAGTCAAAGCCCGATTTATCCAGATAATCAAAAATTATCTTGATGGTTTCGTTAGGGGTAAGGTTTCTGACCTGGTCGAGATATTTTCTGGCTGTCGCCTCGTCAATGCCTTTGGCCACCATATCGGCGATGACGCCGTCCTCACCGATCTTTTCCAGTTTGTCGATGGCGACGATGGCCTCGTAGGGAAGGTTGGCCAGAAGTGAACGGTCGTTGATGGAAACGACGGCATTTTTGAAACCGAGACGGCGATAGATGTCGAGAGAGAGGGCGATGACTTCGGCGTCAGCCAGAGGAGAAGCAACGCCAAAAATGTCGGCGTCGCACTGGATAAACTCGCGGTAGCGGCCTTTTTGGGGGTTCTCAGTGCGGAAAGCGGGCTGGATTTGGTAGCGTTTGAAGGGTAGTGGCAATTCCTGGGCATACTGGCCAACAACGCGACAGGTAGGGACTGTCTGGTCGTAGCGGAGAGCCACATCGCGTCCGGCATTGTCCTGGAACTTGAAGAAGAGTTTTTCGTCTTCGCCGATTTGGCCGGCAAAAAGCTCCAGCGGTTCGAGAGTGGGGGTTTCGAGCGGGTCGTAGCCCCAGAGTTCGAAAGTCTCTTCAATTTTTTTCTTTAACCACTGACGTTTTTTTGCTTGTTCGGGAAGGAAATCCCGAAAACCCTTAAGGGTTTGAATTTTGCCGGTCATGGTTTGATTATATGCTAGAAAATTTTTCCTTGGATGAGGGTGGTGATGCTACTGTTGACACCGGTCATGATGATGCCGAAGACTTTTTGGTCAAGGGTAAGAGTAGTCAGATCGAATTTAATCAATTTTCCCAGAGAAACCTCCTGATTTTTGTCGTCAACCCTCAGGGTTAAAATCTTTTTCTTGGTATCGATTTTGACGATGGGAGAGAAGATCGTTTTTTTGATGTATTTGGGCGCGATTTCTTGGTAGATGACGATTCTTTTGGCGGCAATGATGTCCGTTGTTCCGGTTGGGTTACCGATGACGAGGGTCATATCGCCGACCGCGAGAAGTTCGGGTTTGAGGGGGGAACCTTCTTTGATAATGGTAGTTTTGGTATCGTAACTGACTTGGAGGGTATTACCGCGGCTGTCGAGGGAGAAAACGCCTTGTTTGATATCAGTAATGGCCCCGGCGTAACCGACAAGACGGTTGCGATCTGCCTTTGCGTCTAATACTGCCTCGGTTTGCTTGATATTATCCTTGGCTTTTTGGAGAACGTCTTCGTAGGTTTTTTCGACGATAGTTTGACTATCGGTGGCAATGGGTACGTCGGTTGGATCAGCGGTAGTGAGATAAGATAGTTTGGCGGTGGAATAAACAACTGAGACGTCGACGGTTTCGATTTTTTGATCGGGAAGCAGAACGGTGACCGTGATTAGATTTTCACCGCCGCTGAGTTTGAAGTCGGTGGTGAAGTTACCATCCCCATCAGCGGTAAGGAGGGCGTCGTCGGCTTCGCTTTCGATAGCGATGGCGCTAGCGGGGAGGGTTTTACCGCTAATCTTGACGGAGCTGGTATTAACGACGGCGTGGTTGATGGGCTCGGTCAGGCTGAGGTTGCTTTTGACGGCGGCCGGAATGGGGGTAGGGGAGGCGATTTGTCCTGACGGAGTGGTCGGAGCGGCGGCTTCTTTGGCGGACTGATTGGCGATCTTTATACCAAAGAGAATAATGCCGCCCAGGATCAAACCGATAATGATAGCGAGGACTACTTCTTTACGCATAGCGATAACGAGTTAGATAATAGCATATGTTAAGATAAAACCAACTAAATCCTATGGAAATAACATTTCTTGGCAAAAATAGTTTTAAATTTAAGACCAAAAACCTGACCTTGGTGGTCGATCCGATAAGTTCTAAGGAGCGGGCGGACGTAGTTGTTTATACCGGCGCTACCACCGTGATGGTGGCCGGAGCGGTCAATCGGGCTAAAGTTTTTGTGGTTGACAAGGAGGGAGAATATGAGTGGGGGGGGGTGGGCATTATTGTCGATCGGATCTCGCCTGACAAAGAGGACAAGTTGGTCCGAATTAGCGCCGATGGAGTAGCGATAGCGGATGTTTGCGCTTTGCCGACCGATTTGGAGGAGAAGACATTGGAAAAACTGCGAGAGTCGGATGGGCTGATCGTGCCGCTGGCAAAGGCCAGACTGATTGAGGAAGTAGAGCCGTATATCGCGGTTCTTTGCGGCTATGACAATGCGGCGGAGGTGGATCAGTTCTTGGCAACCCACAAGTTTGAGGTGATGAAAAGGGATATCGAAAAGTTGAAATTGGATGCCGACTCTCTGCCTGATAATACCGAGGTAGTGGTCTTAAATGGCTAATCTAAGGATCCCGCCGCATTCCGACGAGGCGGAAAAGTCAGTAATAGGAGCGATTCTGATCGACAAAGACGCGATCGTGGAGGTGGCCGAAGCGGTCAAGAGCGAGATGTTTTATAACGAGAAACATGGGCTGATCTACGCGGCGATGATTTCGCTTTACGAAAACCGAGACCCGATCGACGTCGTTACCGTTGCCGATAAGTTAAAGAAGGATAAAAGTTTGATCAGGGTCGGGGGGATGGCCTACCTATCCGAACTGACAAATGTCGTGCCGACTTCGGCCAATGTCGTCAAATATGCGGCCCTGGTCAAGGAGACCTATATCAAACGGCAGATGATTTCGGCGGCGGCAACGCTGGGCGAACTGGCTTTTGACGATAGCAACGAGTTAGCGACAATTTTGGATACGGCCGAGAAGGCGGTTTTCTCGCTCTCGCAGAAGAATATCAAACGATCCTTTATCCCGATCAAGGAGGCGTTGGCGGAAAGTTTTGACCGGCTGGACGAACTGCAGAAGATGGAAGGGGGGTTACGGGGAGTACCGACCGGCTTTAATGACCTGGATGACGTGCTGGTGGGCTTACAGGATAGCAATCTGATTATTTTGGCGGCGCGGCCGGGTGTCGGCAAGACAGCCCTGGCGACCAACATTGCCCAGTTTGTGGCGGTGGAAAAGAAGATTCCGGTGGGAATTTTTTCCCTCGAAATGAGCAACCTGGAGTTGGTCGACCGGATGCTGGTGGGGCAGGCGGGGATTGACGCCTGGAAGATGAAGACGGGAAATCTCAAGCCGGACGACTTCGAGAAGTTGTCGGAGGCGATGGGTATCTTGGCCGACTCGCCGTTATATGTTGATGATACTCCCGGGCAGACAATCCTTCAGATGAGAACGAAGGCCAGACGACTCCACTCGGAGGTGGGCCTTAAACTGCTGGTGGTTGACTATCTGCAGTTGGTGGTGGGGGACGGTAAATACGAAGGCCGGGTCCAGGAGGTGGGCGCGATCTCGCAGGGCCTGAAAAACTTAGCCCGCGAGCTACGAATTCCGGTTTTGGCCGTGTCTCAGTTGTCCCGGGCAGTCGAGAGCCGGGTAGAAAAGATACCCCAGCTCTCGGATTTACGCGAGAGTGGCTGTTTGTTGGGCG
Source organism: uncultured Pseudomonadales bacterium (assembly GCA_964352325.1). Lineage (GTDB taxonomy): Bacteria > Patescibacteriota > Microgenomatia > UBA1400 > MFAQ01 > 2-01-FULL-50-23. The sequence goes on from CAYGRQ010000018.1 coordinate 5,008, forward strand.
ATACCTTAATCACGAGGAGAGATACGGGGGAGCGAGTGCGGATAGAAAAACTGATTGGTCAGTCAGATGTGCCGATTTGGGCGATGGATGGGTCAATGAAATTGGTGCCGGCTATGTTCAGTCGAGTGTTTTCGAGTGGGATGAAACGTGTTTTCGAATTGAGGCTTAGGAGCGGCCGGACGATTACGGCTTCGGCCAATCATCCTTTTTATAAAGTTTCTGGTTGGACGAGACTTGACCAGTTGGAAATAGGTGATCGGATCGGTGTGGCGAGGGAAATTGGGGTGAAGTCCGGGGACGTCAAAAGGCAAATGAGCGATGACCGACTGATCGTTTTGGGGCATCTGATTGGTGACGGTTGTTACTTGGCCCGTCAGCCCTTGCATTACACCAATTCTGAACCAGAATTAATTGAAGAGGTCAAATGGGCGGCGATGGCGGAATTTGCCGTGACGCCAAGGGTGGTAGCCCAGAAATCTTGGTTTCATTTGTACTTACCTGCGGCCTTCAGACTAGCTAGAGGTAAAAGAAACCCGATTGTCAGATGGCTGGACGAAGAACTGGGGGTATTTAACCAACACTCCAGAGAGAAGAGAATTCCCGAGATGGTTTTTGTCCAGACAAAAGAAAAGGTTGCCTTATTTCTGAAACATTTGTGGGCAACTGATGGGTGTGTCTTCGTCAGTTCAAAACTAAAAGGGCCAAAAGTGAGACTGTATTACGCTTCGAATAGCCGATTGTTGGTGGAACAGGTGGCCCATTTGTTGTTGAGACTGGGGATCATTAGTCGAATCTCAAGGTCGGCGAAGGCGGGTTACGGGGATATATATCAGGTGGTGATTCAAGGAAAGACAGAGCAGGTGAAGTTTTTGAAAATAGTCGGAGGAGTGGGAATAAGAAAGGCGCGGGTGGAAAGAGCTCTGGGGGTACTGGAAAAATTGGAAGAAAACCCCAATCTGGACGTGATTCCGAAGGATGTTTGGCTAGATATAGAGGAGGCCAGAGTTAATCGCGGTCTGTCGACGCGTGAATTTCATAAACGATTGGGTTGGGCATACAGTGGAACCCAGAGACACAACAACGGCCTTAGTCGAGGACGTCTGATGAAGGTCGCCGGGGTTTTGCCGGAAAAGAAACTATCAGACTTGGCAAAGTCAGATCTCTTTTGGGACGAGGTGGTAGAAGTGGTTGATTTGGGAGAGGCCGAAGTATTTGACGCGACTGTGCCGAAGCACGCTAGTTTCCTGGCCAACGACATTGTCGTTCACAACAGTATCGAACAGGACGCGGACGTGGTGATGTTCCTGTACAAGCCGGATGATAACAATCTGGAACAGTACAAACTAAACATCGCCAAGCACCGCAACGGTCCATTGGATCAGGTAGGTCTGGTTTTCAAGGGTGAGAAGATCAAGTTTTTTGGGGTAGACCGAAAGAGGTAAAGTAAATCCGGTGCCGAGGGAGGGAATCGAACCCACATGATCTTGCGATCACGGCTTTTTGAGAGCCGCGCGTCTACCAGTTCCGCCACCTCGGCCTGATTGATAGTATAAACCCGATTGCGGTAACTTGATACTTGACAGAAATTCGTGAATCATGTAATATTGAAAGTATGATTCAACTGCGAAGTGATTATCAAGAAATTATTAAGGTCCAGTCTAGGGGTTTAATAACGATTCCTCGACGGTTTCGCGACCGCGATTTTGGGGAAAATAGCTTTGTCCGAGTGAAAAAGGAGGGAGGGAAGTTGGTACTTGAGCCAGTGCAGGTGATTGGTTATTCGGCACGGAAGTACACCGATCGGGAAGTTGGCGAATTTTTTGATCTGGATGACAAAGAAAGTGCGCAGTTGAGACGAAAAGGAATTTTGCAATGAATGTATTGTTCAATGCTTCGGTAGTATTAGCCGGTTTGAGGTCAGAAACGGGAGCGTCGGGGGTACTTTTGAAATTGGTGCGTGAAGGAAAGATACGGGGAATAATTTCTGAATTGATCTTTGACGAAGTATTAAGACATTCTCTAAAAATTAGTATAGCGGAAAAAAAGGTGGAATCGAAAGTTCTAAAGATTTTCACTAACAATGTGTCTAGGTCACCGCAAGAGGGGGTCGTGGAGAAATATTATCCGTTTGTCTCTGATCATGGTGATGCTCACGTATTGGCGTCCTATGAGCAGGAAGATTGCGATGTTTTGGTCACTTTGGACAAAAAGCATTTGTTGGTATTGCAAGGAAAAATAAAAGGGGTGAAGATTGTCTCCCCAGGAGAGTTTCTGTTGGTCAGGTCTAAGATGAGATAGAATATAGCCCGTATGATTGATGTCAATAAACTGAAAGTGGGGGTGACCTTTACCGAGGATAAGGCGCCCTGGAGGGTACTCAAATACGACTTTATCAAGATGGGTCGGGGTGGGGCGACGATCAAAGTGAAGGCGAGAAACTTGTTTAGCGGGTCAATTGTGACCAAGAGCTTTCAATCCGGAAATCGGGTAGAAGATATTTCTTTGGAGAAGAAACATCTGCAGTATCTTTACCGCGATGAAGACAAGGCCTATTTCATGGATCCGATTAGTTTTGAACAAACGGAAATACTTTTGCCGGTCCTCGGAGGTGATGCTAGTTACTTGATTGAAGGGGAAAAGGCCTGGGTGCTGTTCTGGGGGGAAAAAATTTTGGGGGTAGAAATCCCGGCGGCGGTGGTGATGGAGGTCACCGAAGCCGAGCACTGGGAGAAGGGCGATAGTGTCTCGAACTTGACCATGCCGGTCGCGGTAGCCAGTGGTCTAACCGTGATGGTGCCGCTGTTTATCAAGAAAGGGGACAAGGTCAAGATCAACACCGAAGAGGGCACCTATATTGGTCGGGTGAATGAATAATCAGCGGAAGATATAGATCAGGATGAGGAGAAGGATTTGGGGGATGAGGCCTTTAATTTTTTCGGGGGTACTGTGATGAAAATACTTATGAATGGCGGCCAGTTGTTTGATGGGGAAGAAGCGCCAGCCGAGGAAAAGATAGGGAAATTCGAGAAAGTCGGGCAGCAGGCCGACAAACCAACCCAGCCAGGGCAACCAAGAGAACGGTTGGCCGGACTGAAAGAAAAAGAAAACAATAAGGATCGAGGCGGGAAAATCAATCGTCAGTTCCTGAAAGAAGGCGGCTTTATGGCTCTTGATTTTCTTGGTCAGGCCCTGGCCGACGTCCCAGTGGAGGATATAGTCTTCGACAAAGTGAGAGACGACAATGAGGGGGACGGAGAAAGCGGGATTGGTAATCTTGGTAGCGATGAAGGCGCCGGTGGCGGCGTGGGCGATCGAAAGCATAGGGTGAAGTTTAGTATACTATAGCGGTGAACGAGATTCTGATAAGTGTCGGTCGGTTGTCGGTTTTTACCCTAAGTTTTTTTCTAGTGGTTGCCTACCTGTGGTATTGTTTCGTGATCTACAAAAAGGGCTTGGAGTTTCGCTATACCCCCGAGACGCTCTACGATCTGTGTCTCCTTTCCGGGGCCTCTGGTTGGTTGTTTGCGCGGCTAGCCTTTGTGATCGAACATTTCTCGGTCTTTAGACTTAATTTTTTGAGAGTGGTCCTGCTGTCTGATTACCCGGGCTATAACTACCTGGGGCTAGTGATCGGTTTGGTTGTGGCGGTCTTTATCTTGGCCCGGAGGGAAGAGATCAAATATTATGAAGGCTTGGATTTGTTGGGTTTAGGCTTACCGGGGGCGATGGCTTTTGAGCGCTTGGGCCGGGTATTTTCGGGCGAGATTCACCTGGTTTGGCAGTTACCGATGGAACTGCTTCAGGCGCTGGTGTTGCTTTTAGTTTTTGTCTGGCTGTGGCGGTTGGAGAAGGAATACCGGACTTTTTCTTGGTACCGTTTTCGACGGACCCAGGCCAGACACGGCTTCATCTTTGGTAGTTTTCTAATTCTTTCTGGGTTCGTCATGATGCTGGCGAACAGCTGGCCCTTTTTTAAGGCGAGTTCGATGGCGTTTGGTCTTTTTGAACTGGTCTTGGGGATGGTCATTATCTATCTACGATCCGGTCGAAGTTTAGCCCATGATGTCAAGTTGCTTCCCGTAATTGGCAGGTGGTACACTAGGACAACAAAATGAAAGCGAAGACAGAAACAACCACGAAGATTAAGACGTCGGTACAATTTCCGAGCAATGTGTTGCAGCCGCTTTTAAACTATCTTCGGGGAGAAGAGAAAAGGTTGGTGAAGGTTAAGGTTTCTCTAAAGAAGGAGGACCCCTTCAAAGGCAGACAACGAGAAGCGGACAATTCGGTCGACGCCGATGTGGCCGAACAGGTGGACCATGATCGGGTCTTGGCGATCAGAAATGAGATAACCAGGTCCCTAATTAACATCCGCAAGACCTTAACTCGGGTCAAGATTGGCCGCTATGGAACGTGTGAAAGATGTGGCCAGATGATTGACACCGACCGGTTAGCGGTCAAACCGACGGCGGAATTTTGTGTAGTTTGCGAGAAAGAGATTGAAGGGAAAAGGTGAAAAATCTTGGCTTTTCTTTTGGTTTAGGAGCGGGATTGCCGAGTTATTTTTATCTGGTATTGGTGGGTTTGATTTTTGGATTGCTGGTTCTGCACCGATTGAAGGGGATGGGCTGGTGGTTAATCGTCGCGGGAGGGTTGGCAAATGGGTTGTCCAGAATGACGTTTGGTTATGTTTGGGATTATTTTCACTGGGGACCATTGTGGTTTAATCTAGCTGATATTTCGATTACACTTGGAGTTGTATGGCTAATCTTGATTTGACGATACTTTGGGAGGATGACGATATCCTGGTAGTAAACAAGCCCGCCTTGGTGGTCGTCAATCGGGCCGAATCGATCAAGGGCGAGACGGTTCAGGACTGGGCGGAGAGACAGCCGTGGTTCCCGACACCCTCTCCCCGAGAGGAAATATTTATTCGCAGATCGGGGGTGGCGCACCGGCTGGATAAGGAAACGAGTGGCTGTTTGGTTATTGCCAAGAACCCGAAAGCTTTAACGGCGCTGTTGGCGCAATTTAAAACCAGGGAAGTGAAAAAAGAATATCTAGCCTTGGTCCATGGTCACTTACTGCCGGGTGAGGGAACGATCCGCCTGCCTTTGGCCCGCAGCCGCCATGATCGGGAAAAGTGGGAAATAAAGTATAGCGGTAAGATGGCGGAAACTACCTGGAAGGTGGAGAAATATTATCGACGGACCAGCCTGGCCCGGCTTTATCCGAAAACGGGTCGGACTCACCAGATTCGGGTTCATTTGGCGCACCTGGGTTTTCCCATTTACGCGGACGAAAAATATCTGACCCGGAGTTTGGTGTCTCCCGATCGGGAGAGACTGGCGCATCATTTTTTACACGCGGAAAGAATTGGTTTTTTCGACATGGGGC
>CAYGRQ010000019.1:0-10276 GCA_964352325.1 uncultured Pseudomonadales bacterium
CCGGCGATCAGATACTTTTCCCCCGGCTTGATCAGGCGGCCGATGTAGGGATTATTAAACCAAGTCAGGTTTATTTTTCCGGTCCGGTCCTCGGCAGTAACGGTCGTGACCGACTTACCGCTTTTGGTGTTAAACCGTTTAGCTTCGCCTAGGGTAGCCAAGAAACTAACATCAGTTTTCGGTCTGATTTCATTGATGGCAGTCTGCTTTCGATAATCAAGGAAACGGGAGGGGTAGTGATGGAGCAGGTCACGAACCGAGGCAATCTGCAGGCGGGACAGCTTGTGGGAATAAGTCGGGCCGATGCCGGGGATAGCGGCGACGGATGCGGCGGCAGAAAGCGACTCGTTAGAAGCCATAGAATAGCGGCGCCAATGAGGAAATCACCAGTATCAGCGACCCGAGGACGATCAGAATGGTGAAAATTCTCCTTTTTTTCTTGGTGAAGAGCATCGGTTTGATTATATCAAAGCCGCCATCTAAGATAGAGGCTATGGCTACAGGTAGTTATCGGCGACGGCGTTTTCGGCTGCCAACCTTACCGGCTTTTACAAAGCGCCTTAATTGGGGCAAGTTGGTCTTTTTAGCGGTTATTTTGGGAACGCTCTCTTTTGTCGGTTTGGTAGTCTGGTTTTCGCGCGATCTGCCGGACCCCAATAAGATTGTCAGACGGACCGGTTTTAGTAGCGTCATTTTGGACCGGACCGGGGCAGAAGTCCTGTATGACTTGTATGAGGACCAGAACCGGAAGTTTACTCCCCTAGTTGGGGTGCCTGATTACCTAAAGAACGCCACGATTGCGATTGAGGACAAGGATTTTTATAAACACAGCGGTTTTGATCCCCTGGCGTCGGTTCGGATTTTGAAAAACGTCATTTTCAGCCAGCGGTTGATCGGTGGTTCGACGCTGACCCAGCAGTTGGTCAAAATGATCCTGCTGACGAACGAACGGACGTTAACGCGGAAAATGCGGGAGTTTATTTTGGCGCTGCGGATCGAGCGCCGCTTTACGAAGGATGAAATCTTACAAATGTACCTGAACGAGGCCCCCTATGGCGGTGCGGCCCGGGGGGTGGCGGCAGCGGCGGAAATGTATTTTGGCAAAGAAGCCAGCGAGTTGAATTTGGTCGAAAGCGCCATTTTGGCCGGGATTCCTCAGGCCCCCTCCCGTTACTCTCCCTTCCTTTCGAAAGACTCGAGGGCGTATGTGACTCGGGCGCGCGAGGTGGCCAGAAGAATGCGCGAGGACGGCTATATTGACGCCTCGACCGAGAAGCAGGTAGTCGATGCTTTGGAGACGGTTGAATTTAAGGCTAATTCGACCAGTTTAAAAGCCGGCCATTTTGTGATGTACGTTAAGGAAAGGCTGACCGAGATGTTGGGACCGGGGATATTGGAGGCGGGTGGTTTGAAAGTGACGACGACCCTGGACCTACCGCTTCAGGAAGCGGCGGAAAAGATTGTGGCCGAAGAAATCGCCAAGGTGGAGAAGACGCTTTTAATCAGTAATGGGGCGAGCATCATTCTGGATCCGAAAAACGGTCAGATTTTGTCGATGGTGGGCTCGAGGGGTTATTTTGATACCGATATTGACGGTCAGGTAAACGTGACGACCCGGTTGCGTCAGCCGGGATCGTCGATCAAGCCGATCGTTTACGCGACCGCTTTTGCTAAAGGCTTTACGCCGGCGACCATGCTTTCCGATGTGGTGACCGAGTTTCCGGGCAAGGACGAAAATACGCCCTATATGCCCAGAGACTATGATGAAAAAGAAAAGGGACCGGTGAAACTGCGGGAAGCTTTGGGCAATTCCCTGAACGTGCCGGCCGTCAAGCTATTGGCTTTAACCGGGGTGCGCGATGTTTTGACCACCGGCTACCGGCTGGGAATCGGGACCTTGGAGCCGACAAAAGAAACTCTGGCGCGACTCGGTCTGTCAATGGCTTTGGGTGGTGGCGAGGTCCGCTTGCTTGACCTGGCGGCGGCCTATGGCACCTTTGCCAACGGCGGCATGAAAGTGACGCCGGTGGCGATCTTGAAGGTGGTAGACAAGAACGGCAAGACCTTGTTTGAACACCGACCGTCGGCGCCGGAGAAAGTAGTGGACGAAAAAGTGGCCTTCCTAATTAACTCGATCCTGTCAGATAACACTGCTCGCCTATTAACCTTCGGCGTCAACTCGTATTTGAACTTGGGTAGCCGGGCGGTAGCGGTCAAGACCGGTACGACCAACGACCTGCGCGATAACTGGACGATTGGTTGGAGCCGGGACGCGGTGGTGGGGGTTTGGGTGGGCAATAACGACAACAAGCAAATGAAAAACGTGGCCAGCGGTGTTTCCGGGGCGGCGCCGATTTGGCGGCGGGAAATGCTGGAGGTTTTGAGCAAGACGCCCGATCGGCCTTTCGGTAAACCGGCCGGGGTTTCGGAGGTGGAGGTCGACAAAATCAGCGGTTACCCAGCTCACGACGGTTTTCCCAGTTACAAAGAATGGTTTATCGACGGCACCGTACCTTCGGGTGATGATCCAGTTCATAAGAGAATTCAGGTCTGTAAGGGGCAGAATGATAAGCTGGCGAATGCGGTCCAGGTGGCGCAGGAAAACTTTGATTGGCGCGAGATAATTGTCATGGCCGAGAAAGACCCGTTAACTGACCGCGATTTGTGGCAAAAAGCGATTGATGGCTGGGTGGCGACGAAATCGGCCGATCCCCGCTTCAAAATCCCGACCGAGTATTGCGAAAGCGGTAACTCGATCTCGGTCAATATCACTAACCCCACTTCAAGGAGCCGAACCGATGGTGGCACGATTAAAATCCGATTCGATGTCCTTAGCGATAAGAGTGTGGAATGGGCCGAGTTGTATTTGGATGGTAACCTGGAGCAGACGTTTACCTCGCTCCCCTACCGGAAAACTTTTAGTCTGTCGATCGGCAATTACACCGTCCGCATCGTAGCAAAAAATTCTGACGGCAATACGGCCGAACAGACCACGGAGTTTGCCATCAATCAGGATTTTGTTACCCCGTCTCCTACGCCGACTGTAACTCCGACTCCCTCCCCGACCATCTAGCTTTTATAGCTGTCACCTAAGCCACTGACTGCCTTTTGTTCTCCTTATGTGGTATAAATTAGTCATGTCCCAACAATCAATTCAGGAGAAGTACAAGCTGCCCGCTTCGTTAAAGGTGGTCGTAAAGAAAGATTCTTTGGGCGGTTTTACCATCAAATTGCCAGACTACCCTGGCTGTATTACCTACGCAGAAAATATCGGAGAATTTATTGGCGTGCTTAATGATATGACATTAACCTACTTTAATGTTCCCAGAAAAGTAGCTCAGAAAGTTGATTTTTTATACGTTCCCAGGACTAAGAAGATAGTAGTTAAAGAGAAAAAGGTGAAGAAAGACCGTCTTTCTTCTAGAGAATTTATCCCATTTACTCCGTATTATGCCTAGGATTCCGGTGTATGGATGTAAGGAACTCGAAAGGGCGCTTGTCATTTTGGGATTTGAAATCGATTCAGACAGAGGGAAAGGTGGACATAAATTAGCCAAACATCCCACCCTCAAACCCGTCAGGGGTCAGGCTCCGTATATTACCATCAAAGGGCTGAAAGAATATGCGAGTGCCGATTTCAGATCGATGGTTGTCAAAGAAATAGTGTCTTTTGGTTTTACTCGTGATCGAGTGATTGCGGCTTTGAATGGCGAAACTCTTTGAGTTTACGTGATGTGGGGGGACAGGTTTCTTTTGATGTGGTTGACTTCTGCCTGGGTTAGATTCCTCTTTGGATTATTAAAGTGAATGGTGAAGGTATGTTTGTTTTTCAAAGAATCCTGATAGATAACCTTGGTGATCAATTTGTTCTCCGCTTTGATTAATTGAATTAACTGACCGATCGTCTTCTTTGAGTCGATGGTTACGTCTTCGATCATATCCGGGTAGTCGGAGATCGGGGTGTAGCTATAGGCGGTGTTGGCCAGAGAGGCGAGGGCGCGAAAATCGAGATTGGCCAGGTAAACATCAGCCTTTAGACTGAAAGCCGATTTGACAGCTGGTTTAATAGCGCCAAAGACGCCGAGGAAGTGTTTGCCGGAGTAGACCTCGGTCGTTTGGTTTGGCTGCCAGGGGCCGCCCTCTTCGCCCAGGGGCATGAAAGTTAAATTTTGGAGGCGAAATTTGGCGAGCAGGGCTTCGAGATAACCTTTGGCGGAGCGATAATCGAGACCTTGGGTGGCGAAAGCCAAGATTGGTTGTTCATCGGGCAGTTCCTTGGGGTAATGCTCGTCGGCTAAATATATATTAGCCAGTTCGAAGATCCTGATGGGCAGATCAATCTTACCCTGGTTGTTGGCGAGGTCCATGAGGAGGCTCGGGATGAGGGAGCGGCGCAGGTACTCGAACTCCGAAGTCAGGGGGTTGGCGAGGGAGAGAGAATGGCCGATATCCAGCCGGCTTTTGGCAAAGATCTCCCGGTTGATGAGGGAATAGTTAAAGATTTCACTAAAGCCGAGATCGGCGAGATAGTTCTTGGCCTGGTATTCAAGTTCAAGCAGCGGGTCGGTGGCGGTGGTGAGATAGGCTGAGACGGGCAATTTACCCTCCAGGCGGAAGTAGCCGTAGACACGGGCGATTTCCTCGGCCAGATCCGGCCAAATGGTGACATCATGGACCCTCCACGAGGGAACGTTGACTTCAAAAGCGGTGAGCGAAAGTTTTTTAACCATGAAACCCAAACCGGTAAGGATGGAATTTGTGGTCTTGGCGTCGAATTTGTAGCCGATTAGGTCGTTGACTTGTTTTAGATCCAGTTTGACAGTTTTCTTTTCCGGTTTCTGAAAATAAAGATCAAGTGAATCGCCGGCGATTTTGGCACCGGCATATTTGACCAACAGTCTGACGCCTTCGATAAGGGTGGGGATGACCAGGCGGCTGTCCGGCTGTTTTTCAAAGATTTGGGCGGCCAGAGTTCTCTCTTGAGTATAAAGGGAGGTCCGCCTGATTCTTTTGGGTTCGTAGGTCTGGACAAAAAGAACGGCCCGTTTGGTGTTCTCATCAACCTCGCTTAATTTGCCGCCCATGATGCCGCAGAGGTCGATCAGGCGACCGGCACCATCTTCGATCACGATGTCGCCCCCAGGCAGGCTGTGGGTCCGGTCATCGAGGGTAGTTATCCTCTCCCCCTTTTTACTTTCGCGAAGGATCATCTTTGCCCCCCGGATTTTGTCGTAATCAAAAAGGTGGACCGGTTGACCGAAGCAAAGAGTGAGGTAGTTGGTGATATCAACCAAGTTATTTAAAGATCGCTCCCCGGCCAGTTCGAGTTCTTCTTTTATTTCCTGGGGCGAGTCTTTGACGGTGAGATTGTCGAGGACGATGGCGGCAAAGCGTTTGACCAGAGTTTGGTCTTTGATCTCGACCGCGAGAGGTAGTTTTTTGGATCTTCTTTCGGGCAGATCAGAGGCCTTGATGTCGTAGGGACTGTTAACTAGCTTGGCTTTGATGCCAAAAAACGGCAGAATGGTGGCGGCTTCACGGGCGATACCGAAGGCGGAGGCGCTATCGACTCGGTTAGTGATCGCTTCGATGTCGTAGACATAGTTGCCGGTGACTTGGTGAAGCCGCTCGACGGAGGGACCGCAGAGAGTTAGGGCTTCGGCAATCTTTTCGGCCGAGGCTTTGGTGAGGAGGTATTTTCTGAGGGTGGAATCGGGAAGTTTGATGTCCATAGTTAAAACTGATTGAGGATGCGTAAATCGGTGGTGTAGATATTGCGGATGTCGGGCAGGTCGTACTTCATGGCCAACACCCGCTCGACGCCCCAGCCAAAAGCGAAGCCGGAGTACTTAGTCGGGTCGATGCCGCCATTTTTCAAAACAGTGGGATGGACCATGCCGGCGCCGCCAAGCTCCAGCCAACCGGCTTTGCAAAGCCGACAACCGATACCCTGACAGACACCGCAGGTAATGTCGATTTCGAAACTGGGCTCGGTGAATTGGAAGTGGTGGGGGCGGAGACGGATCCTCCGATCGGGGCCGAAGTAGTTTTGGACGAAGTAGTTACCGACGCCGATAAGGTGGGTGATGTTAATGCCTTTATCAATCATCAGACCCTCAAACTGGTGGAACATCGGCGTGTGGGAGACGTCAATCTGGCGGCGGTAGGTCTTGCCGATATTGATCATCTTGATGGGCGGCTTCTTCATCAATTCCATTTCGCGCAGTTGGCCATTGCTGGTATGGGGGGTGAGGACGACATTTTCGGAAAGATAAAAGGTTTCCTGGTCGTCACGAGCCGGATGGTCCTTGGGAATATTCAGACCTTCGGCGGCATACCAGTCGGTATCAATCTCGGGATAGCGGCGACGAATAAAGCCGATATGGGTAAAGATGTCAGTGATTTCCCGGATGGCCTGGGTGACGAGATGAAGATGACCGTTGGGGGGTTGAATTCCGGGGACGGTGACGTCGAATTGCTCGCTTTCTGTTTTTTTGATCAGTTCGCTTTTCCGGTCTTCGATTCGCTGGCCGGTTTTCATCTTGGCAAGGTTGAATGTTTTTCCTTGGCTAGGTTTTTCTTCTTTGCTTAACCGGTCAAAGTATTGATTGAGTTCACCCTTTTTACCAAGATACTTGGTTTCAATTTTCTCAAGTTCGGTGATTGTTCCAGCTGTTGCAGTCTCAGCGGCTGCTTGTTTTAGGATATTGTCTAGGTTCATCGTTCTCCGCGAACGGACTATTTGGAGATAGTAAATTTGAAAACGGCGGAAAAAACTTCCGGGAACTTGACGGCCATTTCGCTCAGGGATTTGCGATTGAGGCTAATCTTCTTGTCGAGCATACCCTTGATGAATTTGGAATAGGAAATCGGATTCTTCTGTCCCTTCAGGGCGGCGGTGATACGACTGATCCAAAGGGTTCTAAAATCACGTTTCTTCAAACGGCGACCGATGTAGGCGTATTGGCCGGCATGGAGGTAGGCTTCTTTGGCGACCTTGTAAAGCTTATGCTTGGCCATGCGATAGCCCTTGTTGGCGGCGAGGATTTCTTTGTGGCTGGTGCGTCTGACGGTTCCGGTTTTTGTTCGGGGCATTTTGATTTAGTACTTTATTTAAAATGCAACATTGATCTAATCTTCTTGGCGAGGATGCCGGTGACTTCGATGTATTTTCGGTAACGCCTGATCTGGCGCATTGATTTTTTGCGGCGGAGATGTCTCATGGTCGGCATGCGGCGCATAATCTTGCCGGTGGCCGTGATTTTAAATCGTTTATAGACGATTTTTCTGGTCTTGTTCTTAATTTTGGTAGCCATTACTTTTTAGGTTTGATTTGGGCGATAATCAGCTTGCCCAGCATTTTTGGTGCTTGTTCGATCGAGGCGACGCCAGCAAGAATTTCCAGGGCACGAGCCATGATTTTGTCACCGAATTCCTTCTTGGTAATTTCGCGACCCTTGAATTTTACCACGAGGCGCACTTTATCGCCATCCGAGAGGATTTCTTTGATTCGGTTGAGTTTAACTTGGAGGTCGTTTTCAGCCATAAAGGGTTTAAGGATAATCTGCTTTGTTTCCTGGGCCCCGGCCAGACCGGCTCTTTCTTTTTTGCTTTCCTGGTATTTGAACTTGGAAAACTCGATTAGTTTGACGACCGGCGGCTTGGCAGTTTCGGCGACTTCGACGACGTCAACGCCCAGATCTTTGGCCTTGGCGAGAGCTTCAGCCAGGCTCATGACGCCCAACTGGGCGCCATCTGGCCCAATCGCCCTGACTGAGTCGGCCTTGATGTATTGATTGATGCGGTGGAATTTAGCCATGATTTAGCTTTGATTTTAGCAAAAAATGATTCAGAGGACAATCCCCTCCCGCTTTTCCTCGCCCTTGAAGGGCAGGACATACCTGTCTTGACCAAAATCGCTAATACCGACAAACTCGGCTCGGCCAGCGATAATTTTTTCCAGCGGTTGGCAGTGGCGACAGCCATCGGTGGGACACCTGAAGCGTTCCAGCTGCTTGGCGAGCTTAACTTGTTTGGCCAGTTTGCTGATTTTTTGCCCGCTTTCTTTGAGATCGGGCAAGGTCTTTTCAACCGGGGTGGCGCTAGTGTCGAGATACCAGTAGCTGGCTTTGGTGACTTTTCTTTTTTGGCAGTGGGTGACCAGCAGATGGTAGATGGGCAACTGGAGGGAGTTGGGGTTTTCCTCGCTTTTACTGGTTTTAAAGTCGATGATGTGAACGCTGTCCTTGTCTTCCAGGTATTCCAGCCAGTCGATCTTGCCGCAGAGGATGATGTTGTCGTCTTCGGAGAGCCAAAAATAGGGCAAGTCCATATCGATTTTGACGGCCAGGTTCAGCAGCGGACCCGGATTGTCGTCAACTGTTTTAAGCATCTTGATTCCCCGCTGTTTGTAGCGATATTCGGTTTCGATGTCGAAAAAGCCACCCCGTCGGCCGCTGATTTTGCTCCAAGCGGTTTCGAATTTGGTCAGGAGCGGCTCGCGGAAGCGATTTTTGGTGGGTAAGACCGAAAGGGACTCGAGGACTTCATGGACAGCCGACCCCAGCGAAAGCGGCGGGGTGACCAGCTGGATTTTATGATTGCTTTTGGGGTCACGGTAAACGTTTTTCAGGAAATAAGCCCGGGGGCAGCTGCCAAAATCGGATAGCGAAGAATGGGAGACCCAGGTGGCGGTGTATTTATCTTTGGCCATGAGATAACTATAGCAGTCGGATTTGTCTATTTGGGTATATGATTGCAGGTATGCGAGAAATACTTAAGTTGGAACGCACTATTCAGAGCGAGATGTACACCCGAGCGAAGCGGACACTGCCCGGTGGTACCAATTCTAATTTTCGGGCTTGGGGCGAGAACACCGTCTATATTGATCGGGGTAAGGGGTCCCATATTTGGGATCTCGACGGCAATGAATATATCGATTTGCGCTTGGGCTATGGGCCGGTGATTCTGGGCCACGCGGATGAACGGGTTGATGATTATGTGAACGAACGGATGCGACGGGGAGTCAGTTTCTCGCTGACTTCTGAGGATGAGGTCCGGGCGATGGAACTTTTGTGTGAGCTTAATGGTTGGCCGGAGAGGGCACGGATGACGGTCTCGGGGACTGAGGCGACGATGCACGCGATGCGCGTCGCCCGCGCCGTGACCGGGAGGACGAAGATTGTCAAGTTTGAGGGTCAGTATCATGGGGTTCACGACTATGCCTTGGTGAGTGTGACTCCGAACCCGAATCAAATGGTAGGGTTGGGACCGGACGAGAACCCGGTCGCCTTGGCTTGGGGCCGTGGGATTCCCGAAGCCGTCACCAAGACGATGATCCCGGCCCGGTATAACGCGCTTGACGTCTTGCGTCGGATCTTTGAACGCGAGGGGGACGATATCGCGGCAATTATTATCGAGCCAGTGCTGGGTAATGCCCAAGGAATTATGCCGCAACCGGGATTTCATGAAGCGATCCGGGCTTTAACGAAAGAGTTCGGCGCACTCCTCATCTTCGACGAGGTAAAGACGGGCTTCCGCTTCGGTAAGGGTGGCGCGGCCGAGTTCTTTGGGATAACGCCGGATTTGGCCACATATGGAAAGGCGATGGGAAACGGTTATCCAGCTGCGGCATTTGCCGGTACAGAGGAGGCCATGAGTGTTCTTCCGGATAAGGTAAGTCACGGCGGAACGTACGCTGGAAACCGTGTAGCGGCGGCGGCAACAGTAAAGACACTGACGATTCTCCGTGATACCGATGCTTTGGAAACAATTCAGAAGACGGGTGAACGCATCCAGGCTGGTCTTTCCGAGGTAATAAAGCGGCGGGGATTGCCGCACGTGTTTACCGGCCACCCCTCGATGTTTGGAACAATATTTGCCGAAAAGGCACCGACGGAGTATCGCCAGTGGGCGGATACCGATCACGAATTGTATGACGCGGTGGCGGTAGGAATGCACGCCCGTGGCGCCATGCCAGAGCCAGACTCGCGTGAACCGTGGTTCGTTTGCGAGGCACACGCAAAAGGTGATGATGTTGACCGAATCGTATCAATTTTTGCTGAGTCGCTTGACGCGGCACTTGAGAGTCGCGTCCATGGTGGGATAAGATTTTTCTAGTGGCAAATTGTCTCTGTTGATCATGGACAAGTTATTTTATCCTTACCTTGAATGCGCCGTAGTCTAATTCAGTGCCGAACGTTCCTTTAAAAACTTCTCGGAATTTATTTTCATCAGGTCGAACGATTAGTTGTTTTAGAAGTTCGATGATTTTCTC